>JAYEGS010000080.1:0-4550 GCA_034659215.1 Pseudomonadota bacterium | reverse complement strand
AGGGTATATGATCCACCAAACCATCGTTAAAACCTCATCCTATGGCCCTATAGTTCTGATCTGGTCGAAACTTAATGGACAGCCGCAAATTGCCAGGATCATCATCTCCAGTCCCAAATTTTCAGCTGGCCAGAAAGCGACCGAACTATATCCCGGCATCACCAGCGCCTTCTGTCCCGAGATAGATACCGTATGTTCTGAGATTGCGGCCTACCTAAACGGAAAAAAGATCACATTCTCTCTCGAGCTGCTCAGGCTGGAGACCTGCTCGTCCTTCCAGAAAGCAGTGTTACTGGCTGACTATGCGATTCCACACGGAAATGTCACTTCTTATGGCCTTCTGGCCGCACATCTCGGCAAACCCAAAGCCGCCCGGGCCGTCGGCACCGCTTTGGCGACCAACCCGTTCCCCATCCTGATCCCCTGTCACCGGGTGATACGTTCCGATTGCACTCTTGGCGGTTTTGGGGGCGGTTCTCAGATGAAAAGAGCTCTGCTTGAAGCGGAAGAAGTCACTTTCGACAAAATCGGCCGGGTAGCTAACCCTCACCTCTATTACCAGACTCTGTAAGAAGATATTTTTACTCAACTCTCTTGGCTGACAAAAAAGCCATGCATCAAACACGGTTATTGACAAATCCGGTTAACGGCTGTAAAACATATATACAATATCTATTATAGAGGCATATATGCAGAAAAAAATACTGATTATATTTTTGCTGACGGTAACTTTGGGAATATCGTTTGTATTGATCAGTCAACAAGATGAGCCAACTCCTCAAGAACGCGAAATAACTAAAGATGCCGGGTCTGATTCTGCTTACAATTTATCCCCCCTTCCCGAACGCTCAAACCGAAAAGCCATCCATTTCGGTGTATCCATCTCAAAAACCGGCCGCTTTCGGGTCGAAGGTCGAAATGTTATCGAAGGCTACGATCTCTGGCAGGAACATGTCAATAAAAAAGGCGGCATAAAAATTGGCAATAAATCATACCAGGTCAAAATCAAATATTACGATGATAACAGCCAGATTGAAAAAGTCAGAGAAAATATTACGAGATTGATTGTTGAAGATGAGGTGGATTTCATTTTAGGTCCTTTCACCAGTGGTTTCAACTTGGCCGCCAGCGAGATAACCGAGAAATATGGTAAAATCATGATCGAATCAGGGGGTGCATCCGATGCTATATTCACCCGGAATCAACACCTCACATTCGCGACTCAAACTTCGGCCAGCTGGTGGTTTAAAGATTTTTTCGATATGATATCAAAACTCGAACCGGCGCCAAAAACCTATGCCTTACTAACCCCGGATAAACTTTTTACCCGAAGCGTGGCTAAAGGGGTTCAGATCTGGGCCGCCACAAGAAATATTGAGGAGGTATATTTCGAGATTGTTGATGAAAAAACTGCCAACTTTCTTCCCTACCTGCTTGAGATGGTAGAAAAACAACCCGACATTATCATTCTCACAAGTCACTATCAGGACGCTGTTGACTTCAGCCGACAATTATCAAAAATCAAAGAGTTGCATCCCAAGGTCGTGGTCATGACGATTGGGCCATCTGAAATTAATTATGTAAAAGATGTTGGCTCTGGAGCGGAAGGAATGATCGGGGTAACCCAATGGGTTGCGGAAAGTTCTTTTCAAGGGCCTGTTTTCGGGACTCCGGCCGACTATGTGAAAGAGTTTGTCGATAAATATGACCAGCTACCAACCTATCAGGATGCTCAATCCAGCGCAACCGGTGTGATCTATCAGTTGGCCTTGGAAAAATGCAGCCGCCTGGATGCCGGAGAGGTTTTACAAAATCTCCGGCAGTTAAATATTGATACTTTTTACGGCAAGATAAAATACGATGCCCGGGGAATGAATATCGGTCATAAAATGGCACTTGTACAGATTCAAGAAGGCCGAATGGTTGCCATCTGGCCTCCGGCAGCGGCCGCGAATACAGTCCGGTATCCATCAGTAAGAAAACCATCCCCAAAACGGTAATCGTAGTATGAAAAGCAAACAAATAACGGAAAAAACAAGGTTCGGCCTTTTTGACAAGCTTCTTTTGTTACACCTTCTCTCCATAACCTTGCTCTTTATCTTCATAATCCTTTCATATTATCACCTGCAAAAGAGTAGTTTTGAAAAAGCCTTCATCAATAAATCAGTACTCATTCGTGAAATCCTGGAAACAACCTGTGTTGACCCGGTTGTAAACACTATAGCTTACGATAGAACCGGTAAAATCATTGAAACACTTTATCGAAAAAACCCGGAAATTGCCTACATTGAAATTTATGACCCGACCGCACGAATCATTGCCTCGATTGGTAAAACCCCGAAACTCAATCTTTCTTCTGAAGAGATCGGGGAGCGTTTCAGACAAAGTGTTGCAAGTTCAATCCAGCAAGATCATCTAAACCGAGGACAATCTGAATTTATAACCCCTCTAAGTGTGGACGGGAACGCCTTAGGATTAATCAGGGTCGGCATTACCAAGAAATACCTTCAACAGCAGCTCAAAAACAGTATCCTCTATTTTCTGGGGATTTTCATCATCGCTATTGCTATAACCAGCTTGATCTATTTTGTTTTTACGAACCGGTGGATTCTGCAACCTGTAGTTGATGTCAGCAATATGATGAATAGCTACCGGCAGGAGAATTTAAAAGCTCTCAGTTGCAAGATCAAGATGTACAATAAAAATATATCCAAAGATGAAATCGGGACGATGTCAATCGCCTTTGAGCAAATGATTCTATCAATATCTGAACGAACCAAAGAGAAAGAGAGGGCGGAAAAAAAGCTGGCTGCTGAACACGAACGTTTACTGGTAACCTTGCACAGTATCGGAGATGGCGTTATTACGTCTGATATAAGTGGTAAGGTTGTTTTACTCAATAAAATTGCTGAAGATCTAACCGGTTGGGGCCAAGTAGAGGCAGAGGGCAGACCGGTCTCCGAAGTTTTTAAGATTATCGACGAAGAGTCTTGTAACCCTTGTGCAAGCCCGGTTGAGAGAATCCTGGCTTCGGGCGAAATCATCAGCCTGGAAAATCGTACTGTTTTGGTTGACAAAACCGGCATCAAACGAAATATTGCCGATAGTGGTGCACCGATTCGTGACCAGGAGAATAAAATTATCGGCACGGTTCTGGTCTTTCGTGACGTAACCAAAGAGCTGCTCCGGGAAAAAGAACTGCTTAAAGTCAAGAAGCTGGAATCGGTCGGGGTGCTGGCTGCCGGCATAGCTCATGATTTCAATAATATTCTGGTCGCGGTTATCGGTAACCTGAGCCTCGCCAGAGAGTTTATTGACCCCAATAACAGATCCTATTCCCTGGTCAGTGAGGCTGAAAAAGCGGCTCTACGGGCAAAAGGACTCACTAAACAACTGCTTACTTTCGCCAAAGGTGGCGAGCCGGCAAGAGAGGAAACATCTCTGGAGACGCTGATCACGGAACCGACAAATTTTGTTTTAAGTGGTAGTAATGTTGCGTGCATCTACAATCTTTCAGATGATCTCTGGGCGGTTGATGTTGATCCGGGACAGGTAAGTCAGGTTATTCAAAATCTGATTATCAATGCCAAGCAAGCCATGCCCGATGGCGGTACGATTGAAATCAGCTGCTCTAATATTGACGACAAAATGCAACTTCTTCCGGCAACACTCAAAAATGAGAAATATGTTCAGGTTAAGATTAAAGACAACGGCGTTGGTATAGAGCCGGAAATACTGGAAAATATTTTTGAGCCCTACTTTACCACCAAAACCACTGGCAGCGGCTTGGGGCTTGCCGTCTGTCACTCCATTATCAGCAAGCACAAGGGAGATATCTCCGTAGAGTCCATACTCGGCCGGAAAACGATTTTCACCATTTATCTTCCGGCTACCGGCCCGGTTCAACCCTGTGCAGCAAAAACAGAAGAGATACCATTGAAAAATGTCTGCGGCAAAATAATGGTTATGGATGATGAGGAGGTCATTCTAGAGGTAACGGAAGAGATACTTACTCATCTTGGTCATGATGTTGTAGTGGTTTCAGATGGTGCACAAGCAGTCAGACTCTATACTGAATTACAAGCAAGCAGTGCCCCGGTGGATATAATAATTATGGATCTGACAATTCCCGGAGGCATGGGTGGTCAAGAAGCGGTCAAAAAAATACTAGAGATCAACAGTGAAGCTAAAGTAATCGTCTCCAGTGGTTATTCCAATGATCCGGTAATGGCCAATTTCAAAGAGTACGGGTTTACAGCGATGGTGCCGAAACCGTTTAATTTTGACGAACTCGATAAAGTTATAAGTGAAGTACTGAACTCTCCAGAAAATGGTCAATCAGAAATGGTGTGATCCCGAACCTCAACGCCATAAACCAAAGCTTCTAATGCAAGCCGCAGAGGCTTGGGAAGTTCAGGACCATTATAGAGATGCGGCACATCTTCCAATGGTTGACCGGCTATCTCTTCCGCAATCCGGCGACACCAATTTTTAAAACTCTCCAGATTACTGAGTTGGCGGCGCTGCCAGGCGTCACTTAGAGCCAGTGA
>JAYEGS010000079.1:21237-52961 GCA_034659215.1 Pseudomonadota bacterium | reverse complement strand
ATTTATCTGTAGCATAACTTTGGTAAATGTGCATGCCTGAGGCAAGAGCCTTCAGGAAAGCCGGATGCGGGAAATCCGCATGTCCGGTTTGAGGAGGGGGAGGGGACTTCCCTCCCTACTCTACTGGTTAAGAAAGCGCTCTAACCGATTCATTCCTTCAGCGATGTTTTCCAGTGAGTTAGCATAGGAAAACCGCAGATAACCTTCGCCATTTTTGCCGAAATCGATTCCCGGAGTGACGCCGACACCGGTTTTTTCGAGGATCTCAAAAGCAAAATTATAGGTGTCGGAGGTGAATTTTTTGGCATTGGCAAAAATATAAAAGGCTCCGGTTGGCGGGACTGCGACGTGCAAACCGATTTCTCGAACCCTTTGCAGCATGAAACGGCGGCGTTCATCATAGATTTTGCGCATTTTTTCGAGATCTTTGTCGACTTCAGGCGAAGTTAAAGCCGTCAGGGCCGCAACCTGGCCGAAATGGCTGGCCGAGATCATAAAGTTCTGCTGTAGGGTTTGCAGGGTTCGCATGAAACGAGGCGGCGCTATAAGGTAGCCCAGACGCCAGCCGGTCATGGCATAGAGTTTGGAAAAACCATTGAAGACAAAGGCGTTATCCGTAAACTCCAGGATTGAATGTTCCTCGCCTTCGTAAACCAGACCGTGGTAGATCTCATCGGAGAGCAGCGGGATACCCAAGGCGGCCAGTTCGCGCATGCGGTTGGCCTCCAAGAGATTGCCGGTCGGGTTGGCCGGTGAATTAATCATGATCGCTTTGGTTTGTGGCGAGATACTTTTTTTCAAGATTTGGGGTTCGTATTGAAAACCGTTATCCTCGTAGACGTTGATAAATTGCGGGGTGCCGTCACAATAAGAGATGAAATTGCCGTAACAGGCGTAGCCGGGATCGCTGACCATAACTTTGTCGCCGGGATTGAGCAGTGCGGCACAGGCCAGCATCAGGGCCGGAGAGGTACCTGAGGTGACGAGAACCTGTTCAGGGTTGATCTTAACCCGGTAGCGTTTCAAGTAGTAATCGGCGATGGCCTGGCGTAACTCAAAGGTTCCCAAGCTGTGCGTGTAGTGAGTCTTGTCAGCGTCAAGGGCTTTTACCGCAGCCTCCTTAATCACTTTTGGCGTCGGAAAATCGGGTTCACCTACCGCCAGATGGATAATTGACCGGCCTTCGCGCTCTAATTCCTGAGCTCGTTCAAGAATATCCATCGCCATAAATGGTTTTAGAGCGGCTGCTTTATGGGAAAAACCTGTTTCTTGCAAAGTGATCACCTCGATAAAGTGAAGTTTTGTCGCGGTTTTTGTTCGACCTGTCTCGGCTGGGGTCATTTCTTGACACTTGGCGACCGGAAGGTTCGTGTGAAACCAAAGTTTTAATCCGCCATTTGTCAAGATGTGACCCCGTTAGTGAGGGCGAAGCAATGTTCTCTGTTATCAGTTTTAATTTATAGCAAAACTTTAATAGAGTTAAATTTAAAAATCAAGACTCAATTGAAAAAGTGAGGGTTCCAGCGGATTGTTTTTAGTTTTACTTATGTGCTATAGGCGCACGCGAAAGTAACGTTTCCGCTAACGCCGTACCAGGAGTGGTAATTATGTTTGCGACTGAAAAACTGATCAAAATGGCTCTGGAGGAAGATCTCGGTTCAGGTGATGTGACAACTCTGTCAACCGTACCGCCGGGTACGCAAGCTCGGGCCTTGATCAAGGCTAAACAGGAGTGTGTGGCATCCGGTATTCAGGTTTTAGGGTTAGTCTTTCGTACCCTTGACCCATCACTTAAGCTTGAGGAACGGGTTGCGGATGGTGATCAGCTAAAAGATGGGGAACCGCTGATGCTGGTAACCGGCAATGTTATCTCCATTTTGATGGCCGAACGCGTAGCTTTGAATTTTGTTCAGCGTCTTTGTGGGATTTCCACTTTAACGGCCCGTTTTGTCGCCGCAGTTAAAGATTTTCAGGCCGAAATCGTTGATACCAGGAAAACGACGCCGGGCTGGCGTTCGCTCGAAAAATATGCGGTTCAGGTTGGCGGGGCGAGGAATCATCGGCATGGCCTTTTTGATGGAATTTTGATCAAGGATAACCATATCCGGGCGGCGGGTTCGATTCTTAATGCGATTGATCATGCCCTGCGCGTGGCCCCGCATGGTTTGAAGATTGAGGTCGAGGCCGCAAATCTTGACGAGGTCAAAATGGCGGCCCGTTTTGGGGCTGATATTATCTTGCTCGACAATATGGATGACGCGCTTTTGCGCGAATCGGTTAATTTTGTCCGCGACGGGTTTCCGGCAATTAAACTTGAAGCTTCCGGCGGCATTGTTCTTGATAACGTGGCCCAGGTGGCAGCTTCCGGGGTTGATTTTATCTCGGTTGGGGCTTTGACGCATTCGGCACCGGCCATCGATATATCGCTCGATCTGGTTTCGTGATAGAGCCTTTTTCCAGTCCCTGGGGGACTGAAGTGGCATCATTTCAGAGTTTGGACTCAACCAGCCGTTATCTTTGGCAGCAAGCCCTTGATGGGGCACCGCATGGAGCGGTCGTGGTGGCCGATCAGCAGCTTTCAGGACGCGGCCGCCGGGGTCGGCAATGGCATTCACCGGCCGGGATGAACCTCTATTTTTCGGTGCTTTTGCGACCTCTTTTGCCACTTGATCAGGTGCCGCAACTCTCTTTGGTGGCGGCTGCCGCTTTGTGGACGGTTCTTAGTGAAGAATGTTCCGGCCTTGAGATTAAATGGCCCAATGATCTGCTTTGTCAGGGGCGAAAAATGGCGGGCATTCTGGCTGAAATGATGCCCGTATCGCACAAGGCGGAATTTGTTATTGTTGGGGTCGGGCTCAATGTTAATGTTAAGGTTTTAGATTTCCCTCCCGAGTTGCAGGGTATGGTTACCTCTTTAAGCTGTGAATGTGCTAGGGATTTTGATCTTTCCGAACTCTTGGATAGAATTTTACAAGAGTTGGCGGTTTTCGAGGAGAGGTTTTACCGGGAGGGTTTGCAGGGATCGATTCGGGAGCTTATTAACCGTAATTTTTTTCTTGCTGAAAAAGATGTTGTCATCAATTCCGGTGATCGGAAAAGAGAATGTCAGGCTCACTCGATTGATGATTCGGGCCGCCTTTTAGCGACTACTAAAGATGGGCAAACGATAGCTTTTGCGTCGGGTGAAGCTTGGTTAGAAAAAGGATTTTACAATGTTAGTGGTAATTGATGTTGGTAACACGCACACCGTTTTAGGTCTCTATCGAGATGATCTGCTGCTTGATAACTGGCGCATCTCAACCTCTACGAGTCGGACTCGGGATGAGTATATAATTCTTCTGCATGAGTTCTTTCGTTCTCTCGATGCTGATCGCCGGGAAGTTACCGGGATGATGATCTCCTGTGTCGTCCCGCCGGTTCTCAATGAACTTATGGGATTGGCGAGCAAATATTTTCATTTTAGACCGCTGGTGGTCGGCCCGGGGATTAAAACCGGTTTGCCGATTTTGCTTGATAATCCGCGTGAGGTTGGTGCTGATCGTATCGTTAACGCCGTGGCGGCCTATCAGAAACATAAACAGGCGATGGTGATTATCGATTTTGGTACGGCGACAACTTTTGATTGTGTCTCGGAAAAGGGGGAGTATGTCGGCGGGGTTATCGCTCCCGGTATGCATATCTCAATGGAGGCTCTTTGTCAGCGGGCTTCGAAACTGCCCCGGGTTGAGTTGATTCGGCCCCGAGATGTGGTTGGCAAAAATACGGTTCACTGCATGCAATCGGGGGTTGTTTATGGTTATCTCGCGCTGGTTGAAGGTCTGGTTGCCCGGATTAAGGCTGAATTAAAACTTGATCTCGTGGTGGTTGCTACCGGTGGATTGGCTAAAATTGTAGAGAGAGAGACTACAATCATTGATGATGTAGATGAATTTCTCACGCTTAAAGGTTTAAAATACCTTTATGATCTTAATAGTAGTAATAAATAACTTGACAAAGAACTGTAAATATAATATTAATTGTCAAGTTATGGTAAACTAATTGTGTTCTTAAGTAGTCTTTGTGATTATAGAGAGTGTTAAGTCAGGAATAAGGTGATAGGAATATGAAATTAACAAGAGCTTCAGATTATGCGATTCGCGGGGTTGTTTATATGTCGATGCAGCCCGCAGGTTCGATTATCGTAATTCCCGAAGTCGCTCGGGAGATGGATGTGCCGGTTGGCTTTCTGGCTCGGATTTTTCAGAGTCTGAGCCGTTCCGGGATCGTAATTTCACATCGTGGGAAAAAAGGTGGTTACTCAATGGCCCGCAAGCCGGAAGATGTGACGCTTTGCGATGTGGTCGAGGCGGTAGAGGGTGATATCAAGCTCAATATCTGTCTTGATGGCTATAATGTTTGTGATCGGATGAGGTTTTGCCCGGTTCGTCAAGAGCTGGCTCTGGTGCAGGAAGATTTGGTGAAAAGTCTGAAAAAAACAAATTTTGCCGACTTGGCCGCCAAGGAACAGGCTCACCGGGATACGTTGAAATAGTTACTTTCCCAACATCTTCTGTAGCTTTTCAAGTATAGTCAGGGCCTTGATCGGAGTTATTCGGTTAAGGTCCTGTTTTTTTATGAGCTCGGCAACTTTGCTCTCCGCCGGGTTGTTCGGTGTCGCCGGAGGTGGTTCTAAAAAGGGCAGATAGCCGCTCTGTTGTCCATTTGTCCGGCTCGTCAGCACACTCTTGCCGGTTATCCTCAGATTTCCCCCAGCCGCAATCTCGGCCGTTTCCAGATTTGTCATAATTTGTTGGGCTTTTTCCAGTACCGGTTGCGGAATACCGGCCAGCTTGGCGACCTCAATCCCATAACTGTGGTTGGTTGCTCCTTTGATGATGCGGCGTAAAAAGGTGATGCCGTCGGCCCGTTGCTGAACCGCGACATTGTAATTTCTGATTCGGGTCTTGATCAGCTCAAGTTCGCAAAGTTCATGGTAATGGGTGGCAAAGAGGGTCAAACTGCCAAGTTTTTCGTGGATCTCTTCGGCGATGGCCCAAGCCAGACTTAAGCCGTCAAAGGTACTGGTGCCCCGACCGATCTCGTCGAGAATAATCAAACTTTTTGCGGTTGCCTGATGAAGAATGCGGGCCGTTTCAGTCATCTCAACCATGAAAGTTGAAAGACCCCGACTTAAGTTGTCGGAGGCCCCGACTCTGGTGAAGATATGATCAAAAATACTTATCTTTGCGGCTTTCGCCGGGACAAAACCGCCCATCTGAGCCATTAAGGCAAAGAGTCCGTTTTGTCTGAGAAATGTAGATTTTCCGGCCATGTTGGGGCCCGTAATAATCCAGAGCTGTTCATCGTCGCCACTGAGAGAGGTATCATTGGGGACAAAATTCTCGCTCAACGATTCAATCACCGGGTGCCGGCCATCTTCGATCTCCAGGATTTGTCGGTCGCTGATAATCTCGGGTCGGCAATAGTGGCGCTCATCAGCAACTTCGGCGAGACTGCAGATGACATCAAAGAGGGTCAGGCGCAAAGCAGACTCCCGGATGCGGCCAATTTCCAGGGCGGCTTCCCGGCGTAAGCCGAGAAAGATTTCAAGCTCTAAGGTATTGATTTTTTCTTCCGCACCTAAGATCTTCTCTTCGTACTCTTTTAATTCCGGCGTAATAAAGCGATCGGCATTGGTCAACGTCTGGCGTCTCTGGTAATCTTGCGGAACCTGATCAAAATTTCTTTTGGTTACCTCAATATAGTAACCGAAAACCCGGTTGAAACGGACTTTCAGGCCGTTGATGCCACTCCTCTCCTTCTCCTTTTGTTCATATTCAATGAGCCATTGTTTACCGCTTTTGCTGATTAAGCGCAGTTCATCAAGATTAGCGTCGATGCCGTTGTTGATGAGCTTGCCCTCGGTAATTGAGATGGGTTGCTCGGGCAGGAGAAAACGCTCTATTTTTTCCGTCAGTTCTTTGAGCTCGTGCAGCTCTTGCAGGGCCTGGTTAATCAGAATCGGCTGAAGCGGCAGATTGTTGAGCAGCTCTTTGATCTCGGGTATCAGGGCCAAAGAGTCTTTGAGACTTAAAAGATCGCGGCCGGTGGCTTTGGCGGCGGCCAGGCGCCCGGCCAGACGGTCAAGATCATAGAGTTTTTTGAGCAGGGTTTGCAGTTGCAGGCGGCATCTTTTTTCTTCGAGCAGGATCTGAACCGCATCGAGGCGCTGTTCAATAAGCTCTTTGTCGAGCAGGGGAAAGAGGAGCCACTCCTTCAGCTGTCGACTGCCCATGCTGGTTCGGCAATGGTCGAGCACCCCGAGTAGACTGCCCTGTTTGTTCTGTTCCTGAATGGTGCCAAGCAGTTCAAGATTAAAGATGACATTACGGTCGATCTGCATGAAGTTGCATGGCCGATAGATGGTGATTGCCTGGATATGGTTGAGATTTGCGTTGGTTTGGGTCTCTTTGGCGTAGGCTAAGGCGGCTCCCGCCGCCCCAGCGCCCGGGCCGACTAAATGCTGACCGCCGAAACCATCCAGGTTGAGGGTGCCGAAATGTTGGCAGAGAAGTTTCCGGCCTTGTTCAGGAGAAAACGATTCACCCTCTTGTCGCAGCGTGAAATGAGCCTTGACAAATTGTTGACGAATCTCTTTTTGCCACTCCTGATCTTGACCCGTGCGCGCCGGGGGCAGGAGAATCTCAGTCGGATCGCAGCGTCCGAGTTCGTCGAGAAGGGTTTCCAAATCGGAAAGTTCCGTAACCCTGAATTTACCGGTGCTGACATCAAGCAGGGCCAGACCGAAGAGCTCATTTTTTTTCTCACTATGCGAGATCGCGGCGAGAAAATTGTCCTCATCAGGGGTCAAACTGTCACTCTCCAGATTAACTCCCGGCGTAATAATCTTGGTCACCTCTCGGCGAACCAAGCCTTTGGCCAGTTTCGGATCCTCAACCTGATCGCAGACAACGACTTTATGGCCGGCTTGAACCAGGGTTGCAATGTAGCCGGTTGCGGCATGGTGGGGAAAGCCGCACATCGGCACCGCGTCATCATTTTTCTTGTTGCGGCTGGTCAGCGTGATTTTTAAAGTACGGGCTGCAATTGCGGCATCATCAAAAAAGATCTCATAAAAATCACCCATACGAAAGAGCAGCAGTTTGTCAAGATGCTTCTCCTTAACAGACATATACTGCCGCAACATCGGAGTCAGTTTTTTGATTTGCGGCAGCTGATTTTCAGTTTCCATGTTTTACCTTTTTTATCAATCCTGTGTAGTTTCAATCGTCAAATCCCCTGATTTACTTCCCTTCCGCCATTTAACTTTGACTGAACTAAGGTTTTTAGCCTTGCTGTGGAGGCGGAGTTTTTCGGCGGCGAGCGGGAGGTGTTGTTTGTTTCCTTTGAGGATTGCGACCGGGCCTGCCATCTCATCCAGATGGAGGATAAAGTAGTTATGGTCGGCGGTTTTGAGGAGTTGCTGATTGTCGTCGCGATGGCGTCCGACAATGATAAAGTTCGAGGTTCCTTCTAAGGGGTAAAAACGTCCGAATTTTAAAAGATCGAGATCTGTGGATGTCGGTATGCCTTCCTGATAGAGGGTTTTTACGCGTTTGGCAAAGCCCGGATCGGTGAGCAGGCAGCCTCCGGCCGGGGTTGGATAGTTGGTGATCTCCATTTTTTCGGCCAGGGCGATCTGGGGTTTGCGGCCGCGACCACTGAAATCAAAGAGTTGCTCGCGGTCAATAAGTCCCAGCTCTTCAGCTTTAGTTGGAGCTAACAGTTTAGCACTTAAAGGGCGTAGGAGCAGGCCTTCGGTGAGGCTCAGTTTTTCAATCCGGCGCATGGTGTCGCGGCGTTGGGAAAAGGGGCGTTGGCCCACAACTTCGCCGGTAACGATACTTGCTGCTTGCCAGGTCTCAGCCAAAATTCGGGCCTGATTGAGCATCATGATCTTACAGTCAAGACAGGGATTGAAATTTTTGCCATAGCCATATTGAGGTGTGGCCAGCATGCGCAGGTAGTCGTCAGTCAAATCGATGATCGAGAGATTGATGGCATAGGCGGATTTGACCTGGTCGCAGAATTTTGCTTCGTGGCCTTTGATCTCGTAGCCGAAGAAAGGGGTTATAAACTTTATGGCTTGAACTTTAAGGCCCTGTTGCTGGATGATTTTAATTGCCAGAATACTGTCCAGCCCTTGTGAAAAAAGGGCGACAACCTGGGGTTTTTTGGTGATTTGGGGAATCGTCAGGGGAGTGTCTTGCAATTTATAGTCTCTGTTTATGTTAAAAGTTCAGATATCACAACCTCTCCGGCCCGCAAAAGTAGCGGTGGATCAACTCTTACATCAATGATAGTCGAAGGTTGCGGGTTTAGGTTTTTGTTGTCAGCAACGATCAGGAGATCGACGGATGCCAGAAGTTGAGGGTCGAGTTGGTCGGCTTTAGTCGTTGGCGGCTGACCGCTTAAATTGGCACTGGTGGAGATCAGGGGGAGGTGTGAGATTTTTGCCAGCTCATCAACCAGCGGATGAGAGGACCAGCGTACGGCAATAGTGCCGTCTTTTCCGATGATGGCCGAAGGCAGGTTTTTTAGACCCGGCAGAACCATGGTCAGGGCTCCCGGCCAGTACTTTTGGGCCAGGAGCCGGGCCGTTTGCGGCCAACTCTGAACCAGTTTTTCCAGAGCTTGACGGCTGCCGATAAGGGTCGGAAAAGGTTTATCCGGGTGACGTTTTTTTATTGCGGAAAGCCGTTCTCCAAGATCTATGTCAAGGGCATTACCACCAATCGCATAAAAGGTCTCCGTCGGGTAGACAATAACTCCCCCGGATCGACAGATTGAATCAACCAGTTTAATGTTTTCCGCATGGCTGGATTCCGGAAAAGGGTAGTTAAGAGTTATCATTTATTAGCGGCGCGGCGTTCCTGAAGACGTTCATCCTTGCTTTCGACTCCTTGAGCCATCTTTTGACGGTAATCAATAAGTTGTTGGGCGATTGCAGGGTTGTTGGAGGCCAGAATTTGCAGGGCGAAAATGGCCGCATTGGTGGCTCCGGCTTTGCCGATGGCCATGCTTGCAACCGGGACTCCGGCCGGCATTTGGACTGTTGCCAACAAGGCATCAATACCTTGCAGCGAGGTGGCGTTAAGCGGAATCCCGATGACCGGGAGCAGTGTATGACCGGCAACGACCCCGGCCAGATGGGCGGCGGCTCCGGCCCCGGCGATGATTACCTTGCAGCCTTTTTTTTCGGCCTCTCTGACGATACGCAGGGTGCGCTCCGGGGTGCGATGGGCGGAAGAGACGCGGGCCTCAAAGAGAATCCCGAAGCGCTCAAGCATAATTGCCGCTTCACTCATAACTTCCCAGTCAGAGTCACTGCCCATAAGAATGAGAATATCGATACTTTCCGGCATATTTTAACTCCTGTTAAATTCTTTTGAGGGCTTTTTTACCGATATCGGTGCGAAAGTGAGCCCCCTCCCAGCTTATTTTTGAAACTGCATGGTAGGCTTTTTCGATGGCTTTGGGGATGCCCTCACCAAGTGCCGTAACTCCTAAGACCCGGCCGCCGTTGGTGATGATTTTATCATCTTCATTTTTGGCTGTTCCGGCATGAAAGACCATTACATCTTTGAGTCTGCCGGCAAGATTTAAGCCGGAAATAACCTTGCCGTTTTCATATTTATTAGGGTAGCCGCCGGAAGCCATGGCGACACAGACGGCCGGTCTTTCATCCCATTCGACGATGGTTTTGGCTAGATGGCCGGAGATGCAGGCTTCAATGATGGGCAGAAGATCACTCTTTAAACGCATAAGAATAGGCTGAGTCTCCGGGTCACCGAAGCGGGCGTTAAACTCTAACACCTTGGGAATGCCGTCCTTGATCATCAAACCGGCGTAGAGGATGCCGCGAAATTTGCAACCTTCCGCGGCCATGGCTTTGACGGTCGGGATCATGATGTCATTCATGATTCGGCGAAATAGGCCCTCGGAGATCACCGGGGCCGGAGAGTAGGCTCCCATGCCGCCGGTATTGGGCCCTTTATCATCATCGAAAACCGGTTTGTGGTCTTGCGAGGTGACCATGGGGACGACGATGTCGCCATCGGTAAAAACGAGAAAGGAGGCCTCTTCACCTTCAAGAAACTCCTCAATAATTATCTCTTTGCCGGCTTCACCATAGGCCCGTCGCCGCATGATCTTGTTGATAGCATCCTCAGCCTCTTCGACGGTTTGGGCGACAACGACGCCTTTGCCGGCGGCTAAACCATTGGCTTTGACAACAATCGGTGCGCCTTTTTTGTAGACGTATTCAATGGCATCATCGAGATTGTCAAAGGAGGCGAAATCGCCGGTCGGGATCTCATATTTTTTCATCAGGTTTTTGCAGAAGGTTTTGCTGCCTTCAAGTTCGGCTGCGGCTCGGTTGGGCCCGAAAATCTTTAATTCAGCCGCTTCAAAGGCGTCGACAATCCCGGCGACCAGAGAGTCTTCGGGACCAACAATCGTCAGATCAATCGTCTCGTTGCGGGCAAATTCCAGCAATCGTTCAATATCATCGGCATCAATCGGGACGCAGGTTGCTAAAGAAGCGATTCCGGCATTACCCGGAGCGCAGAAGATCTGTTCGACTTTGTTGCTCTGGGAAAGTTTCCAGACTAACGCATGCTCACGGCCGCCGCCGCCGACCACTAAAATTTTCATTTGTTACTCCTAAGCCAAAAATGGCAGTTTGTTATTTTGCTGTCGCCCTGCTTCGCATGGGGACAGGCTGCGGGTAACCCTTGGTTTGTTTATGGTTTGACACTACGCGAGTTATTGATAACCGGTACCCCCGTAAAACCCAGTCCCCGCCTTGTGGCTGAGTGGATTTTTTCTCGCACTCAAAAATGTAAAAGTTATTTTTTTGGCTTTTGTTGATACACTGCATCCCAAGGGCACTTCCTGTGGGGCGTAAACAGTCGTGGGATGGCTAAGTAAAAATTTCGATAGACAAGCTGTTGTGCTTTTCCGGGCGCGAGACTATACAGACAGTATGTCGAGTGTCTGGAAAAGCACGACAGCGCAGGATATCGGAACTTTTTTACGACGCCATCAATGTTTGAAGTGGCGATTGCCGGTGAATATCATAACCATATTGTGTTCGTTGGCTGCCGCTATGGCTTCGTCATCACGGTTGGAACCGCCGGGCTGGATGATTGCGGTTACTCCGGCTTTGGCTGCGGCATCAATACCGTCGCGAAAGGGGAAGAAGGCATCGGAGGCGAGAACCGAGCCCGCAGTCGGCACCTGGGCTTTCATGACCGAAATATTAACTGAGTCAATGCGGCTCATCTGTCCGGCTCCGACTCCGACCAAACGGTTGTCGGCGGCCAGAACGATGGCGTTGGATTTAACATGTTTGCAGATTTTCCAGGAAAACTGCAAGGTTGCAAACTCTTCGGCTGAAGGTTCACGCTCGCTGACGGTCAGCCATTTGTCACTCGGGGCTTCTTTGAGGTCTCGTTCCTGCAAAAGAAAACCACCGACAACTTTTTTCAGTTCCAAGCCGCTGGGCTGAAACTCTTTAAGGAGCGGTGCTTCGAGCAGGCGCAAAGCTGTTTTGGTTGCCAGAATCTCTAAAGCGGCCGCGCTGAAACCCGGAGCGATGATCGCTTCAAGAAAGGTTTCCGCTAAGATCGCAGCACTCTCTTTATCGACTTCACGGTTTAGGGCGACGATGCCGCCGAAAGCCGAAATCGGATCGCAGGCTCGGGCACGCTGGACAATTTCAGCCATCGTCGCCGAAGTTGAGGTTGCGGCCCCACAGGGGTTGGTGTGCTTGATGAAGACGGCGGTCGGTTCGGTAAACTCTTTAACCAGTTCGAAAGCAGCATTACTGTCTAAGATATTATTAAAGGAGAGCTCTTTGCCTTGGAGCTGTTTGGCATTGCTGATACAAGGTTCATCAATTTGTTCATCTTTATAGAAAGCGGCCCGCTGGTTGGGATTTTCACCATAGCGCAGATCCTGGGCCTTGGCTCCCTGCCAGGTGAAAGTTTCGGGGAGAAAATATTGTTCCAGAGGGTGGGCATCCGGACGCGGGAAACGGCCCAGATAGTTGGCAATGGCGGCATCGTAAGAAGCCGTTGACTGAAAAACTTTTTTGGCCAGAGAAAAATTGCTTTCCGGGCCGACGGCCCCATTGTGAGCTTGCATTTCAGCCAGAATCGGGGCATAATCGTCAGGGTCGATGATAACCGTGACCGCGCCATAATTTTTGGCGGCTGAACGTAACATGGTGGGGCCGCCGATATCAATATTTTCAATGGCGTCGGCAAAAGCACAATCAGGTTTGGCGATGGTTTCAGCAAAAGGGTAGAGGTTGACGACCACCATGTCGATCGGTTCGATGTTGTGCTCAGCCATTTTGGCGACATGTTCCGGCAGGTCGCGGCGGCCTAAAAGACCGCCATGGATTTTCGGATGCAGGGTTTTGACCCGTCCGTCAAGCATCTCGGGAAAACCGGTGTAGTCGGAAACTTCCATCACTTCCAGGCCGCTGTCACGCAAAAGTTTGGCCGTGCCGCCGGTGGAGAGGATGCGCACCCCCAAAGCGATCAGTTGCCGTGAAAAGTCAACGATGCCCGTTTTATCGGAGACGCTTATCAGAGCCTGTTTGATAGTAGCCATAAATTCTTTCCTTTTTAAATGATATTGTAGGCGTGAGTTTGAGAAAAAAGCGAAAAAAGATGAAATACCCAACCTGCGCTAAAAATGCAATAAAAATTTGCCGGCGTCGTAAAAAGTTACGGTTTTTTTGAAAATGAGGTTAATGATGCGGGAAGCGGAACTTTATACCAAGTTACCGGAAAATCGGGTGCGTTGCGATCTTTGTGCGCATCTTTGTCGCTTACGGCCGGGGCAGACCGGAATCTGCAGGGTGCGGCAGAACCTGGAGGGTACCCTTTATACGCTGGTGGCTGATCTCGTGGTTGCCACGCATGTCGATCCGATTGAGAAGAAGCCTTTTTACCATATCTATCCCGGATCCAAAAGTTACTCTTTGGCCGCACCCGGCTGTAACTTTCGTTGTCGACACTGCCAGAATCATGAGATTTCACAAATGCCGAGTGCCGGGGAACCTCTGGCCGGACGCCGACTGCAACCGGCGGAACTGGTTCGGGAAGCCTTGACTAGCGGTTGTCGATCAATAGCTTATACTTACACTGAGCCGACCGTCTATTTCGAGCTCATGACCGAGACTGCGGCTTTAGCGAGGGATCAGGGGTTACTCAATCTGATGGTCAGTAATGGTTATCTTACTGCCGCCGCCCGACGTCGTTTGCGGCCTCTGATTCAAGGGGCTAATATTGATCTCAAAGCCTGGTCTGATAGTTTTTACCGGCGAATCTGCGGGGCCGCCGGTATGACCCCGGTACTTGAGACCATCAGTGATTTTGTCGCCCATGGGATTTGGCTTGAAGTGACCACGCTGTTAATCCCCGGTTATAATGATAATGAATCGGAACTTAAAGAGCTGGCCCGTTTCCTGGTCTCCGTATCGCCAGCGATTCCCTGGCATGTTACCGGTTTTTTCCCGACCTACCGTTTAACCGGGGTGCCGCCGACGCCGCCCGAGACCCTCAAAAAAGCTCGTGATATCGGTCTTGCCGCCGGTTTGCACTACGTTTTTGAAGGCAATCGTCCCGGCGTCGGCGGGGAGAATACCGATTGTCATCATTGTGGTCAAGTCCTGATTGAACGTTATGGTTTTAAAGTGGTTAATAATAAAATTTCCGATAAACGCTGTCCGTTTTGCCAAACCGAAGTAGCCGGGATTTTTTGATTGCTTCATCTACTTGTTTTTTTTCCATTTTTGAGTTATTAATATCGTAACTATTCAGCATAATCACCTTAAAGCCACTACAAATGGTGCGAACATTGGCTTCGCCCGGCTTCGAGGGGGACACAGCTCAGATCGGCAAGCGGCTTTGCCGCCGCCTGGAGCAATGTCCCCGCATCGAGATCGTTTGAGGACTACATTACGCTGAATAGTTACTTGATATCTTCACACTACACCTGATTGCTTTACTTAGGTTTTTATGTCATCTTCCTGTCTGCTCTTGACTGAGAGTGAAAAGTTATCTTCGGATCTTGTCAAAGCTCTGCCGGCCGAGGTTGATCTTCAGGTTTTTCCTCATCTTGAGGTGGCGGCGTCTCTTGATAATGGTCTTGCTCTTGCCTTTGCTTTGGTTGATTGTCGAGAAGATGGTGATGCCTCCTGGCCGAACTCTTTACAGGTTTTGAAAGAGGCCGGTTTAGAGGGCTTTCCGGTGATTGCAATCTGTCGTCGTGAAGCTCTGGCCGCAGTGCGCCGGGCTCTTAAGGGTGGGGCTGATAATTATCTCTTTGCCCCTTTGCGCAAAGTTGAAACCAATCGCGTGATTGAGCAATGCTTAAGCGGGGCTCGTTTTGCAACGGCATCCGACAAGACTCTGCCGACAGATGAAATTTTGTTTGAAGAGGGGTTTTGCGGTTTTATCGGGGCCTCTGAACCCATGAAGGAGGTCTATCGGCAGCTACTTAAGGTCGCACCGGCCGACAGCAGTGTCTTGATTCGGGGTGAGAGTGGAACCGGAAAAGAGTTGGCGGCCCGGGCCCTGCATGAGTTGGGACGGCGTTGCCGGAACCCTTTTGTGCCGGTTAATTGCGGGGCCATTCCGCGGGATCTGCTTGAGTCGGAACTTTTCGGTTATGTCAAAGGGGCTTTTACCGGGGCTCTTAATGATCGTGTCGGGCGGGTTGAGATGGCCGATGGCGGTACCATTTTTCTCGATGAGATCGGAGATATGGAGCCTCTTTTGCAGGTTAAAATTCTACGTCTGTTGCAGGAGAAGACGATTGAGCCTTTAGGTTGGCGCCAGGAACCCAAAAAGGTTAATGTCCGTATCATCTCAGCTACTAATCGCGACCTCGAAAAAGATATTGTCAGTGAACGATTTCGTGAGGATCTCTATTATCGTCTCAATGTGGTTCCCGTAACCCTGCCTCCTTTGCGGGAGAGACCGGGTGATATTGGTGGTTTGGCTGAATTTTTCCTGCGTCGTTTTAACTTAAACTTTGAGAACAGTGAACAGGTTGCAGGTATTACACCTGAAACCTTATGGCTCTTGGAAAATTATCACTGGCCGGGCAATGTTAGAGAGCTGGAAAATGTGATCGAGCGGGCAGCGGTGATGAAACCGGGCGGCTGGATTATGCCGCTTGATCTGTCGGAGAAATTTTTTTCGTCCGAAAACGGAAAACCTGACCATGACGAATCTTTGGCCGCAGCGGCCACTGTTACTTTACCGGCCGCCGGCCTCTCTTTGAAATCAGAAGTGACTCGTCTCGAAAAGGAGCTAATTGCCAAAGCCTTAGAGCGTACGCATGGAGTTAAAGAGCAGGCCGCCCGCCTGTTGCAGATAAACCGGACGACGTTGATTGAAAAAATTCGGCGCAATCAGCTTGAGGAGGAGAACTCTTGACTGGGCGGAAAAAAAATATTTTTCAATTGCGTCCGGGGCATATCGTTTGCCTTTTGTTGTTGCTTATGGTCGGACTGACACTGGTCGGCGTTGAGGCGGCTTCGGCGATTGAACGTAATCAAAAAAATCTCCTTAAAATTCAGCTTAGAAGTGATAAAAAGGGGGCTAAAAGCCGGGTCGTCATGCGCCTTAATCAGGGCGGTTACTATGAGACCGAAGAGGATCATGAAAACCGTAAATTGCTGATTAAACTTTTTGAATTCCATAACTTCGGGGCGCAACCGATCAAAGTGCTTGATGATCCTCTGGTCAAAGGGGTTAATGTCAGCAAGAAAGAACAATATCTTGAAATAGCCATTTATCTCAAGATCGACAATTATAGTTTCAACGTCTCTCTTTTTGAAACACCTGCGATGTGTGTGGTTGATATCAGGGCGAGGGAGCCGGTGAAAAAAGTTCCTTCTCCTCTCCCTTCTGAACCCCGGCCTGAGCTTCCGGTGCCCCCTAAACCTATAGAACCTGAACCCTTACCAGTCGTGACGGAAGCGGTTGCCGAACCTCCGGCCGTAGTCTCGGCAGATAAATCTGAAAGTGAGCCGGTAGCTTCGCCAATAGAACCGGTGGTTGATCAGGAAAAAGAGTCGCCGCCGATATCGCTGACTGAAAGTCCGGTTTCCGAGGTAGAACCAAAAGTAGAACCTGGATCTGAACCCGAATCAGAAGCAAAACCCGAGGCCGAAGCAGAATCAGATATAGAAGCAGAACCTGAAGCAAAGCCGGAATCAGAAGTAGAACCAGAGGCGGTGGTGACAAAGATTGCCCCGATACCCGGCCAGGAGTTGTTCGATCAGGCTTTAAAAGCCTATCAGGAGGAGGACTATGTTGCGGCGGAGGAGTTTTTCAGTCAATTGATTGAGGCTTTTCCCGACTCTTCACTAAATATTCCGTCTCGTTTTCGGCGTTTTGATGCCCGGGCTCAAGGTGCCATTGTTGATAGTGGCAAGCGTGACCGCATGGCTGCTATGATTGATGAATTTCTGGTTGCGATACGGACTCATGAAGAGCATCTTGAAGCTCCCTGGGCCTTGTTACAGGTGGCTCGTCTCTATGAAAAGATGGAGTTTTTTTATGAGGCGGCCGGTATCTATAAGGCTCTGTTGATACGTTACCCGAAAAGTCTTTTTGCGCCCGCCGCCAACTTTGCCCTGGCTCGGCTCAATTTTTCTCTGCAGCGTTATGATGATGCTTACGCTGATTTTTCGAGTTTGCTTGAGCGTCAACCGGAAGGTGGTTTTTCGGTTTATGCTCACTACTATCGGGCCAATGCCCTGACCTATCTCGGGAAAGCTCGTCAAGCCTTGACCGAGTACCGGATCGGCCTTGAAAAAGACCCCGATTTTTTACAACGTGATCCGCTTTCGCTCTATCTTTTGGGCAGTGCCTATCATCGGTTGCAGCGTTATGTCGAGGCAAAAGAGTATTTTCTGATGATGCGCAACCTCTTTCCTGATAATGAAAATACTCCTCAGGCCCTGGCCAAGATCGGTGAAATTCTGGTACTTGAAAAAAAACTGCCGGAAGCGATGCTGATGTTTACGACGGTGGTAAAAGAGTTTCCCGGTAGCGAGGGCGATATCGTTTCTCGTCTGAAGATGGCTATCCTTGGAGAAGATCCCGAAACCCGACACAAACTTGAAGAGATTAGTAAAGAGTATACACCGTTTCTTGATAGTGAGGCGGCTTACCGTTACCTGATCGAACATCATCCCGAGAGTCCTTTTACCGATATTGCCCGGCTTGATCTCGGTCAGCTCTATTTGCGTCAGGGTCAATATAAAAAAGCCCGTCAGGTGTTGGGCTCCATGTTGGTTCGGCAACTTGAGCCGGGTCTAAGGGATGCTGCTTTTACGAGTTTGAAAAAAGCAATTTTTGCCGAGATCGAAGAACTTTATAATGCGGGAAATTACGCAACTATTGTTACTTTACAGCATGAGTATAGTGATGATTTTCTCTCTCGACCCGGTGCTGTTTACCCCTTTTTGTGGGTGGGAGAGGCTCTGCATAGAGAGGGTTTTGAAAAAGGAGCTTTGCAGGTTTATCAGGAAGTTGCAAAACTGAAACCGACGGCTGTGCAAAAATTGACCATCAACTGGGGGATAGGTGATCTTCTGCTTGGGCTTGAGCGTTTTGAAGAGGCTGAGGGATTTCTTGCTCAACTCAAGCTTAAAGATATGCCGACTGACTGGCGGGCGCGGATGTTGTTGCTTAAAGTGCGTTTGCTTAAATCCCGGGGTCTGGTTCGCGAAGCCCTGGAACTACTTGAAATAGTTGATGCGGAGGTGGCGGAGTCAGCACTTGAAGAGCGGGTTGAAATGGCTGTCTTAGAAGCGGATCTGTTACTGTTGGATGGCGATGAGAGCCTGGCTTTGTCCGCTTTGCGTCGGGGTGTCAGGTTATCCTTTATCCATCCGCCAAAAATTGAAGTCAGTCAACGTTTGCTGCTTGGTTACCGGCTGGCTCGGATGTTGTATGAGGAAGAAAAATATGACGCAGCCGGGGCCTGGTTTGCAAAATTGTGCCTTCTGGCTCCGTCTCAAGAACTGGCCGAATTGTTCTATTGGCAGTTGCGCTGTCAAATCGGTCTTAATCAAGAGGTGAAGGTAGATCAGCTTTTGTCTCGTTTGCAGCAGGATTATCAAGAGAGTCCCTGGACCGTTTCGGCCCGGACTGCGGTGAAAGATTTCAGATGGCAGCAGGAGAATCGCTCATTAAAATAGTTCTCTGGGATAGTGATGCGCAATTTACGAGCGCTCTTTCGCAACTCCTTGTGGAGGCCGGTCTGCAGGTGATTGCAACCCCGCTGCCGGTTGATGTCGACCGGGTTTTGGCGGTTCCAGCTCCGCCGGATCTGTTGCTGGGAGAGCTGGATTGCGATTTTCAGAGCGGCAGTCTGATGCTCTATTTACGTCGCACCTATCCCGAATTGGCGATTTTGCCGGTTGTCGCCCGGCCGACGGTTGATGGTGCCGTCAGTGCGATTCGTGCCGGAGCGGTCGACTATCTTTTGAAAAAAAGTTTCTCGCTGGAAGAGCTCTCGGCAAAAGTTGTCGAGCTTGTTACCAGCCGGGCTCTCTCCTCTGAGAAAGAGGCTTCCGGCAAAGAGGATTCTGAGCGAAAGGCTTTGGGGGAGATGCTTTTTCGCGATCCGCGCATGGTTAGAATGATGCGTCTCGCACAAAAGGCCGCCGCCTCCCGGGCGACGGTTTTGATTCAGGGTGAAAGTGGCACCGGCAAAGAGCTTCTGGCCCGCTTTCTCCGGCGTCATAGTCCGCGGGCGGCAAAGCCTTTTGTTGCCATCAATTGTGCGGCCTTGCCCGAAAATCTTCTCGAAAGTGAGCTCTTTGGCTTTGAAAAGGGGGCATTTACCGGAGCTTTACAGCGTAAAATCGGCAAGTTTGAACAGGCCGATGGGGGCACCCTGCTGCTTGATGAACTCGGCGAAATGGCTTACTCTTTACAGAGTAAACTCTTGCGGGTCATCCAGGAGGGAGAGGTCGATCGGCTCGGCGGACGCCAGCCGGTAGCGGTCGATGTGCGGATTATTGCGACCACCAATCGGGATCTGGAAGCGGAGGTTGAGGCCGGTAAATTTCGTCAGGATCTCTATTTCCGTCTCAATGTTATCCCTTTAAACATTCCGCCATTGCGCGACCGTCCTCAGGATATAGAGCTTTTGCTGGAACGCTTTATCACGCAATACAGTCAACTCAATAAGCGCTCTTTTCAGGGCTTATCAGAGTCGGCGCGGCGTTTTCTTTTAAGTCACAACTATCCCGGCAATGTGCGTGAGTTAGAGAATATGGTTGAACGGGCCGTCGTTTTGGCGGATGGCCCCCGCCTCGAACTTAAAGATTTTTTTATCGATCCCGAAAAAATGCCGGATCCCGAGACGCTGCCGCCGCTTTCCCCTGAAGCAGCTTCGGGCCTTGGTCAGGTGGCGGCACCTGTTGGTGACCCACTTGAAAGTCTCCCTTTACCGGCGCGCACCACGCTGGCGGAGGTTGAGCGCTATATGATCTACAAAACTTTGCGGGCAGTCGATTCAAATCGCACGCATGCTGCCGCCCAGCTCGGTATCAGTATCAGAACCTTGAGAAATAAGTTAAAAGAGTACCGGGAGAAATATGGCGATTCAGCGGAGAATCAATAAACTACTATTAGGAGTAAAAGTCATGTCGCTAAGAGTCAAGTATTGTTTTCGTGCAGTCTTAAGTCTGATTATAATAATTTCTTTACAATCAGCGCTTCTTGCCGGGCCCCGAGAGGTTGTTAAATGGTCGGAGCTGGATGATCATTTAGCGGAAAAATCGGTCGTTATAGAGTCGATGCCGGTTATTGATTGTCCTATTGGTATCGATTCTGAATCGGCGGAACATCTGGTTTGTCAGGTGATTGAGAATACCTTCTATAAATGGAAAGAGTATGAGTTCTTTACGGCGGCGGGAGAGACCCGGTTGGCGATTGAGATGATTAAACCGGAGGCCCGATTATTGAGTGCTGACGAGGCTCAGAGGTTGCTTAATGGTTCAAAATTGTGGGAGCGTCAGGCGGTTGATATACCAAGCACGATGACAATTCGCCAAGCACCGCTTACGCCCCCCAAGGTCAAACAACCAGTGTATAATGCTTCTGCTTTTTCGAGACTCGGGGCAATGCCAGAGGAACGGAGCTGTGTTATTGGTGGTGAGGTTTTATCTTCAAACTCTAGTAGCGAAAAGTATTCTGTGATGCCTCCTACACCATTGCGTGAATCCGTTCACGCTACTGATGATCGGGTTAGGGTTAATAGTGATTATTACATTGACAGGTATCCTTGGAAAACTATCTGTTATCTTGATTTTATGGTAAACGGTGAAAGTTATAGAGGGTCTGGAATTTTGATTTCTCCCTATTGTCTACTTACATGCGGCCACAATCTTTGGGATCAGAAGCTCAATGTGGGGAGTACTTCGATTAAGGTGACTCCGGCTCAGCACCAGGATTATCAGGGAGGGAGTATTTATGAAGAATTCGGAACGGTTAGTGGCTTAATTCTTGAGGGTAATTCTATTTATCTGAGCAATGAAGGTGAATGGGAATACGATTACGGTGTGGTTAAACTTGGTCAAAGTTTTCCGGGGGTAGGATCAACTTTCATGCCGGTTGAATATGATGTTCGGCCTGCGGTCGGCTCTACAGTTCATCTTGCCGGTTATCCTGGTGTGGTGCAGAATGAAACCAACAGCTATGATATGTGGTATGATTACGATAGAGTAGTTGGTTATGAAGGTAAAGATGACCGGATTCTTCTCCATATGGTTGATGCCTCCGGTGGGCAGAGCGGTTCCCCCGTTTTTATGTCTGATGCCAGCGGTACTCTTCGTCTTATTGCCATTCATGTTTTTGGGGCGGATCAAAATAACGGAGCATGTCGCATAGTTTCTGCTATGGAGAGTACTATCTCCGGGTGGATGGCGTATGAGCCAGCTTATACTAATTTCAGTTATGTTCCCTATTTTTCCACGAATGGCAATCGCTGGACCGGTTTGGCTCTGGCGAATTACAATAACAGTGGCAATAGTTTTAAGGTCGAATACTATGCTGCCAATGGCAGCCCTTTAGGCAGTAAACAAGATAGTCTCGCCGCTTATGGGCAGGGACTTGTCGTGGTCGCGGCCAGCGGTTCTGAGGGCTGGGCCAAGATCTCTTCAACCGCCCCGCTTAAAGGTCTGGCCCTGGTCGGAGACCCTGATGATTCAAACATGTATGATATGGATCTGAAAGACAGCCTGCACCGGAAATTTCTCTTTTCCCAGATCGCTTCCAACCGGGATTGGAACTCTACTGTTATGATATGCAACCCTAACAGTAGTGTTGCAAACATTACTCTTAAATATTATAATATTGGCGGCACCCATACGCTTACAGCCACCAGACAGATATCGAGAAACGGCAGCGGAAACTATGCTCTCTACGAGTTGTTTGGCTATGATTTTGTATGTGTAGATGGAACCATGGTGTTTGAATCAGATCAGCCGGTAACCGCTTTTCTGCTTTATGACAATCCTCGGCAAAACTGGAGAGCCGGTTTGAGTGCGGTTCCCGTTAATTAAGCTTATTGCAACCGGTTTCGGAGGTTTGCGAACCGGTTGCAATAAAAGAGCTCTTGTATTAAAGGAACTACAGCGAATGATTTAATTGTCTGGAGATTTGTGACGCGATGGCGAAAATTGTTATAGCCTGCAACAAACAGCCGCTTGCGGCCTTTATCGAGACGGCGCTTAAGCGTGGTTTGGTGGATTGTAAAATTGCGCTTGATGCGGCTCAGTTGCAGGCATTGGTAACTGAATTAAAGCCTGATGCTCTGCTTTTTGAGGCTGAATTTCCGACTTTGGCGGAGAGTTCCACGCTGCTTGGGAATTTGCGCAGTGAAAGCCCGCAAATTCCGATTGTCGGAATCTTTGAGCCTTTTGCCGAGACTCAGGCTGATGTCGGATCCGGTTTTTCTCCGGAAAATATTTTACAGTTGCCTTTTGGCGAAGATGAGTTGTCTGAAAAACTCCAGCAGGTTGCCGGACTGGAGATAAAAAAGAGAACTGCACCGCTAGAGAAAGAAGGGGAAGAAGAGATGGATAAACCGCAACCGGCTCTGCTTGAAACAGTTGAACTCACTGATATTATTGAAGAAGGTCTACCGCTTGATGAACTTCCTGAACTTTCTGCAGGTGAGACTTCTGAAGTTTCTCTGGAGGTTGATTCCGACCAAGCAGGAGCCGTTATCCCGGAACCTGAAGGGGCGCTTGCGGATGAGTTTGAACTTGAAGATTTTGGCGATACTCTGGATGACCTTGAGTCAGCTTTTGCTGAGCCTGCAGAGGTCGCCTCTGATGCAGTCGCCGAAAGTGGTGTAGAGGCTGAGCCCAAGCCCGAGCCGGAACCCGGGCTTGAGAGCGAGGCCGAAGAAAATTTATCAGAGTTGGTTGACGGGGACAGTGATGCTCTACTTGCCGACGATGATTTTACGGAGATCGAGATGCCCGAGAGGCCTGAAACTGACGACCCGGTTTTAGCCGAGCTCAAAAGTGCCGGTTTGACTCCGGAAGATGAGGTGGTTGAGCCCTTGACGGGAGAAGCTGTTTCTTCGTCAACCCCGGAGCTTAAAGGGGAAAATGATTTTGGCGAAGAGGAGTTAGGTGATATCGATGATCTTTTAGGAGAAATCTCGATCGAAGAAGATGTTGCTGCGGGGAGTTTGGCTGATGTTGAGGCTGATAAATCTGAAAAAGAGGAAACTGGTCAAGATGAAGAGGTTGAGTTTGCCGAGATGCTTCCTTCTGAAGTAATTGTTGATTCCGAAGAGCCGTCGATCCAAACCCATATCTCGGAACCGACCGAGAACTTGGTGGAAGCAGTCGTTTCCGAGGCGGTTTTTACGGCTGAATCTCCGGGTGCCGAGATTGAGCTGCCGGATGACTACCTGGTTGATGAAGAGGATCTTGCGGCCAGTGTTGAGCTCGAACCTAAGTCGGAACCTGAACCTGAACTTGCGGCCCAAGTCCTCCACGCAGCTCATCCATTAACGTTGGAATCGGGGGAACCGGAAGTTTGTGCCGAACCGATCTCTCCCGATTTTTCCCGGCAGATTGAGAGCATGACTCAGGAGTGGAGTAAACAGCTTCTGCAAACCACTTATGCGAGTATGGACAAGATGATCAAAGCGATCGGTGATCTGGCCCCGACAATTGTTGATCAGGTTGCCCGGGAGGTAATTCCGCCGCTGGCCGAAAAGGTTATTAAAGCCGAAATCGCTCGCCTCGAAGAGAAATTGGAGAGCGAAGAAGACCAGGAAATTTCTGACAAATAACTTTAACAAGGAAACATTAAGCATGACCGAAAACTCTAAAAATCAACCCCGACAACTGGATAAAAATTATGATCCTCTTAAGATTGAAGACAAATGGTATAAATTCTGGGAAGAGAGCCACTGTTTTGAGGCCGATCCGGCAGCCGATGGTGAACCTTTTTCGATGGTTATTCCGCCTCCCAATGTCACCGGTTCGCTGCATATGGGGCACGCTTTAAATAATATTATTCAAGATATTTTAGCTCGTTACCAGCGCCAGCAGGGCCGCAATGTCTTGTGGATGCCGGGTACTGATCATGCAGGTATCGCGACGCAAAATGTGGTCGAGCGCCAATTGGCGGCCGAGGGACTTGGACGCCATGATATCGGTCGGGAAAAGTTTATTGAAAGAGTTTGGCAATGGCGTGAAGAGTCGGGCGGCACGATTATCAACCAGCTAAAACGTCTCGGCTCATCCTGTGACTGGCGTCGGGAACGTTTTACGATGGATGAGGGCCTCTCCAAGGCGGTGCGCGAAGTCTTTGTTACCCTCTATGAAGAGGGGCTGATTTATCAGGGTGATTATATTATCAACTGGTGTCCTCGCTGTCATACAGCCCTCTCCGACCTGGAAGTTGAATTTGAGGAACATGATAACGGTAAACTTTGGGATCTTGAGTATCCGCTGACCGATGGCGGCGGCTCGATTATCGTTTCGACGACTAGACCTGAAACCATGCTCGGTGATACCGCGGTCGCGGTTAATGGTGAAGATGAACGTTACCGTCAGCTGATTGGTAAAGAGGTTATGCTGCCGCTGATGAATCGGCGGATACCGATTATTGCGGACGACTATGTTGATCGTGAGTTCGGTTCCGGGGCGGTCAAGATAACCCCGGCCCATGACGCCAATGACTTTGAAGTCGGTTTGCGCCATAACCTCGAAATAATCAAGGTTATGGATGAAAAAGGGTCTATGAATGAAAATGCCGGTCTCTATGCCGGCCTGACCCGAGAGGAGTGTCGCGAACGGGTGGTTGCTGATCTGCAAGATTTGGGATTGCTGCCGGCGACCAAAGATTATCAACATAATGTTGGCCACTGTTACCGTTGCCGGACGATTATTGAGCCCTACCTTTCAAATCAGTGGTTTGTCAAGATTAAGCCGATGGCGGATCGGGCGCTTGATGCGGTGAGAGAGGGCAAGACCCGGATTATCCCGAAAAATTGGGAGAAGACCTATTTTAACTGGATGGAGAATATTCGTGATTGGTGTATCTCGCGCCAGATCTGGTGGGGCCATCGGATTCCGGCCTGGTATTGTGATGCCTGCGGCAAGATGATTGTTGCCCGTGAGGACCCCGATTGTTGTCCGGAGTGTTCGAGCCCGAATCTGCGTCAGGAGACCGATGTTCTCGATACCTGGTTCTCATCAGGACTCTGGCCCTTTTCAACGATGGGCTGGCCCGAATCGACCGCTACCTTGAAAAAGTACTATCCGACCTCGGTTCTGGTAACCGGTTTTGATATCCTCTTTTTCTGGGTTGCCCGGATGATGATGATGGGGCTTAAATGTATGGATGAAGTTCCTTTCAAGGATGTCTACATTCATGCCCTGGTTCGAGATGAACATGGCCATAAGATGAGTAAATCTCGTGGTAATGTGATTGATCCTCTGATTATTATTGATAAGTACGGCGCTGATGCCTTACGTTTTACGCTGGCGGCTTTTGCGGCTCAGGGTCGTGATGTCAGCCTCTCCGAGTCTCGGATCAGCGGTTACCGGAATTTTGTCAACAAACTCTGGAATGCGGCCCGTTTTACACTGATGAACCTGGAAGATTTCTCTCCCGATACGGTCATCGAAAAGAGTAATCTCTCCCTGGCCGAGCGCTGGATCAGTCACCGCCTCAACCAGACGATCGGCGAAGTGACGACAGCTTTTGACGAGTACCGTTTTAACGATGCCGCCCAGGCGCTCTATCAGTTTACCTGGCATGAATTCTGTGATTGGTATCTGGAGCTTGCCAAACCCGATCTTTTTCAAAGTGAAGATGCAAGCCGGAGAAAAACGGCGCAAGCGGTTCTCTTCCGGACTCTGGATCAAATCGTCCGGCTTCTCCATCCGATTATGCCCTTTGTCTGCGAAGAGATCTGGCAAACTCTGCCTCAGGTTGCAGGTGCGCCGGAAAGTATTATGCAGACCACGTTCCCGAAAGTCACGGCGGAGTTTGATGATGTTTCAGCTGGTCAAAATATGGCGCAGGTCATGGCAGTGATTACGGCGATTCGTAATATTCGGGGAGAGATGAATCTCTCTCCGGGACAGCGTTTGGCAGCAGTCATTAGCGGGACGGATGAGGATGCGATCAAAGTTCTTAATAATAGTTCGGACTGCATTGCCAATCTGGCGCGGCTCACATCTTTGACAATTGCCAAAGATGCTCCGCGGCCGCCGCAGTCCGCCGCCGGTCTGGCCGCCGGCCTGGAGATTTTCGTGCCCTTGGCCGGATTAGTTGATTTTGCTCAGGAAGGAGCGCGTCTGGCCAAGGAGTTGAAAAAAACCGAAAAAGAGTTTAGCGGGGTCAGCAACAAGTTGAATAACCAAAAATTCCTCGCTAAAGCGCCGCCGGAGATTATTGAAAAAGAGCAAGGCAAACATCGGGAACTTAGCCTTAAACTCGAAAAACTGCGGGTTAACATTAAAACTCTGGAGCAGGTGACCGAATCCTGATTCAGACTTTTCAAACAACAAAAAGCCCCCAAGTCATTTTAATGAATTGGGGGCTTTTTGTTGTTTCTGTTCTTATGGCTCGGTAAATGGTGGAGGATAAGGGATTCGAACCCTCGGCCTCAGCGTTGCGAACGCTGCGCTCTCCCAACTGAGCTAATCCCCCGGAGCATACATGGTGCCTACTACTAAAAAATAATCTAGCTGTCAAACCTATTTTAGTACTATTTTTTCGGATAACGTTTCTCAAGAACCTCTCGGATCGCTTTTTTCAACTCATCCAGGCTGGCCGCTTTGACGACGTAGGCATCCGAGGCCCAGGTGGTAAAGTCTTGCTTGTAGTCGCCGTAGGCGGAGCAGAGAATGACCGGGATATTTTTGTCCATCTCCTTGATTTTAATGAGCGTGTCGACTCCGGAAATGCCGGGCATCTTAATGTCCATGACGACCAGATCCGGTTTGAGCTTGGGAACTATCTGTAAAGCCTCTTCACCACTGGCGGCAGCTGTTATGTTGTAGCCCTCTTCTTCAAGTTCCTCTTTGTAAAGCCAGCGGATATTCTCTTCGTCGTCGACTACCAGAATTGAATATGGTTGTGTGTCCATGTTTTTTCCTCACTTTATGGTTTAATTAAATTGTCGGTCTTGGTTGTACTTTATGAATGAAAGGTAAAGAGATGGAAACCTTTACCCCTTTGCCCTCCCGATTTTGAATGCGAATGTCACCTTGATGGTTGAGGATGATACGATGACAGATCGGCAGTCCCAGGCCGGTGCCTTCGTGTTTGGTCGTGAAGAAGGGGTTGAAAATGTCGTGAATGAACTGTTTCTGGATGCCGTTGCCGTTGTCTTCAATTTCGACTAGTGCTTTCTCTGCATGCTCCTTGAGGTCGCAATAACAGGATGTCCGAATCAGGATTTGGCGCTCCGTGGAAGGAGTGCTGGACATGGCCTGAATGCTATTGTTGAGGAGGTTGATTAGAACCTGTTTCAACTGGTTAGCGTCGCATTCAATTACCCTCATTCTTGGGGTTAGTTGGATTATTAGGCTGATCTTATGGCTTTTCAACTCGCGGGAAAAGAGGGTTACAGTCTCTTCAATCAGTTGATTAATATAGTGGGGCTCAAATATGTTGGCCTCAGGTTTTGAAAAAGAGAGGACGTTGTTGACGATCTCTTCAAGACGTTCGATCTCTTTGGTGATGATCTGGCTGTAGGATTTTTCCCGGCTCTGATCGGGAATTTTTTTGTGGAGTCGTCGGGCAAAGCCGCCAATTGAGACCAGCGGATTTTTTATTTCATGGGCAATGCTGGTGGCCATTTCACCTAAAGCCATCAACTTTTCACTTTGGGCCAGGCGGCTTTGAGCATTGTTTAAACTGGCTAGAGAATTTTGCAGACGTTGGTAGAGTTGGGTGTTGTCAAGGGCTAAAGAGGCGGCATCGGTAAACAGGGTGATGTAGGCGAGGTCCTGGTCGTTAATATGATCGGCATTGGCCAGTATCAGACCCTTGAGATGTTCCTGGCTGGAGATGGGGATAACGACAATCTTTTGCCCGGGTAACAGAGTTTTGAGTTTGGGATGAAGTGCGGTGACAAATTCAGTCGGGATTATGATTGGTTTTCTCCCCGCCACGGCTTTCCGAAAGCGGATGGGAGCCGTATCAAGGCTGGGCAGCTTGAGCTCTGCAACTTCTTCAAGAATTTCCTGCGGCACCTGATTACTTGCCTCAAGGAGGTGGTTTGTCAGGCTTTTGAGAGGATTAATCTCTTTCTCGGAGTTAGTCGGAGCCCGGCTTGGAGTCGTGGCGTAAAAAAGAGCATGCCAGAAGTTTTTATCCTCTTGAAACCCAAGATAGAGGGCTGGCGAGCAGGTAAACCCCTTACTGCTGGCCAATGCTCCGAGGGTTAGGCGAATGGTCTCTTCCGGGGTGTCGGCTAACATGAGTGCATTTTTCATCTGGTGGGAAAGGGTTAATTGTAAGGTTCGCAAGAGTGATGCCTGGTTAGCAAGCGAGAGCTGCTCCTGGGTTTGGCTTCGTTCCAGAGTCGCAGCCAGATGGACAGCCAAAATTTCGAGAAGTTCCAAGTCCTCTCTTTCCAGCGGCAGGAGCTCCCGGCTTTGAGGTTTGTCGGCCAGGAAAAATTCCAGGCTACCGACCATTCTCTTTTGGCTATGCAGAGGGAGGATGATGTGGGCACAGAACTGACTGAAAAAATAGTGGTATATTGGGGCTGTCGGCAGCGAACTGTTTTTATCGATGATCAGAGCGTGAGAGAGGAACTTTGCTCGACCGGTCTGACTTTGGCTTACCTGGAAAACCAGCTGACGTTGTTCTTCATTACTAAAACCCTGGTCAATTGATTTTGCCGGGGAGTGATCCGCTGCAAAAATATGGAGGATCGAAGCGGAGTGGGAAAAGAAGGTCAGAGGCGAATCCGAGAGTTGTGAAAAGACGTTCTGTACATCTTCACTGGCATTGAGCTGAGCTCCGACACGATGGAGAAACTTTAGGCGCCTGACTTTTTGCTGGGCCCGGTTTTTTATGACTGAACAGCGCAGAGCCAGTGTGATTTGCCGGCAGACAACCTGGAGAAAAAGGATGGTGTCGTCGTCGATAGCAAAGGGTGTCGGGTTGAGGAGAACCATGGTGCCGTAGGCTTGATCTTCATCTGCCAACGGGATGCTCCAGCCGTGCGGCCGCGAGGTTCTGAAAAGATCATCGGGATGCAAGGTGTCAGGGGTAAGAGGGTTAGGAATCAGGGTGGTCAGAGGTTTGCAGAGTGGGTCGTCTGGGAGCGGGAGTTTGTAGCTGTACGGCGGTGCCGGCAGTTGCAGGCTGCCGCCGGAATCGGCGGCTATGCGCAGAATCAGACGCCGGCCCCGGCGCTGCAGCAGGTAGAAAGCGATGGTCGGGGCCAGATTTTTGACGCAAAGATAATGGGCCGTTTGCGTCAGGCGTTCATTGATCTGTGACGCAGAACTGCTGATTTCCACGATCTTGGTCAGAATATCATATTTTTGCCGAGAATCCATTTTTTATTTTTTCATAGAGTTCTTCGTATTTAATCGCACTTTGCGACCAGGAGAAATCATTGCGCATGCCGTTTTGGCGTAGTTTATTCCAGAGTCGGGGTTCTTGGTAAAGTTGTAATGCCTCATTCAGGGCTTCTTCCAGAGCGGCGGTGCTGTAGGCGCTGAACTTAAAACCGTTGCCGCTTAAGTTTTCCCGGTCGAATGAGGTGATGCTGTCATCCAGGCCGCCGACCGCTCGAACCAGGGGGACGGTTCCGTAACGCAGGCTGTACATCTGGTTAAGGCCGCAGGGTTCATAGTGTGAGGGCATCAGGAAAATGTCGGCTCCAGCTTCAATCAAATGGGCCAGACGGTTGTCGTAACCGCGTATAAAAGCGATTTGGGCCGGGTGTTGACGGGCCAAATTGGTCAAGCCCTCTTCAATCTCAGGATCGCCGGTGCCGAGAAAGATGAATTGAGCTTTAAATTCATTAACTTTTTTCAGCAGCGGCAGGATCAGGTCAAAGCCTTTTTGGGTCACCAGACGGGAGACCATGCCGATTAGCGGCAGCCGGTTATCATGGGGTAGGTTGAAGGCTGCGGTCAGCTTCTTTTTACAGATCTTTTTTCCCGCCATGCGGCCGAGACGGAAATGGTTACTGATAAAAGGATCATCGGCCGGGTTCCACTCCTGGTAATCAACTCCGTTTAAGATGCCGTAAAGATCATCCCGGCGCTGCTGGAGCACCGGTTCCAGCCCGAAGCCGAATTCCGTTTGCAGGATTTCGCGGCTGTAAGCCCGGCTGACGGTGTTTAAGGCGTCGGCATAGACCAAGCCACCTTTGAGGAGGTTGAGGCGGTCAAAAAATTCGAGACGTTCAAAAGTGAACTCCTCCCAGCCGAGCCCGGTCATCGGCATCAGCTTTTTATTTTGGATGCCTTGGTAGCCGAGGTTGTGGATCGTAAAAAGAGAGCCACCCTGATAGCGGGGCATATCTTTGTAGAGGGTTTTGAGATAGACCGGAATCAGGGCCGTCTGCCAGTCGTGGGCGTGATAAATATCTATTTTTAGATCAAGAGCGGCAACCGCTTCGAGGATGGCCCGGCAAAAGAATATAAAGCGGATGCCGTTGTCCGGATACTCTTTTTCGGGCGGGCCGTAGAGGAAAGGGCGATCAAAAAAATCATCCTGGCGGATCAGTGAAATGCTCAGGTTTGGGTGCCCGGAGGGCACCTTCTCAATGGTGCCGATAACTGACGTTGCTCCCAGAGGAACCGTAACCGTGGTGCTTTCGCTAAGTTCCAGCCCTTGCTCTTGAATCTCCCGGTAGAGGGGCAGGAAAAGGTGAACCTGATGACCCTGTTCGGCTAACGCGGTCGGCAGAGCTCCGGCAACATCGGCGAGGCCGCCGGTTTTGGCAAAAGGAGTAGCTTCAGATACCGCAAAAAGAATATTCATCGAATAGACTCATAAAGGTTGTAGGATGGCTAAGCAAAAATTTCGATATACAAGGAGTAGTGGTTTTTCAGGCGCGAGACTATACAAATAGTATGTCGAGTGTCTGAAAAAGCGCTGCGACGCAGAAGATCGGAACTTTTTGCGACGCCATCATATTTTAGCTTCTCTTAGAAACTTAGCTGATTCCTCCGGTGGTGTCGGGTTGATATAAAAGCCGGAACCCCATTCGAAACCGGCGACCCGTGTCAGTTTGGGAATAATTTCAATGTGCCAGTGGTAGTATTTGGAAGTGTCGTGGTCATTGATCGGGGCGGTGTGGAGAATGAAATTATAGGGCGGGGTATCAAGTACTCGGTTAATTCTTTTTAAGGTGTCGGAAAGAATCAGGGCGAGCCCTTCGATCATGTTTTTACTGTTTGACTGATAGTCATGAGTATGCCGTTTGGGCAGGATCCAGGTCTCAAAGGGGAAACGTGGGGCATAGGGGCAGATAGCGATAAATTCATGATTTTCACTGACCATTCTTAGGCCCTGATTGATCTCCTGTTGGATAATATCACAGAAAACACAACGCTCTTTATAATCGTAGAATTTTTTCGCACCTTCAACTTCCTCCTTAGCCCGTTTGGGCACGATCGGCAGAGCGATAATCTGGGAGTGAGAGTGGTCAACCGTGGCTCCGGCTGCCAGCCCCTGGTTTTTGAAAACCAGGATATAGCGGAAACGCTCATCGCCGGCGAGGTCACGGATGCGATCCCGGTAGGCCCATAAAACATCTTCAACGGCTTCAATCGGCATGGTTGACAAGGTTGCCTGGTGGTCGGGACTTTCAATGACGACTTCATGGGCTCCGATGCCATTCATCATATCATAAACCCCGTCTCCCTGGCGGACAAGGTCGCCTTCGATGTGCAGGGCGGGAAACTTGTTGGGCACGACTCTTAAACGCCAATTGGAATCATTACTCTGGCTGCCGGGTTGCCGGTAGGCCAGGATTTCGGGAGGGACAACATCTTCGTTGCCGGGGCAGAAAGGGCAGAACCCACTTTTTCTCTCCTGTTTCAGGATGCTGAATTCAGAGGGTCTTTTGCCTCGTTCTCGGGAGATAATTACCCAGCGGTCGACGACCGGATCTTT
>JAYEGS010000079.1:9524-21137 GCA_034659215.1 Pseudomonadota bacterium | reverse complement strand
GCCCGGTTATGTTCCTTGAGGGTTCCGGAGAACTGGTGTTGGCCGTTGTTGCGGGAGACAAAGTAGAGGTAGTCGGTTTGATCCGGGTTGATTACGGCGCTAATGGCTTCATTGCCGGGGCTGCAGATGGGGCCGGGAGGCAGGCCCCGATGACGGTATGTGTTGTAGGGTGACGGGTTGCGTAAATCTCGGCGTCTTAAGTTGCCGTCAAAATTTTCACCGAGGGCATAGATTGTCGTGGGGTCACTGGCCAAGCGCATCTTGAGTTGCAGGCGATTATGGAAAACGGAGGCGATAATCGGCATCTCATCGTTGTTGCCGGCTTCTTTCTGGATGATCGATGCCAGGGTTAAAATCTGATGTCGGTTTAAGGTTCCGTCGGAGTTTTTTGCCGTCAGTTTTTGTAGCTGTTTTTGACCGGTGTTCAGCATCTGTTCCACGATTTGCCGACATGATGTTTGACGACTGTAGTTATAGGTGCTGGGAAAGAGATAGCCTTCCGGATTGGAGCCTGGTATCTGCCACCCTTTCAGGTTTGTCGGTGAAGTGGTGAGCTCGTTGAATTCATCCTTTTGACAGAGGTCATGGGCTTGCAGGCGGGCCCCGATTTGCCGTAGAGTAAAACCTTCCGGAATGCTGATTTGGCGTTGATAAACCCGTCCCTGTTTTAAGGTTGTAATGAGTTGCAGCGGGCTGGCCGCTGCCTTAATCCGATACTCGCCGGCTTTAAGGAGGTTAGAACTTTGTAAAATACGGTTTAGAATAATGAAGCGTTGACTTGAGTTTATGAGTTTTTGCTTTTGCAGCGTGCGGGCAATTTTTTTAAGGGAGCTGCCCGGTTCGATAATTATGAGTTTTGCCGGCTGTGATCCGGCTCGGTGAGCAAAGTGGTAGAGATCGAAGACGGCCAAGGTTGTGAGGCTGGCCGCCAGACTGGCAAAAATCATCAGGGTTATCAGGTTTCGTCTCATTTTTTCCTTCGGCGTTTGCTGATTAAACTTTGCAACTGGGTTAACTCCGGGCTTCGCATGAGCCGGGCGCAGAGAAAATAGGAGGCCAGGCCGCAAAGGATCTTTGTCGTCAGGCGCAGACCTTCATGCAGGTGGCTCTGGTAGGCCGAGGTCGTCAGGGGCAGATGGTTAAGGGCAGTGATGATTAGCAGCATGGCCGTGGTCGCCAACAGGCTCTGGAAGAAGGCACGACCGCAGCCCTCTATTTTGATGTCTCGGCCCAGGCGGCGTTTGAGCAGTGCGAGTAAAAGCAGGCAGTTGACGGCGCTGGAGATGGCTGTGGCCAGAGCCAGTCCCAGATGTTGGAAGAAATGCATCAGGACAAAAGCGCAAATCAGGTTGACCACCAGGGCGATAGCGCCGACTTTGACCGGGGTTTTGGTGTCTTGCAGAGAGTGGAAGGCGGGGACGATAATTCTTAGAGCGGCATAAGCCCAGAGTCCGGCAGCGTAAGCGATGATGGTTTGGGCGACCATGTCGGTTGAGTGAGCGCCGAATTGGCCCCGTTCAAAAAGGAGAAAAACAATTGGTTTGCTTAAGATGATTAATCCGGCCATAGCCGGCAGGGTGATGAACATGAGCAGGCGCAAAGCCAGGGAGAAGGTGATCGAGAAATCGTGCCATTTTTTTTCTGCGGCTGCGTGACTTAAGGCCGGTAAGACGGCAGTACCCAGAGCGACGGCAAAAATCCCTAAGGGAAATTGAATCAGGCGGTCGGCAAAATAGAGATACGATATACTGCCGTCAACCAGATAGGAGGCCAGCAGCGTGTTGAAGAAGATGGTTATCTGGGTGATCCCCAACCCGATCAGAGAGGGGCCCATGAGAACTATAACGCGTTTGATTGCCGGATGTTTAAATTGAAATCGCGGCCGCCAGGGGAAGCCATGCTTTTTAAGCACCGGAAGCTGGAGCATGAGTTGAGCCAGGCCTCCGGCGAGAACCCCAATGGCCAGAGCCAAGGCGGCATTGTCCAAAAATGGGGTCAGACTTAAAGCTGCACCGATCATGCAGATATTTAGTAAAACCGGGGCTATGGCCGGGGTCAGGAAGTGGCCGTCAGCATTTAAAATGCCCATGGCTAGAGCGACCAGGCTGATGAGCAGGATGTAAGGGAACATGAGTCGGTTAAGAAATACGGCGAGCTCATATTTTTCCGGTGTGACGGCAAAGCCCGGAGCAATAAACGAGATGATGAGCGGGGAAAAAATGATTCCCAAGATCGTGACTAGGGTCAGGCAGATGGCCGTCAAGGTCATGGCGGTTTGAGCAATATCCCGTGCTTCGAGGCGTTTTCCGGCGGCCAGATAGGTCGAAAAAACGGGGACAAAGGCGGCCGTCAGGGAACCTTCACCAAAGAGTCGGCGCAACAGGTTGGGAATCCGGAAGGCGACAAAGAAAGCATCGGCATAGATTGAGGTGCCCAGATAGTTGGCGGTTACCATGTCGCGGACAAAACCGAGAATTCGGCTCAACAGGGTGGCTGCACCAATGATGCCCGCATTTCGTATCAGGCTGCCGGTGGGATTTTTCTGCGCCGCCATTTTAGGAGGTAAACTTGTTGACGATGGAGAGAGCCCGGGGGCTTAACTGGGTGAAGAGGCGTCGGTGGGTGATCTCACCAAATTTTTTCAGGGCGTTTATTTTGTTTTTTTCGGCATCATAGCAAAAAAGCAGGTTCTGGTTGAAGACGACCGGAGAGAGACATACCTTGCGATAGCAGATCTTCATTTCGCCGGAACTCTCATCAGCAATCAGGATTAAGCCGCGGGTGTGAGACTCTTCCATCTGATGTTGGATATTTTCTTCATTTTTGTAAGCTTCTTTCAGCTTACTAAGTTCCGTAAAAGAGTTTTGCAGGAGGCTCAAGCTGTGAGCAAAAATTTCCAGATGTTTACGCGTGATAGTATGTAGTTTGAAGTTTAATCGTTTGCCGATATCATCTATCTGGCCTTGAGCAAGGAGCTGTTCGATAGCTCTTTTATGTTTTTCGTTGAGAGTTATTTTTTTGAGATCTTCAACCTGACGATAGAAATTATCAATTTGGTGCTGGTGTTTGTTGTGGTGTAACTGCTGTTTTTTTTCATGTTCCTGGTTGTATTTTTGGTAATGCCGGAGGCCGGAGTCAACTTGGCTTTGTTGCTCTTCCAGCTTTTGTCGGAAGCTGGGAATGGCGAAAGGGTCGATGGTTAACGTTGAATGGCTGGTACCGCTGGCCTGGTGGCAGAAGATAAAATTGGAGGCGGTCACGCTGCCGGAACGGAGTTCCCGGTTGATAAAAACTTCTTCGCCGCTAACCTCAGAGGACATGCAGGTGCTGATTCTGACCTGTTCTCCCACAACCGTGGCGCTCTGTAAGACCGCATTGATTTTGATGTCTGAACCTTCAATGTGGGCACCGACGACTTTGCCGATCTCAATCTTTCGGCCGATAATCCGGGCTTTTGCGTCAACGATGCCGGAGATGATGATGTTGTCCCCTTCAATGGTGGCGCCGCGCCCGACATTGCCATCTATGACAATCTCTTTGGCTTTTAACGTGAAACCCGGTTTGACCGAGTCATGCATGATGTCATTTTTGCCGGACACTTTGATGGTTGTATCGATTTCGCTGAAATCTTGGACTTCGATATTGCCGGTCGAAAAATCAACCTGTTTGGTCAGGACATCCTTGTCGATGAAGTATCCCCGCCCACTCTCCTGATAGAGAAAGCCGGTGATTGCCGCCTTTAAAACAGTTTGGTTGTTGTCAGGGTCATCTTCGCAGGTGATGGTTTTTCGATCGTAATCAGGAACTCTCTCTTTGTTGCCGGCCACGGCTTTAATCGGCTGCTTAAAAATGTCGATGCCATCAATCCCGGGAGTCGCATGGCTAATGATAACCAGAGATTTCCCTGTGTGAATCAAGGTTTCGCTGAAACCTAAATCATAGTAGTCGATTTTGCCGGTTTTCTCATCTTTAATTTTACCCGGTTTTAATTTGAGGTCGACTAATACCTCAATTTTGCCGTCGTCACCTTTTTGCGGCGGGGTCGGGCCGGCAATGGGGAAGGTATAGAAAGTTTTATTAGCCGCAATTCTATGATAATCAGTCAGGTAACGTTTTACTTCCGAAACTATAGTGTTGGTTTTGTTGATACCGTGACAGACTCCTTTTTTTCGGAGTTCTGCCTTTATAGTCTCAAGTATTGTGTGCAAAACAGCCGGGTCGAGCGGCTTAATAATTCGGGTGTTGGGCCGAATTGAAATGAAGGCATACTCCAAACCCTGGCGCTCATCCAGATGCAACATGAGATCTAAAAGCTCAATACTTTGTGTCAATGTCAATCCTATATGTATGGAGTATCTAAAGGTTTTCTTCTCTGATTCTTGACCAAATCCGACTATATAACATGATTTCTATGTTCTGAACAAGAAGATTTCTCGCTTTATCTTGACAGGTGCCGTGCAACCGGTTATATGAGATTGTAATATATACATATATCATGTTCAGGTAAATAGTGCCTGACCGAAAACCTGACAATTTTCTTGAGTGCAAGGCAGGCGAGGATTTTAACCGGAGGCATACACTAAGTATTCCGAGGATTAAAATTTGAGCCTAACGCAGCAATCGGGGAAATTGGTGGTTTTCGGTCGCGCACTAAAATATGGAGGCTACTCTTGGATAGAGATCAGGTTTGTTGTCGGGTTGCTGAAGTTTTAAAGGTTTTGGGCCATCCGGTGCGTTTGCAGATTGTGCAGACCCTTTTGACTCAGGAGAGTTGTGTGAAAAACCTATGGAGTTGTCTGGAACTCTCCCAGGCGACAGTTTCCCAGCACCTCTCTGTACTTAAGGGGAAGGGCATTGTTGACTCCGCCAGGGAAGGGGTGGCGATGCGTTACTGGGTAAGTGATGATATTAGTAAACTTCTGATTGGTACCTTGATGGATCATTTCGGTATGGATTGTAGTGAGGCTGCGGCGGATTCCTGTAAAGAGGTGAAGTAGCGTGCCGCTATACGAGTATGAGTGTCCTGGTTGTGGGGCCAGGCTTGAAGTTTTGCAGAAACTTGGAGAGGATGGTACGGCTCTAAAATGTCGCAAATGCGCGGTTACGGGTTTGCGTAAAGTGATATCCGGTTGTGCTGTTCAGACTGCCGGGGTTGGCAAAAATTCCAGTGTCTCCGGGTGCGCTTTGGGCGGTTCTTCCGGAACCAGCGGTTTTACCTGAAACTAGGGACAGTAAGTCGGCAGTTGTCGGCTTAATCATTATCTGCCGGAGTAAACCCTGTCGCTTTACTGGTTTTCTACGTCAGATCTTGTCACTTGCTCTGACTCGATTCCCCAAGATCAATAATCAGACTTCCATTAACATACGGTCGGGTTTTATATTCAACCAGTTGTTCCATCTGTTTAATGGTTTCCGCCATTCTCAGGCACTGTCTCTGAATGCTCTTAAACCGTTTGCTAAGGTGTGGATTATTCTCAATGTCATCGTCTAAATCGAGCAATTCAATGGTGCCGATGATAGCCGTCATGGGTTGGCGTAACTCATGCGCTACTGCACCTGCGGTTTCAATCATGGCTGTCTTTTTCTCACTCAAGATCAGCTGTTCCTGAACAATCTCCAACTCCTTACTTTTTTCATCAACCAGGTTTTCCAGGCTGTTCATGTAGTGTTGGTCGGCGGCATCCAGGGTTTCGCTAACGCTCAAATCCTCAATGAAGATCAGCACGCGGTTTTGTTGGTTCCGGGTCTCTTTTAGAAGGGTGACTTGCAGGGAAAGAGGTGTGCCGTCGTCGTTACTGGGTGAGGTTCGTAAAGTGATATTATTTTGTTCACCAGAGAGTAGGTTTTCCCAGGCGCTTCTAAAATTTGCTAATTCTAAAGTAGAGAGCAGATTGTGCTCGGCCAAATTGTTCTGCTGGAGCAGGAAAGCGGCCAGCTGATTGGCAAAAATGATCTCTCCCTGTTCGTCGCAGACAATGATTCCGTAAGGGGCTTGTTCCAGGATTGTCAGGCAGAGGTTACACTCATCTTTGCCCTTTGTGGTTGAACTTGAATTCATGGTTGGATTTTTATTCGTAATAAGGTAATGTATAGTTACCGTCAATATTAGGTTATTTATACAATAATCGCTAAGAAAAAAAATGGCAAGGATTAGTTGTCAATTTACCTTTTGTATTGGTAAAGGAGATCGGAGATGGTGCAAGATCTTAAACCGGAAGCCGAAGTGGTTGATGATAGTGGGGACGTGGCAAAGATAGCCGGCTACTATGTTGAACAGGTGAAAATTTCGCTCGGTACCGGAGCCACCAAACGTAAGACTACCGGTGAAAATATTTTTTATGCTGAGGAACAGCCCAGTGGAGAGATCAAGCTGAGCCTTCTCAATATGGCCGGTAAGCCGACCAGTATTACCGAGCTTATTGAGAAAGAGGAGTTTTTTCAGCGTTGTCAGCCGAAGCCTGATTTTGTGCCCCCGGATAAAAGCGAAAAACTTGATAAATTTAAAGACAAAGCGGATCGCCACGCTTCTCGAGGCAATCTTCATCTGCGCAAAAAAGAGTACAACAGTGCCGAATTTGAGTTCCAGACTACTTTAAAACTTGATGAAGAGCATGTCCGGGCCAATTATGGAATGGTCAAGCTGCATTTGGAGAAGGGCGAAGAGGAAGAGGCGAAAAAGGTTCTTGATAGATTGACTAGTATCGAGGCTCTTTTTGAAGATGAGAATAAGCATGTTTTTAATGAGGTTGGGATCGACTTACGGCGCATGAAGATGTTTGATCAGGCGCTTGACAGTTATCGTAAAGCTCTGGAGATCAATGATAAAGATCCGATTTTAAATTTTAACATGGCTCGGGCTCTGATCGATAAAAAACAGTGGGAACCGGCCTTAGCCTGTCTTGATCGAGCTTTAGAGCTTAAGGAAGATTTTCCTGAAGCACTAAAACTGGCTCAGCTCTTGCGGGCCAAGCTGGAGAAGAGATCCAGAGCCTAATAATATTTAATAATAATGGTTATTGAAGAAGATCTTATTGAATTTATCTTTTCGGGATTCGAACGTTGTCGCCTGGATCAATTTCTGGCGGCCCGGCAGCCGGATATGTCGCGCAGCCGTTTGCAGGGCTTGGTGCGTTCAGCTTCGGTTCTGGTTAATGGTACTCCTGCAAAGATTTCATACCTGCTAAAAAATGGGGATCGGGTTACGCTCAAGATCCCGCCTCCGATTCCCTTGGAACTTGAGGCTCAAGCCCTACCTTTAGAGGTTGTCTACGAAGATCGGCATCTGATTGTGGTCAACAAGGCGGCCGGGATGGTGGTTCATCCGGCGGCGGGAAATCCCGATGGTACCCTGGTCAATGCGTTGCTTTATCACTGCGGCGATCTCGCCGGAATCGGCGGGGTTATGCGGCCGGGGATTGTGCATCGTCTGGATCAGAATACTTCCGGATTATTAGTAGTTGCCAAAGATGATTTTACGCATCAGGGGCTGGCCGAACAATTTAAAGAACATTCGACCAAAAGGGAATATGTCGCTCTGGTTTACGGGCGTTTGCTCCCTACCTGTGGCTCTTTCCAGTCTTCAATCGGTCGTCACCCCAAGCAGCGCAAGAAGATGGCCTCAGTCGAAAGAGGGGGCAAATCGGCGCGGACAAACTATCAGGTTTTGCGTTATTACCTGTCGGGGGCCTGTACCTGGCTCTCTTTGCGTTTGGAAACCGGGCGTACCCATCAGATCAGGGTTCATTTAAGTGAGGCGGGTCATCCTCTGGTTGGAGATCAAGTCTATGGTAAAAAAGGGATAAGCCGTTTACAGACAACGGTTGGCGGAACTGACCTGCCGGCAAATTTCCCCCGGCAGGCCCTGCATGCCCGGCGCCTCGGTTTTCGACACCCGGTAAGTGAAGAGTATCTGGAATTTGAAAGTTCCTTGCCGTTAGATCTTGAACGTCTGTTGGAGGCTTTGCGTGAATTGGAAAAACAGTCTTGAATTAAGCCTAAAATATCCCTTCAGCCTTGACAATCAATCAGGGCCTACCTACCTTAAGGTTGCTGTCCCGCCGTCGATAACGGCGGGGTTCACGTTGCGGCCCGGTGGTTTCAGTCACGGCTCGTTTGCTTGTGCCAATATGAGTTTTCAGGTTGGTGATCAGGAAGAGGCCGTGGCGCAAAATCGCCGGGCTTTGCTTTACGGGGCGGGTGCAGATTTTTTCTCCGCCTTGGTGACGGCCAAACAGGTGCATGGCAGTCGATGTTTGACGGTTGTTGATCAAAATCCTGAAAAACTAGCGCGATTGGCCCAGACTGGGGCCGATGCCTTGCTCACCGATCAACCCGGAATTCTTTTAGGGGTGATGACGGCCGACTGTCTGCCGTTGATTATGATTGATCGATTGCAACGGGCGGTGGCGGTGGTTCATATCGGTTGGCGTGGCCTGGATCAAGCGATAGGGGTTGAAACCGTTGCCCAATTGAATCGAGATTTTGCGGTTGAAGCCAAAAACCTGCAGGTTTTTGCGGGTCCCGCTATCGGCAGTTGTTGTTTTCAGGTCGGGATTGAGGTCGTCGATCGTTTCCGCAGGCATCCGGTTTTGGCCGGAGTTGACAGTTGGTATCAGGAGCGCTCTTCGGGTTACTATATTGATCTGTTGTCAATCCAGCGAGCCCAGCTTCTGGCTGCCGGGGTTGCTGAAAAGAATTTTCACGAGGTTGACATTTGCACATTTTGTCACGATTTTTGCTTTTCCTACCGTCGTGATCATGCTATAACCGGCCGCCAACTGGCCTTTGTCGGAATTAAGGAAAATAAGTAACTAAGTGAGTTGAATTATGTATATGGTAAGTAATCTGTTTGTTGCGGTTGCCAAACTTCTCGATATTGTCTTAAGCCTCTATCTCTGGATTGTGATAATCCGGGCTCTATTGTCCTGGGTGAATCCTGATCCTTATAATCCGATTGTCCGGTTTCTCTATCAGGTTACCGAGCCGGTTTTTTCTCGGATACGGCGTTGGTTCCCCTGGACGGCGATGGGAGGCATCGATTTTGCGCCGATGCTGATTATGTTGGGAATTTTCTTTCTCCAGTCTTTTCTGGTGCAGACGTTATTACAGTTCGCCCACTCAATTCAATAAATTGAGGATGGCTAATGGCGGAGTTTTGGTTTCGGGAGACGGCGGATGGTGTGACTTTCAGAGTTCACGTCCAGCCTCGGGCCGCTCGTAACCGGCTTCAGGGGATGCATGATGATGCGCTTAAAATGTCCCTGACCGCCCCTCCTGTAGAGGGCGCCGCCAACCGTCTCTGTCGGGATTTTCTGGCCGAGCTGCTTAAACTTCCCCGAGCCCGGGTAGAGGTGATAAATGGTCATAAATCGCGTCGTAAAACGATTCATGTAGAGAACTTAAACGGGTTTGAGCTCAAGGCTCGTTTAGGGCTTGAGAATTAGAAATTAGAAAAGTAACTGTTCAGCGTAATCACCTTAAAGCCACTACAAATGGTGCGAACATTGGCTTCGCCCGGCTTCGAGGGGGACACAGCTCAGATCGGCAAGCGACTTGCAGTCGCCGCCTGGAGCAATGTCCCCGTATCGAGATAGTTTGAAAAGAACATTTCTAAGATTTAAGTGAGTTCAATTTTTAATAGTTTAAGGATTAAAGGATTAGATGTTATGCCGATTTACGAGTACCAGTGCGAGGAATGCGAACACACGTTTGAGATGATACGCAAGATTACAGCCGAACCTCTTAAAGAGTGTCCTGAGTGTGGTGGGCCGGTTAACAAACTGGTGTCATCAACCTCATTTATATTGAAAGGTGGCGGTTGGTACGCTACTGAATATGGTAAAAACCGCCCGCAAAAAAATGAGAATAAAAATTCTGCGGCCAAGCCGGTTAAAAAAGAGGAAAAAAGTAAAAGCAAGGCCGCAAGCACCAAATCTGCTGCCGCCGCTTAGGAGGCTGTCCGAGAATAGAAATTTTTTCTCAGATCGAGGCATTTTTTTCAAATAAGCGCAGGCATATACTTAATATTCCGAGCATTATTTTAAAAAAATAACGAAGAGCTGGGGGAAAATGGCATTCTCGGACAGTCTCCTAGCTGGTTTGTTGTTAATGAACTGAGCGGTAACTCAAGAGATACTCGAACGTGGCGGTAACCGCCAGTCGTTCGGTGTTCATACGTTCCGGGAGCGGCGGAAAGGGAGAGGCATTCTGGATTGCCCGAACCGCCTCGTGATCAAGTATAGCGACGCCTGATGAATGTAAAATCTTGACTTCCGCCAGAGAGCCATCCTGATTGATGACAAAACGCATCTGCAACCGTCCTTGAGCGCCGGTTTGTCGGGCTTTGTAGGGGTACTCCCAGACCAGTTCAATTTTTCTTTTCAGGGCCAGATAGTATGAGTGAAATTTGTAGTCGAGGGTGTTGAGAGAGATCTCGGTACCCCTTTTCAGTTTATTGGGCAGGCGTGGACTTTGTTTAGCGGAGGGTGTCGGTCGCCTCTGACGTTCTTCAGTGTACTTCAGTAACTCATCGGCTGAAGGAAAAAGCTTTTTAATGTCCGGTTGTTTCTTCTCGGGCTCTTTTTTCTTTGGCGCTGAAACCTTCTCCGGTTTTTTGCTTGGCGGCTGTGCCTTGGTCAGGGCGGAGTCGTCTTTGACCGGAGGTTTTTCCGGTTTGCTCTGAGGTTTGGCCTGCTCTTGCGGGCGTGGCTCGACCTTCGGTTTAGGCGGCGTCGGTGGTTTTGGTTTTGGTCGAGGCTTCGGCTTTGGTTGCGGTTTGACCGGTTTTGCCACCACCTTGGGTTTCGGGGAGATCTCCTCGGTTCTGGTTTCAATTTTGGTTTGCTGGTTGCGATCGGCTAGAAAACTAGGTTTTTTGGGCGGTGGCTTAGGTGTTTCCGGTTTTTTCTTTTTGGGCGGGAGTTCAATAATCTGAACCGGGATATCCTTTTTTCTTTTTTTGCGTAACTCTTCCAAGGTTTTGGCTGCCGGTTCCCAAGCCCGGTAACGATAGGCCAGTCCCAAGTGCAGGAGCAGCGAGAGCAACAGAAATATAATAAGAATAGGTGGCTCTTTTTTTTCCGGCAAAAGTATGTTCTCTTGGGTGGTTAATTAGTGCTTTCAGGCGTTGGCGAATCTACTAACCTAACAATTTACAAAAAGTCAAGTTCAGTGTAATTATATTTATTTAATCGGGTCTGGCGGACACTCTTCTTGGAAACTGTCAAAAGACGTTTAAAACACTTATTATGATGGATCTGGTCTCTCATTTTATCCGTTATCTGGAGGTCGAGCGCCAGCTCTCTTCCCATACGGTTCGTGCTTATGGTTCGGACATTGCTCAATTGCAGGCTTTTCTGGTTGAACTAATTGACCTGTCATCACTTGGTGAAAATGTAGATATCTGGTCGCAGGTTCAGGAACGTCATCTGTTAAAATTCATGCGCGCGCGCATGACGGTTGACGGGGCCGCTTCGGTGGGCCGTAAGGTGGCCGCGATCAAGACTTTTTTTGCTTATCTTAATAAACGGCACGGTTTTGTGGGTAATCCGGCAGCCCTCTTGCGAGCCCCTAGAAATCAGCGTCATCTGCCGGTCTACCTTGAAGAAGAAGAGG
>JAYEGS010000079.1:0-9424 GCA_034659215.1 Pseudomonadota bacterium | reverse complement strand
GTGGCCGCGATCAAGACTTTTTTTGCTTATCTTAATAAACGGCACGGTTTTGTGGGTAATCCGGCAGCCCTCTTGCGAGCCCCTAGAAATCAGCGTCATCTGCCGGTCTACCTTGAAGAAGAAGAGGTTGATCAGCTGCTCGATATGGGGGTTGCTGATGGTGAGTTTGTAGATGATGAACTCAAACTTAGGGATCGCGCCATTTTAGAGTTGATGTATGCCTGTGGCCTGCGGGTTTCCGAGGTCGTCGGGCTTGATATTGCTAATCTGAAATTTTCCGATGCCGTACTCAGAGTTATGGGCAAAGGTCGTAAAGAGCGGCTTGTCCCGTTGGGGCGGATCGCAGCTAAAGCTCTTGAAACTTATCTTGAAAAGCGGCAAAAAGCTGGTGTCGAGGCTGGAGATGCTCTTTTTCTCAATGCCCGAGGTGGGCGTTTGAGTAGCCGCGCAGTTTCATCTCTGGTCAAGAAATATGGTCTGGTTGCAGGCTTGCAGAAACCCTTGACACCGCATGCCGTGCGCCACTCTTTTGCCACGCATCTGCTCCAGAATGGGGCTGATCTTCGAGTTATTCAAGAACTTTTGGGGCACAGCTCCCTTTCAACGACACAGCGTTATACCCATGTTGATGTTAAACGATTACTGGAAGTCTACGACAAGGCGCACCCGTTAGCCGCAGGCGAAGAGCGGGTGAAATAAAAATAACAGGAGAAATAATGTTTAGAGGAACGACAATTCTCGCGGTTCGCCGTGACGATCTGGTCGCCTTGGGTGGCGACGGTCAGGTAACTTTGGGTGATACGGTGATGAAGCATGGCGCCCGCAAAGTCCGCTGGCTTTTTGATGAGCAGGTTCTGGCCGGTTTTGCCGGTTCCACGGCCGATGCTTTTACCCTTTTTGAGCGTTTCGAAGAGAAACTGGAACTCTATAATGGTAACCTGACTCGGGCCGCAGTCGAGATGGCCAAAGATTGGCGTATGGACAAGATGTTGCGCCGCTTAGAGGCTTTATTGATTGTTGCTGACGAGGAGCATATTTTTGTGATCTCCGGTAATGGTGATGTTATCGAACCCGATGACAGCGTCGTCGCGATTGGTTCCGGTGCGCCTTATGCCGAGGCCGCCGCCCGGGCCATGTTGCGACATTCTGAACTTACGGCCCCTGAGATTGTCAAGGAAGCGATGAAAATTGCGTCTGAAATATGTATCTATACCAATGAGCGTTTAACCCTGGAGGTTTTGCCCAAAGAGCAGGATCAGGAGCAAAAGTCGGAGGAAAAGAAGTAGATGTCGACATTAACCCCGAAAGAGATAGTTGTTGAACTTGATAAATATATTGTCGGTCAGGATGATGCTAAGCGGGCCGTGGCGATTGCTTTACGTAATCGCTGGCGGCGCCAGCAGGTCGAGCCGATTTTACGCGATGAGATAGCGCCGAAAAATATTATCATGATCGGCCCGACCGGTGTCGGTAAAACCGAAATTGCCCGGCGTCTGGCTAAACTGGCCAAAGCCCCTTTTATCAAACTCGAAGCCTCGAAGTTTACCGAAGTCGGCTATGTTGGTCGTGATGTTGAGTCGATGATTCGTGATCTGACCGAGTTGGCAGTGACCATGGTCAAACAAGAGGAGACCGAAATCGTTCAAGCCAAGGCTAAAGATATTGCCGAAGAGTGTCTGCTTGATCTGCTTTTGCCCCCGGTTCAGGCTCCCGCGCCGCCGCCGCCACCGTCGCCATCTTCACCGCCGGAAGCGGATGAAGATAATGTGATTGAGATGATGGTTGCGGACAACTTTGCTGAACCGGAGTTGCCCCCCCAGGTTAGCGATCAGGAGCAGGAGAAACAGGAGGCGCGTCAGCAGAAAACCCGCGAAAAGCTGCGTAAACTTTTTCGTCATGGCAAACTTGACGATCGTAGTGTTGATCTTGAGCTCACTCAGCAGGTGACGCCGGTGGTGGAGATTTTTTCGGCCGGCGGTTTTGAAGAGATGGATATCAATATCAAGGATATGTTCGAAAACATGATGCCGAAACAGACCAAAAAGAAGAAGGTCAAGGTTCCCGAGGCTTATGATATTCTGGTTGAGCGCGAAGCCCAGCGCATGGTTGATATGGATAAAGTGGTGACCGAGGCCAAGACCCGGATCGAACAGAACGGCATCATTTTTCTTGATGAAATCGACAAGGTTGTGGCTCGCGAAGGTACTTCAACCCCGGATATTTCCCGTGAAGGTGTGCAACGCGATCTTTTGCCGATTGTTGAAGGTTCTTCGGTTAATACCAAGTATGGTATCGTTAAGACCGACCATATCCTCTTTATTGCGGCCGGCGCTTTTCACGGCACCAAGCCCTCGGATTTGATTCCCGAGATGCAGGGCCGTTTTCCGATTCGGGTGGAACTCGATTCTCTCGATAAGGATGACTTTATCCGCATTTTGCAGGAGCCTGAAAATGCCTTGATCCGCCAGTATGTCGAATTGATGAAAACTGAAGGGGTGACCCTGGAGATCGGCAAAGATGCAATCGAACAATTGGCCGAGATTGCTTGTCTGGTTAATGAAAAACATGAGAATATCGGCGCCCGGCGTCTGCATACGGTGCTAGAGTGCCTGCTCGATGAGGTCTCCTTCAACGCTTCGGAAATGGACGGAGTAACCGTCAAAGTCGATGCCGACGAAGTCCGCCGCAAACTTGACGATGTCGTCGAAGATGAAGACCTGAGTCGCTATATTTTGTAAAAAATGGGACATGAAAAAATGGAAAAATATCTCCGGAAAGCCGCAATTTTAAGTGAATCGCTGCCCTATATCAGAAAGTTTTATGGTAAAACTCTGGTCATTAAATATGGCGGTCATGCCATGGTTGATGAAGCGTTGCAGGAGTCTTTTGCCAAAGATGTGGCTTTGCTTAAATTCATCGGTATCAATCCGGTAATTGTCCACGGTGGCGGCCCCCAGATCGGCAAAGTACTCGAAAGAATGGGTATCGAGAGCTCCTTTGTTCAAGGAATGCGGGTCACCGACCAGGACACCATGGATGTTGTTGAGATGGTGCTGGTCGGTAAGGTTAACAAGACTATTGTTAATCTCATTAACCAGCATGGCGGCACGGCCGTGGGTTTGAGTGGTAAGGATGGTCGTCTTTTGCAAGCCGAAAAATTGCTCATGTACGATACCCCTAAAGCCGATCGGCCGCCGGAGATTATCAATGTTGGCAAGGTCGGAAGGGTCGCTAAAGTTAACCCCGAGATTCTTAATCGTCTCGACGAAGCCGGGTTTATTCCGGTAATCGCCCCGGTAGGGGTTGATGAAGCCGGTGAAACCTATAATATTAATGCCGATCTTGTCGCCGGAGCCATGGCCTCGGCCTTGAAAGCCGAGAAACTGGTACTCCTGACCGATGTTCCCGGCGTCAGTAATCTTGTCGGTGACCTTTTGAGCAGTCTCAATCGCCGGCAAGTTGAAGAGATGATCGCATCAGGTGTGATCAAAGGCGGGATGCTGCCCAAAATCGGCTGCTGTCTCGATGCTCTGGAAGCCGGGGTTGCCAAAACTCATATTGTCGATGGTCGTCAACCCCATTGCCTGTTACTTGAAATTTTTACGCCCGAAGGGATCGGCACTGAGATTTTAAACTGATTATGCAACTTCTTGAAGGTAGACATCATATCGTAATACCCTGTTCGCCCGGCGTGGCCCCTTTTCTGAGTCGCGAACTGCGTGATCTGAAAATGCCGATTATTGAGGAGCGGGCTACCTCAGTGACGACCAAGGGTGATTTTGCCGACGTTCTCAAACTGAATCTTAATCTGCGCACCGGCCAGCGGGTACTTTGGCGTCTGGCCGCCTTTGAGGCGTCCGACCCCGACCAGCTTTACGAAAAACTGATGCCGCTGCCCTGGGAAGAGTTGGTTCCCGTCGACGGTTATTTTTCAGTTACCTCGGTGGTTGATACGCCGACGATCAGGGATAGTCGTTTTGCCAATTTGCGTGTAAAAGATGCAATTGTTGATCGCCTGCGCCGCTGTTGCGGCCGCCGTCCCGACAGTGGGCCGCGCCGTGATAAATTAGTTTTTCACCTCTTTTGGCAGCAGGATAAAGCTATATTATATCTCGATACCTCGGGCCCCACGCTGGCTCAGCGCGGCTATCGTCTTGATCCTGGTAAAGCGCCTTTGCGCGAAACCCTGGCTGCCTCCCTGATTCTGGCCAGCGGTTGGAACGGGGCGCAAACTTTTGTTAATCCGATGTGCGGCAGCGGTACCCTGGCGATTGAAGCGGCGCTTTTGGCGCAAAACCGCATCCCCGGTCTCTTGCGCCAGGAGTACTCTTTTCAGTCGCTGCTTGGTTATAAAAATATGGAGCTCTTGGGCCTTCAGGCGCAAGCCCGACGGGCCTCCCGGCCGGATCGGAAAATTCGCCTGATCGCCTCCGACATCGATCCGCAAATGATCGAGGTTGCTAAAGAGAATGCCATTCGCGCTGAAGTCGATGACGTTATCGAGTTTATTACCTGTGACTTTGCCGAGACCCCGGTACCCGAGAGTGCCAATAAAGGCGGGGTTATTTTTTGCAACCCCGAATATGGGGTTCGCCTCGGTGAAGAAGAGGAACTTAAAATCACCTACCGCCGCTTCGGTGACTTTCTCAAACAGAAGGGCTCCGGCTACGAGGCCTTTATTTTCAGCGGCAATCGCAACCTCCTAAAAGAGGTCGGCCTGCGCCCGGCCCGGCGCTGGCATTTTGATAACGGCGGCATCGCCTGTGAATTGGCCGCCTACCCGCTCTATGCCGGAAGCCTGATAAAATCTGAAATCGACCCAGATCAGCTAAAACAAGCTTGACACTGAACCCTCTTTTTTGATACAAGCCAAACCCCGTGCCGGAGTGGTGAAATTGGTAGACGCACGGGACTCAAAATCCCGCGGGGGCGACCCCGTGTCGGTTCGATTCCGACCTCCGGCACCATCTAAAATTAAAAAGGCACTTGAGATGATTTTAATGATCAATTTCAAGTGCCCTTTTTTTGTTTTGGTTTCCGGACGTTCCTGAAAAATAGTGTAATGAAACCAAAAGCCCATAGGGCTCGATCCAGATCAAAATAATCGCCGAAAACGATGGGATTTTATGCCACCTCCGCGTTCTGATTCACCTGTAGCACGACATCTAGAATATTCCTGGCCCGGTCTGGAAACACCCCGGCGATGCCTTCATGGTGGGAATTGGTAAAGGGTGGCTCAAAAAGAAGTGCCGGATCCATGACTCCGTTTGTCACCAGATGATCGATAATCTGGTCGATGAAGCGAATCTGGTCGGCGTTTAGCCGGTTGGTTGAAAGAAATTCGCCGAACGCCTCTTTTGTGGCGTTGCGATTCAGGCCGACTATGGAGCGGATGAAAACCCCCAGCGGTTTGTTGTTGCCATAAGTCTGCATGTAATCACGGCTGCTAAGATTCTCCGTGAAGAGAATATCCTCCAAGGCCTGTAGATCATGGCCTGTGATCGCAAGGTTGTTCTTCAACCGGTGGATGGTGATGTGATCCTGATGATCGCGAATGTACTTCTCTACCTTCAGCCGATAGTTTTTCAGGTTGGACTCTTTAACGACGAAATTCTCAAGCGTGGAGCCGTCACCGATCTCGTCTTCCATGTCGGTGTAAACGGTTTTTTGTTTTTTCCGCTTGTCGATAAATTTCACCAGGTCGCGCAGCTTGTGGCGCACCTCTTCCAGCATCGGCAGGGTCACTCCTTCCCAGTATTCATCGGTCTGTAATTCCAGGATAAGTTCAAGCTGGCTGGCGACCGACGGCACCGCTTTCTTCTCTTCCAATGCTTCGGCCAATTCCTGTACCTGCTCGCGCCAGGCGATTTGCCGGGCGTCTTCGTTGAGGATTGCCATCTGCAGGTTGAGGATCAGCAGATCGAAGCGCCGGGCGAACTCGTCATCGTCATCCGGGCTCGGCAGGAGGGTCAGGTGCTCGCGGATTTCGATAACGTCGCCGATGCTCAACTCGTCCCAGCGCCTCCGGTCGTTGAACATCTCCACATGCCGTCGCTGGGCCCGGACAATGAAGTTTTCGGTATCCATCGCCTTCACTGTCGCGTGCATTTGCTTAAGCAGTTCCCGATGCAGCTCTCGGTCTCTATCATTTCCTTGCAGGGCTACCGCAATATCGAGCCGCCGTTTGAAGATTTTCTGTTTGATCGATTCCTGCAGCTTCGCCTCAAAGCCGTCCGGATTCTCGCCGAAGAACTCGAAGTTTTGGCAATAGTCGAAAAGAACGAAGTGCTTTTTGTTTTTGCCCGGCCCGAACAGGTCGGGACAAAGCCGGGTGCCGCGCCCGATCATCTGCCAGAATTTGGCCTTGGAACGCACTATCTTGAAAAACACCAGGTTGACCACTTCAGGCACGTCGATGCCGGTATCCATCATATCGACGGAAACGGCGATGATCGGGTTTTTGCCGATCACGTAGAAGTCGTCGATAATGCTCTGCACGTAGTTGGTCTGGTTGTCGATTACCCGGCAGAAGTAGCCTTTTAAATGCGGGTAGTTTTTGTCGAAGCGCTCGGCGATGAATTCGGCGTGCAGGTGGTTTTTGGCGAAGATGATGGTTTTGCCGAGGCGGTCGCCGCCTTCGACCTTGAGGCCGTACTCCATCAGGTGCTTTAAGACCTTGTCGACGGTATCGATGTTGAATAGCCACTTGTTCAGCGCCGCCGAACCGATCTCGGCGGGGAGGGTGCCGGTCTCCTCGTCCAAGAAAGTCGCCTCGTATTCCTCTTTGTCCCCTTCGGACAGTTCGGCGTATTTTACCCCGTCGCGCTGAAACTTGAGCGGCACCGAGATCGCTTTAGGCGGTACCAGATATTCGTCGGATACCGCCTGTTCCAGCTCGTAGGCGTAGGTCGGGACGTTGTTTTCCAGATCGAACAGGCGGTAGGTATTCTTGTCGACATCGGCTTTAGGGGTCGCGGTCAATCCGATGATCAGAGCGTCGAAATAATCGAAGATCGCGCCGTACTTTTGATAGACCGAGCGGTGGGCCTCGTCGATGATGATCAGGTCGAAATGTCCGACGCCGAAGCGTTTTTGTCCGTCCCCTTTGGCGTCGTCGATACAGTTCATCATTGTCGGATAGGAGGAAAAGACGATCCGGCTGCTAGCGTCCTCCTTCTCCTCGACCAGGTTGACCAGCGATGCGTGGGGCAGGTGACTGTTGAAAGCCCCCTTGGCCTGACGTACCAGAACGTTGCGGTCGGCCAAAAACAGGACGTTGCGCACCCAGTTGGTCTTCTGCAGAATCTCAACCAGAGCCACGGCCGTGCGGGTTTTGCCGGAACCGGTCGCCATCACCGTCAGGGCCTTGCGGGCCATATCGACACCGTAATGTTCCAGTACCCGGCGGATCGCCTCCTCCTGGTAGTAGCGGTTGACTATCGCCTTATTAACCGGCGCATTCTTGATCGGTTTGCGGCTGCTACGGCGGTTTATCGCCAGTTGCAACTCGTCTTTGGTGTAGAAACCCTGAACCGGGCGCGGCGGATAGAGACAATCGTCCCACAGCCAGGTCTCAAAACCGTTGGAGTAGAATATCAGCGGCCGTTGACCGGCCATCTGTTCCAGGCAGTCGGCATAGAGCTTGGCCTGTTGTTGACCGACTTTGGGACTCTTCTTGGTCCGCTTCGCCTCGACCAGCGCCAAGGGTTTGCCGTCATCTCCCCAGAGGACATAATCGACATAGCCCAGACCCTGCTTGTTCGGCATGCCGGTAACTTCGTATTCCGCCACATTCGGAGCGTGCGGATCCCAACCGGCCTCGCGCAGCAGCAGGTCGATGAACAGGTCGCGGGTCTCCTCCTCGCTGTAGTCCTCATCGTGAACCGTTTGGCTGTTTGCCGTCTTGAATCCGGCAATTTGCGTTTTCAGCTCGGCGATTTCCCGGTCGTACCCGGCCCGCAGGCGGGTTTTTTCTTGCTCCTCTTTGTCGAGAGCTTTGTCTTTCTCTCGCAGATTGTCGGCCAGGGCGGCCAATTGGGCGGCGTTCTTGTCGACTGTTTTCCGGTTGATAGTTTTCGGGGTGCTTTTTTGGGGGATCAGGGTTTCATCGAAAGGGGCAACTGTCGGGGACGTCTCGCTGTATATTTTGGCGATAAAAGAGAGAAAAGCGTGCAGACAGCGGGTCACCTGGAGGCCGTCATAGCGGCTGATCGGTTTTTCCGAATGGACGGCGAGGTTGCCCAGCTTGTGGATGACGCGGGCCTTGTCGAAGAGGCCGGGGGCCAAGGTGTCCTTGAAAGTCTGTTCGTGGATCAGCGCCGCCAGGTTGTTCTGATATGGAGGCTTTAAGTCGCGGTCGTTCATGTACATCCACTTGACTGCCCGTTCCAGGGTGCGGCGGGCGTAAAAGACCGCCGTACGCGGCGCAACATAAGCGCTCTGTTCCACCTCGGTGGCGTCGGTCAGCAGATGTTTCCAGTCGGAACGTAAAAATTCGAAATTGGAGGACATGGACAACCACTCTTTTCGCATGTTATTACAATGAATGCAACTTTTGCATGAGCTTTCGCAATGAAATAACAGTAACATCATCGCTGACCGGAAATTCATCATCCCCGCCATAGATAATGTATTTTTGGGTCGCCCCAGCGTCTTCGCAGATTCGGCTGTAATGTTTATTCAACTTGGGTGCGACACCATGCTTGATTTCTACAGCCCAGATTTCCGAGGACGGCAGCTTGATAATTAGATCAATTTCCGCGCCTGCTCCGGTGCGGTAAAAATAGGTTTCAGCGCGTTTAGGCAGAATAGAGTGAATATTTTCTATCACAAATCCTTCCCAGCTTTTCCCCAATACGGGATTCGATAGTAAAGAGTCATAATTGTCAATACCCAGCAATCGGTGCAGTATGCCGCTGTCCCGAATGTAGAAACGAGGCGATTTCACCAATCGTTTTTTAACATTGACATACCATGGCTCCAGCCGTCTGACCAGTAACAAGTCAACGAGTATATCTATGTAATGGCTAACCGTTTTGCCGTCTATTTCAAGGTTTCCGCCCAGCTTCGAATAGTTGACCGGTTCTCCCTGCAGGTGCGCCAACATGGTCCATAAACGACGCAATCTATTCGCGGGAACGCGAAAACCCATTTGCGGCACATCCCTTTCCAGATAGGTGCGAATCAAATTTTCGAGCCAGTCCATGGCCAGCTCATCATCGCCTGCTAAATAACTGTCCGGGAAACCGCCTCTGAGCCAGAGTTTTTGCAGATCCTTTCTGTTCTCTCCGACTTCCGGCAGGTTAAGACCGGACATTTCAATATAGCTGATGCGTCCGGCCAGGCTCTCGGAAGACTGGCGCAACAAATCCATTGAAGCAGAGCCCAGCAGCAGGAAATGGCCGGATTTTCGCCCCTGTTCCCG
>JAYEGS010000078.1:0-4622 GCA_034659215.1 Pseudomonadota bacterium | reverse complement strand
AATAAACAACCATTTAACAATAACAACAAATAAAAACTACGAAGGAGAACTTCATGGGCGGTATGTTTGGCTTGGTTTCAAAGGAAGATTGTGTTGCCGAGCTGTTTTACGGGACTGATTATCATTCTCATTTAGGCACTAAACGCGGCGGCATGGGAGTTTGCAATTCGCATGGAATTCAACGCTCCATCCACAATCTTGAAAACAACTACTTTCGCACCAAGTTCGAATCTGAACTGAGCTCTTTTGAAGGTAAGAAGGGGATTGGGGTGATCAGTGATACTGATCCGCAACCGTTGATTATCGGCTCCCATATGGGCAACTTCGGCATAGTTATGGTTGGCAAGATCAATAACCTGGAAGAGCTGGTCGAAAAAGCTTTTTCCGACCGGCACTATTTTTCCGATACGACCAATGGAGTCATGAACCCCACCGAGGTCGTGGCCAAGTTGATTTGTGATGAGGAGAATTTTGTTGACGGGATTCGCAATGTTCAGAATTTAATCAAAGGTTCGTGTTCACTACTGTTGCTTACCGATGAGGGGATTTATGCGGGCCGGGACAAGTTGGGCCGAACCCCGCTGGTTCTCGGCCGCCGGGACAATGCGATTGCCGTAAGTTCGGAATCTTGCGCTTTCAGCAATCTTGGTTTTGAAACCGACCATTTCATCGGCCCCGGAGAGGTTGTTTTTATAACGGCTGAGGGTTGGGAACAACGGCTGCCACCGGGTGATAAGATGCAGATATGTTCTTTTCTCTGGGTCTATTTCGGTTATCCCGCGTCGGATTATGAAGGGATAAATGTTGAAGAGGTCAGAAATAACTGCGGCGCTTGTCTGGCTAAAAACGACGATGTTACTTGCGATTGCGTCGGCGGGATTCCCGATTCCGGGGTCGGCCATGCGATTGGTTATGCCGATGCCAAAAAGATTCCCTACCGCCGCCCCTTTGTCAAATATACGCCAACCTGGCCGCGCAGTTTTATGCCTCAGGATCAATCTTTACGGGATCTGGTCGCCAAAATGAAGCTTCTCCCGGTGCCCCGGCTGATTGAAGGCAAAAGTCTGTTGTTTTGCGATGATTCAATCGTGCGCGGAACCCAGCTCAAAGAGAATGTCAAAATTCTTTTCGACTACGGAGCCCGGGAAGTTCACATGCGGCCCTCTTGTCCGACCCTGATATTTCCCTGTGAGTTTCTTAACTTCTCCGCCTCCCGGTCGACCCTCGATCTGATTGGCCGCAGTGTTATTCAGGAGCTGGAGGGAGCGGATGATAAATATCTTGATGAATACGCGACGGCCGGATCAGAAAAAAATCTAGCCATGGTTGAAGTGATTCGCAAGCGCCTGCACCTGACCTCTCTGCGCTTTCAGCACTTAGACGACCTCGTGCAAGCGATTGGTCTGCCCAAAGAAAAACTTTGCACCCACTGTTTTGATGGTTCGAGCTATGATTAAAAGTTCTCCAACTCGGCAAAATCGAGGGTTGCGAAGAGGTCGGCCAGGTTCTCGGCCCGGCGAATAAGTTTGATCGAACCATCGCTTCGCAGCAGGAGTTCGGCCGAACGGAGTTTGCCGTTGTAATTAAAACCCATCGCGTGACCATGGGCTCCGGCGTCGTGGATGACCAGATAGTCATCGATTTCAACCGCCGGCAGCTCTCGATCAATAGCGAATTTGTCATTATTTTCGCAGAGCGACCCGGTGACATCGTAGGTCACTTTGGGGCCTTGCTCTTGACGGCCGAGCACCGTTATATGGTGGTAGGCGCCGTAGAGGGCGGGCCGCATGAGATCGGCCATGGTCGCATCAACGCCGAGATAGGTTTTATAGGTTTTCTTTATATGCAGGGCCCGGGTTACCAGATAGCCGAAAGGGCCGGTTACCATGCGTCCGCACTCCATATAGATCTTTAAGTTCGGCAACCCCGCCCCTAAAATAAGCTCTTCATATTTTGCCCGGATGCCGCTTCCGACTTTAACCAAGTCGACCGCCTTATCTTCGGGTCGATAGGGGATGCCGATCCCGCCGCCGAGATTGACGAATTCAAAGTTGAGCTCAAGTTCTTGAGATATCTCCTGCACCAGGGTGAAAAGAATTTCAGCGGTTTCGATAAAGTAGGTGTAATCAAGTTCGTTTGAGGCAACCATAGTATGAATGCCGAAACGTTTGACGCCTCTCTCCTTACAGTAACGATATCCGGCAAAAAGCTGCTCTCTGGTAAAGCCGTATTTCGCCTCTTCGGGGCGGCCGATAATCAGATTGCCCTCCTTGGCCCGGCCCGGATTATAGCGAAAACAGACGAGCTCCGGCAATTCTCCGACATGTTCTTCGTAGAATTTCAGGTGGCTGATATCATCGAAATTGATAACCGCCCCGAGTTCGGTCGCCTTGCGATACTCGGAAGCCGGGGTATCGTTGGAGGTGAACATGATATCCTCGCCCACGATACCGACCTTTTCCGCCAGCATAAGCTCGGGCAGGGAAGAACAGTCAGCCCCGACCCCGACTCTTTTCAAGAGTTTCATGAGAAAGGGGTTCGGCGTCGCTTTGACCGCGAAATACTCCTTAAAGTCCGCCCAGGCAAACGCCTCTTTCAAGGCGCAAATATTCTCCGTTATCGCCGCCTCATCATAGATATAAAAAGGGCTGGGATAGCTTTTTGCGATATCTTTAACCTGCTCAAGGGAGAAGGGGATTTTTTTTACCGTCATTATATCCTCTAAATTATAACTTATTTACGCTTTTTCGCGGCGCTTTTTTTACGAATAGGGTGGGGCGATTTGGCTCTCGACCGGGGTGTCATCTTTTCTGATTCACTACTGACCCGGGCCGCGACTTTGCGGCCATTGATCTGGAGATTGGAAAATGTGCGGATGATCTCTTTTTCAAAACGACTCTCCGCCTCAAGCAGGCAGGAATCTCCCTTGACTTCGATGCGCCCGACCTGAATCCTGACGCCCTTGCCCGCAGCGTCGTTAATCTCACCAATCAGGCGGCTGGGATTGACCCCGTCCCTTCTGCCGACGTTAATATGAAAACGGGTAAATTGTACGCCGTGGTCTCGGTCTTTGTGATCCCGGTCTTTACGGTCGCGGCCTTTGGCACCGGCCCCGTAACGGCTGTCGCCGGATTTTCGCTCGTTGCGCTCGTAACGGCTTTTGCTTTCTCGTTCTTTCTCATTGAGATCAGGAGCATTTTTGTAATAGTCTAAGAGCTGCGCGAAATTGGCCAGAACAAAACGTTTAATCAGCTCTTCTCGTTCCAAAGATTCCAGGCTTTCCAGGATGGCCGGAAAAAATGGTTCAATATAGGTGGCATCGACCTTTCGGTTTTTGAGGTCATCGAGATAGCGCAGCATCTGTTGTTGACAGATCTCCTGGCCGGTGGGGATCCGGCCCAACTCAAATTTTCGCTTGAGTTGTCTTTCGATCTGTTTGATCTTGTACTTCTCTCTCAGATGGACAATAGCTATCGAAATTCCCTCTTTACCGGCCCGGCCGGTGCGCCCGCTGCGATGTGTATAGCTGGCGATGTCATCGGGGAGATTGTAGTTGATGACATGGCTTAAGTCTTTAACATCAAGACCGCGGGCTGCGACATCAGTCGCCACCAAAAGTTGCAATTTGCGCCGGCGAAACTTATTCATGACAAAATCACGCTGTCCCTGCGAGAGCTCACCGTGCAGGGCATCGGCACTGTAACCATCGCCGATCAATTTCTCGGCCACCTCCCGGGTCTCTAAACGGGTGCGGCAGAAGATGATGGCATAGATATCAGGATTACTGTCGGCAATCCGTTTTAAGGTCTGATAGCGATTTTTCGCCGCTACCAGATAGTAGATATGGCGGACATTTTCGATTCCCTGATTGCGTTGGCCGATGGTTACCTCAAGCGGGTCTTTCATATACTTTTTGGCAATTGCAACCACCTCTCGCGGCATCGTCGCCGAGAAGAGAATCGTCTTTTTTGTGTCCGGGGTTGCCGCCAGGATAGCGTTGAGATCATCCTGAAAACCCATTTGCAACATCTCGTCGGCCTCGTCTAAGACGACGGCGCGAATTTTTGTAATATCGACCTCACCTGAATTGATAAAGGCCAAAAGCCGCCCCGGTGTCGCTACAATAATATGAGCCCCACGTTGCAGTTGTCGACTTTGGGTGATGATGCTGGCCCCGCCGTAGACGGCCACAGTCTTAATTTCGGGACGATAGCGGGTATAGGCATGCAGATCCTTGGTCACCTGAACACAGAGCTCGCGGGTCGGGGAGAGGATCAAAACTTGAGTTTTCGTCTGTTTTTTATCGAGTGCTTGAATCAGCGGCAGGCCGAAGGCTGCGGTCTTGCCGGTACCGGTCTGAGAGAGGGCGACCATATCGTCTTCAAGTTTAATAAGGCGCGGGATTACCTCTTCCTGAACCGGGGTCGGCTCGCTAAAACCCAGCTGGTCGATAGCTTTAAGAAGCTCAGTATTCAGACCGAGTTCGGCAAATGATTTCATGGGGTATTACTCCAAATTCAGATTAAAATTGTGTCAGTCCGGCCTCATACCATATTTTGCAAAAATTGAGTAGTGATAAAAGCCGAATTTCAGACGTTCTCCCGACCCAATTTTATCGACTT
>JAYEGS010000077.1:0-4638 GCA_034659215.1 Pseudomonadota bacterium | reverse complement strand
GTCAAGTTTACGGAAAAAATTTCCAAATTGTTTTGTCCGTGTTGAAGCAAAACTTATGCCAACCGTCATTTGCGGTTATAGCATCTTAAAGACGAGAAAAAAGCAAAAAAGCAACTACTCTTTGCCGAGAAACTGAAAAAAGTGGAGGCTGAAGCCCGGAGAAAGGCGATCCAGGAACGTGAGCCCTTCAAAGGCTTGCAAATCAGGCCGTCCGCGTCGTTCGAAGATGACGCCGAGAGCCGAGAACCGGGTGACAGTAACCTGGTAGGGTACGGATTTGATCTTCATCCACATGTTACCTTTATGTCCATCGCCATCCTGGTAATTTTTATTCTGTTGACAATGATGTTCAAGCAAGACGCCAGTGAATTTTTTAAGGCGGCTATGAGCACCATAACCAGTACCAGCGGTTGGTTTTTGATTTTGGTGAGCAATATATTCATTTTGGCTGCTGTATATTTTGCCTTTGGCAGGTTCGGCAAAATACGCATCGGCGGCCACGACGCCAAACCGGAATTTTCCACTCCGGCATGGTTTGCCATGCTGCTCAGTGCCGGCATGGGTATCGGCTTGATGTTCTGGAGTGTGGGAGAGCCCATGTATCATTACGCTTCTCCTTCACCAATGTTTGGATCAATCGGGTCACAAACCCCCGAAGCGGCTCAGGCGGCAATGGGAGTAACCTATTTTCACTGGGGTCTGCACCCTTGGGCTATCTACGCAATTGTCGGGCTTGGTTTGGCCTTTTTCGCCTATAATCGGGGCTTACCTTTGACTATCCGTTCTATCTTCTACCCGCTCTTAGGAGATAAAATTTACGGATTCTGGGGAAACTTGATCGATGTACTTTCAGTCCTGGCTACCCTGGTAGGTCTGGCTACATCGCTGGGACTGGGAGTACAACAGATAAATGCGGGCCTGGGCTTTCTTTTTGGTGTCCAGATCAGCACTGCGACTCAAGTAATCCTGATCGCTGTCATCACCGGCTTTGCAACTCTGTCGGTAATTTCCGGACTCGATAACGGGGTTAAATTACTGAGCCAGGGAAATATGATATTAGCCGGAATTTTTATGTTATTTTTACTCATAGTTGGACCGACTATATATATTCTGGGAGGATTTACTCAGAATCTAGGCTACTACTTGACTATCCTGCCCAAACTCAGCCTCTGGACGGAAACTTTCCGGGAGACCAATTGGCAAGGTTCCTGGACGGTATTCTATTGGGCCTGGTGGATATCCTGGTCGCCATTTGTGGGGATGTTTATTGCCCGTATATCCAAAGGTCGTACGGTCAGGGAATTTATCCTCGGGGTTATCTTGATTCCGACTCTGCTCTCTTTCATCTGGATGTCGGTATTCGGGGGCGCCGCACTTTCTTTGCAAGCCGGCGGGGCTGCTGATATTGTCAGCGCCGTAAAAGATAATGTTGCTACCGCCATGTTTGTGATGCTGCAAAATTTTCCCTTTAGCCAAGTGTTATCTTTTATTGCCATCATCCTGGTGACCATATTTTTTATTACCTCTTCCGATTCCGGTTCTCTGGTGGTTGATCATCTGACCTCGGGCGGAAAACTTGATTCTCCCGTACCCCAAAGGGTATTCTGGGCGGTTATGGAGGGTGTAGTCGCAGCAGTACTTCTGCTTGGCGGTGGGCTGGCAACCCTGCAGACCGCATCGGTCTGCACCGGTTTGCCCTTTGCGTTTATTTTATTAATAGGTGTTTACACTTTATATCTCGGCTTTTCAGAAGAGGAATTTGTGGAAAACGCCGCCCAGCGGGCCGTTAAAACTTTGCAGGACGAACATCACGTTGCTGAACTTGTTTCAACCGCGGTACAAAATGAGGTTCCCAAGTCGTGATGGTCTCGCAAAAAGTCAGAAAGAGCTCCATCGTCGTCAACAATATCAAGTAAAGGTTATGTATGGCTAAAGTTAAAATTAAGGTCAGAGATGTCAGCAAGATTTTTGGCCCCCACCCGAAACGAGCCTTAGTAATGCTCAATGATGGAATTGACAAGACTGAAATCCTTGAGAAAACCGGTCTGGCGGTAGGGATAGTCAACGCTGACTTTGATGTCTACGAAGGCGAAATCCTGGTTATTATGGGTTTGAGCGGCAGCGGCAAATCAACCCTGATCCGCTGTCTTAACCTGCTCAACAAACCGACCACCGGTACGGTTACCATTGATGATGAGGAGCTAACCACCGTCGGCCATAAGCAGTTGTTGCGGATTCGTCAACATAAATTCGGCATGGTATTTCAACATTTTGCCCTCTTCCCACACCGAAAAGTTATAGAAAACGCTGAATACGGATTGGAAATCCAGGGGTTTGACCCGGCCACGCGAAAAGAAAAAGCCCTTGAAGCACTCCAATTGGTCGGCCTTGAAGGCTGGGAAGATTCCTATCCTCACCAATTGAGTGGCGGTATGCAGCAAAGGGTTGGTTTGGCCCGGGCGATGGCGGTTGATCCCGATATTTTGCTGATGGATGAAGCCTTTTCCGCCCTTGATCCACTCATCCGTCGGGACATGCAGCACGAACTTATATCTCTGCAAGCCAGGGTCAAGAAAACTATTATTTTCATTACTCATGATCTTGACGAAGCTCTGAAAATCGGTGACCGGATCATCCTCATGAAGGACGGCAAAATAGTCCAGATCGGCACCCCAGAAGATATTCTGGAAAACCCGGCTAACCGTTACGTCGAAAAATTCGTCGAGGATGTCGATAAAGCGAAGATCCTCACCGTCGGCTCAATCATGAGTCGGGCCAAAGTTGTGGCCTTTCCCGCCGACGGCCCCCGCACCGCTCTCCACAAAATGCAGGATGAAGGAATCAGCTCCATTTTTGTGGTTGACCGGGATTATACCTTCCGCGGGCAGCTAACTGCTGATAAAGCCTCGGAGGCTATCAAGAACCATCAGAAACCAATTGATCATTTTTATGAGCGAAACCTGCAGACAGCCAAAGTCGATGACCCGGTAAATATTCTGTTCCCGATTATGGCTGAAACCACCCGGCCGGTTCCCGTAGTTGACAGTGAAAACAAATTGCTCGGCATTGTAACCCGAGTTGATCTGCTCTCCTGCCTCGCTGAAGGAGGAACCAGCTAATGGATTTCACCGTTCCCGCTTTACCCCTGGAGAACTTTATTGATACATCTATCGAATTTTTGACCGATAACTTTGCCTTCATAACTAAAGCGATTGCTGATGTTCTTGAAATCGGTATCGACTTGTTGCAGGACGGTCTGGCTTTTTTGCCGCCCTGGGTAATTATCATTGCCCTGACTCTGGTGGCTTGGAGATTGGCTGACCGCAAAGTCGCAATTATCACAGCCGTAGGCTTTTTGCTGATCTGGAACCTGCGCCTCTGGGATGCTACCATTGATACTCTGATACTGGTTCTTATTTCAACAGCAGTGGCGGTTACTATAGGTATTCCGCTCGGCATAGGAGCCGCCCTCTCCCCCCGCTTTAACCGAATAATTATGCCACTACTTGATCTCATGCAGACCATGCCGGCTTTTGTCTACCTGATTCCGGCGATTCCCTTCTTTGGTCTGGGTCCGGTTTCGGCAATCTTTTCGACCGTGATCTTTGCTATGCCACCCTCCATTCGTCTGACCTGTTTCGGCATTCAACAGGTTCCCGCCGACCTGGTTGAAGCAGCCGATGCCTTCGGTTCCAGTCCTAAACAAAAATTGTTCAAGTTGCAGTTGCCGCTGGCCACGCCGACAATTATGACCGGAGTCAACCAAACTATCATGTTGTCACTCTCAATGGTCGTTATTGCCGCCATGATTGGAGCTAAAGGTCTTGGTGGTGAAGTTTGGAAAGCGATTCAGAGATTGCAGCCCGGCAAGGGATTTGTGGCTGGAATCGGGGTTGTTATCGTAGCCATGGTTCTTGATCGGATCAGTCAGAAGATGGGCAACAAAAACTATACTGCTAATGGCAGCTAATCATCAGTCCTGGTAAAAGAAGAAATTTCTGAGCCAAAAGCTAACCGCTTAATTCGGAAAATCTTATTCATAACCATAACTCAGTAAGAAGGAGAAAACAATGCAGCTCAAAAAATTATTAGTAATCTTTACGGTTCTGGCAGCCATCACCATGACAATCGGAATTAATCCGGTTCTGGCCGGCAAAGGCAAGGTTGAACTGGCTTATGTTGAGTGGGACTGTGCCACTGCCTCAACCCATGTGATGAAAGCAGTCCTCGAAAACCTTGGTTACGATGTCGAGGTTATACCAGTGGCCGCGGCGGCCATGTGGCAGGCGATTGCCGTCGGTGATGCCGATGCCATGACCACCGCCTGGTTACCCACTACCCACGGGCAGTACATGAAACGGTTCAAGGATAAGATGGTCGATCTGGGGCCCAACCTTCATGGTACCCGTATTGGTCTGGTGGTTCCTAAATACGTCAGCATCAATACTATAGAAGATTTACGTGCCAATTCCGACAAATTTGATGACAAGATTATCGGTATTGATCCCGGAGCCGGCCTGATGATGAAAACCGAAATTGTAATGAAAAAATATGATCTTGGTAAAATGACGCTAATGGAAGGCAGCGGTGCCACCATGGCGGCGGCTTTAGGAGATGCCGTCAAGAACCATGAGTGGG
>JAYEGS010000076.1:0-4644 GCA_034659215.1 Pseudomonadota bacterium | reverse complement strand
ATTGGTACGGTTAGTCAGGTCACTGCGGAAATAACTGCCTCCGGTGGCGAAGTTAAGCAGAGTGCGGATGATTTGGCGGTTCTGGCTGGTCGCCTGCAGGAACTGGTTGGTAATTTTAAATTGTAATTAAAATTATAAGGTAGTTTCCCAGACGCATAAAAAAGCCGACAACTTTAAGGTTGCCGGCTTTTTTATGCGTCCAAAAGATTCATTGTTTTTGTGACAGCGTTTTACTTTGTTGGCGATATTTTGCACATAATATACAATATTTGCTAAATTACGGTTATTGTTAATGATTCCAATGAAGTGTAATTATTAATTATTTTATGTCTGAATAGAAAATAAAAAAATCTTGACTTTGTATTTTTAATGGATTATGTCTTTGTCGCTTTTTCGCCGGAGTTGTTTTAAAACGGCTTTGAGTGAGGGGGTATACGGTCTTGTTTTCCGCTTTAGGTTTGGTTTAAAGGGGGGTTTGTTAATGCCTGCTCCGCACGTACTTGATTTTGTCTATATTATCGTGGTTCTGGCCGGTGGTATTATCGCCGGGGTCGCGCCTTTCGTTATTTCCGATATCTTTCGTCCCCGTACAGTTAATAAGAAGACTTTGCTCACTTACGAGTGCGGCATGGATACTTATGGTACGGCCTGGGACATCCGCTTTGGGGCGGCCTATTACCTCTATGCCCTGATTTTTCTCGCTTTTGATGTTGATATTCTCTATCTCTTCCCGGTTGCCGCCGCTTACGATCGTGTATCCGGACTGCATGGAGTGTTGGGACTGTTTATTTTTGTTGGAATTCTGACCTTGGCAATCGCATATGTGTGGGTTAAAGGAGTTTTTACGTGGGCGATCAAGAGAGAGGTAAGCTAAACGTTCACTCATACTCGGCCGAGCTTCAGGCTCGGCTTGAGAATGGAGCCCCGGGTGATCTTGTCGTACATGATCCGGGGCCGCTCTATAAGCACAAATTGGCCGATGATATTTTTAATCTCTGTCGGGCTAATTCGCTCTGGCCGATGACCTTCGGTCTGGCCTGTTGTGCTATCGAGATGATGAGTCTGGGTATGGCCCGGTTTGACATCTCGCGTTTTGGTTCTGAAGTTTTTCGGCCCTCGCCGCGCCAAAGTGACTTGATGATTGTCGCCGGTACCGTTAACAAAAAGATGGCTTCGGCGGTGATGACCCTTTACGATCAGATGCCCCATCCGAAATGGGTGATCGCCATGGGTAACTGTGCAATTTCCGGCGGCCCTTTTGCCGTCGAAGAGAACTATAATGTGATCGAAGGGATCGATAAGTTGATTCCGGTTGATGTCTATGTACCCGGCTGTCCGCCGCGTCCCGAAGGTCTGCTTGAGGGGATTTTGAAACTTCAGGAGAAGATTGCCGGGGTTCGTCATCCGTTCCCCCAGAGGAAGATATCCGATGCACCCAGCTACTGAGAAACTTGTCAGCGCTTTGACTGAGTTGTCGATTCCGGTTGAGGCTTGTAACTTTGAAGAGCGCGGCTACCATTTCGAGATTGATCTGGAAGCGGACAAACTGCGTTCTTTGGCCGAATGTATGCTCGCTCAGGAGATGTTTCTGGTTTTTGTCGGCGGCCTTCATGTTAAACCGGCGATCGAGATTGTTTATCAGTTTGCCAGTTTTGAGCGGGCCTGTCGTTTAGTTGTCCGGGTGCCGGTTAAAGCCGATAACACGATTCCGACAATTTCCGATATCTACCAGGGAGCCAATTGGCACGAGCGCGAAACCAGAGATTTTTACGGCGTCATTTTTACCAGCCATCCCAATCTTGTCCCTCTGATTCTGGCGGAAGAGGATGTCGATCTGAAACCTTTGCTTAAAAAAGACGAGGATCTCAAGGAGTCGGCTGCGGTTCGCTGGGCGCCGCACCCCAAGAGTACTTCCTCGCTAACGCTCACGGCGCCGGTAGAGGAAAAACCTGAAGCAGAGAAGGCGGAACAGGGCTGATGGGAAATTTAGCTGAAAATAACGCTCTACATGCCGATCTTGAGCCGGCTACCGATATCCCTAACGATAATCACTACTTTCTTAATATGGGGCCGCAGCACCCGAGTACGCACGGAGTTTTGCGGGTTCTTTTAGAGATGGATGGCGAGTATATCGTCGAAGCCCAACCCGTTTTAGGTTATGGTCACCGCATGCAGGAGAAGATGGGTGAGCATAAAAACTGGATGGCTTTTATGCCCAATACCGGGCGCATGGATTATGCGGCCGCCTTGCAATATAATCACGGTTATGTTGGTCTTTATGAGCGCCTTTGCCAGATTGAGGTTCCGACCCGGGCTGAATATATTCGGGTTATTACGTCGGAACTTAACCGGATTGTCAGCCACCATCTCTGGATTGGTGCGATGTTGCTTGATATGGGGGCCTTTACTCCGATTCTTTATACCTTTGACGATCGTGAACAGGTGCTCGATATCCTCGAAGATGTCACCGGTTCCCGCTTGACCTACTGCTATTTCAGGGTCGGTGGGGTCTGTAAGGATATCGACGACAAGTTTGTTGAAAAAACCCGGGCTTTTATCAAGCGTCAGCGGGAGCGTTTCGATATCTATAACAAACTCGTAACCGGTAATATTATCTTTATCAAACGAACCGAAGGGGTTGGCATCATCAGCCCGGATATGGCGCGGCGTTACGGGGTTACCGGACCGGTCTTAAGAGGTTCCGGAATCGCTTATGATGTGCGCAAAAACGAACCTTATTCAGTCTACCCTAATTTCGATTTCGAGATTCCGGTTGGTGCCAACGGTGATTCCTATGATCGCTATCTGGTACGATTGGAGGAGATTGAGCAGAGTTTAAGGATTATTGAGCAGGCGCTGGATCAGTTGCCGGATGGGCCTTTCCTGGGCAAGGTTCCGAAAAAAATGAAAATGCCGACCGGCGACTGCAGTTTTGCGGTTGAGGCAGCCCGGGGAGAGTTGACCTACTATATGGTTAGCGGCGGCGGCGATGTACCTTACCGTCTCAAAATCCGGGTGCCGTCATATTCGAACCTGAGCATTTTACAGGAACTTTGTCGGGGCATGCTCTTATCTGACCTGGTTGCGGCTATGGGTAGTATGGATCTAGTTATCCCCGAGATCGATAGATAGATTTACTATTTAGTGGAGTAGCGATATGCCCCCTGAGTTATTACGTATGATCATCGCCGCAGTGATAGTGGTGGCCTTTGTTTTTCTCAATGCCATGATTCTCGGTTATATGGAACGTAAGGTCTCAGCCCATATTCAGCGGCGGCCGGGGCTTATGGAAGTTGGCCCGCATGGTGTTTTGCAGTTGATTATCGACGGTTTGAAGTTGATTGGTAAACAGCTGGTGGTGCCGGAAGGTTCGAATAAATTTCTCTTTCGCCTGGCTCCGGTGCTCTCTTTTGCTCCCTGTGTCCTGCCTTTTGTGGTTATTCCTTTCAGTAAGAAGCTGCAGATTGTCTCAATGGATATCAGCCTGATATTCATTCTCGCAATGACTTCAATCAATGTTATTGCGATTCTTGTCGCCGGCTGGGCTTCTAACAATAAATATTCTCTTTTCGGCACTTTTCGAGCGGTGGCTCAGGCGGTCTCTTATGAGATTCCGTTGTTACTCTCGATCTTGTCAATTATATTGATCACCAATACCTTTAGCCTGCAGGGGATTGTCGCGGCTCAGAAATACTATTGGTTTATCTTGATTCAGCCTCTGGCTTTTATTATCTATTTTATTGCCGGTATGGCCGAGACCAACCGTGCCCCTTTCGATATGCCGGAAGCTGAAAGTGAACTGACGGCCGGTTTTCACACCGAATACAGCGGGATGGGCTTTAGTTTTTTCTTTCTCGCAGAATATGCCAATATGTTTACGGTCTGCTCGATTGCTACCGTTCTCTTTTTGGGCGGCTGGAAAGGGATTCCCCTGCCACTCGGCGATTATAGCGGCATCATCTGGTTCATGCTTAAGGTTTATGGTTTGCTCTTTGTTATGATCTGGGTACGCTGGACTTATCCCAGGGTGCGTTTTGATCAACTGATGAGCTTTTGCTGGAAATATTTGATCCCCTTTTCTCTGGCTAATCTTCTTATCACAGCAGTATTGGTTAAACTTCTATGAAAAATCGAGGATATTTCGGTGAGCTCTGGTTTGGCGCAAAGAGTCTGCTGATCGGTCTGAATTTGACTATCAGGGAGATGGTTAAGCCTATAGTTACGGTTCAGTACCCACGTGAGGAGTGCGATATTACACCTAATTATCGCGGTCATGTTGAGCTTATTTATGACCCGGAGACCGGGGGGAGTAATTGCATCGTTTGCGGTATGTGTGCCAAATCTTGCCCTTCGAACTGCCTGGTGGTCAAAGGTGAGAAAAAAGAGGGCGAGAAGCGCAAGACTTTGACTCTCTTTACTCTTGATTTCACCAAATGCAGCCTCTGTGGCAGCTGTGTCGAAGTTTGTCCCAAAGGGGGACTTGATTATTCTCAAGACTATAATATCGCAGGCTTTACCCGCGAGGAGTTTCATTACGATCTCATTGAGCGGCTCGAGCGTCGGCATCAACAACCCCTTGCTGCGGCCGCCGGAGGCAACTGATGGCTTACGGAACCTTAACCGAGATTTTTTTCTACCTCTTCA
>JAYEGS010000075.1:0-20917 GCA_034659215.1 Pseudomonadota bacterium | reverse complement strand
CCCGAACCGGATTTAACTCCACGTATCTCGTGCATGCCAAAAGATATTCCTCGTTCATGATAAACGATGAAAAACGGCCCTGCCATAAATGACCTCGCCAGTTTTCACGAAAATTGATTCGTCTGGTATAGCGTATGTGAGCTTCTAAGCCATCCTTGGCATGATAATCTTCATTGTTAAAAAATGTTTGTTGCCGCCGGTTTCCGCGTTGCGTAAGATGATGCGGAATTCCGGAATTGGGTCCGGTTCGGAATTGGGGTTTAGGGGCACCATGTTTATGGGGGGCTTGAGTGAGATTAAATTTTGCGTCTCTTTTTTAAGGGTAGTCTTCTTCGTGCTGTTGCCGTACTGCAAGAATTGCGACTGTTTCTTTGTCCTTGTTGACGAATTCCTGGGTTAAAAATTTGCCTCGCTCTTTATATGTTCTCCCATGAGCAGCCGGTTTTTGGGTGTGATTTCATTGGGGATTTTTTGGGTTACAATCTGATATCCTTTTGCTCTCAAATTTACAGCCCTTACCGTGTCTACGGCCAGGGTTTTATCCATCCAGCCTTCAAGGCCGTTGGTCGGAGACTCCTGCAGGTCGTGGCAGCAGGGTAGAACCGCTACGCGGGCCTGTTGTGTAGTGGCCTTATCAATAATCAGGTCGGTTAAAGAGCCGCAGGCGTGGGCCGAGACCACGAGGTCATCCGGAAAGATGGTGATCTCCTGGATTGGCACTTCCTGGTAGATGATTCTATCTTTCAATCTCGGCCAGGCTGAAATCAAGGCGTTGGACAGTTTCGCCGCATTTAAAGGGATGTGGTTGTCGACGGCGATCGCTGTTTTGGAACTGTCATCAAGGATGAGCATTATATGGGCCAAAAGGCCATGTCCGCAGGCAAGATCTAAAATCCGGCCGCCCCGGTACCGGCGTCGTACCCTTTTTGCCATTTCCCAGGTTTCGTAGAGCTCTTTTCTGGGGAGGGTGCCGGCGTTACAGACCGCCCGGGCGATTTTATCGAAAAGGTTGGTGCCGGGGAAAAGTGATTGTTGCCGGGGTGTCAGTCTGTTCTTGGAAGATTTTTTCATGGCTCATCAGTTTGGGGCAGGTTTGGTGTCGTTAAGGTTGCAACGTTTTTTATTCTTGAAAACAATCGGGTATAACTGTTTTGAGAATCTACCGTCAGGGCTGACCGTGGTTAAGCCGGTTACCAGTTTGAGCGGGGGCAGATTGAGCAGGGCTTCGGAGAGGGTGGTGGCTTTGGTGTGGTTGATCAGCCGGCGGGCCTGATTGAGAATTGTGATGCTGTCGTAAGCGTAGGCGTCGTAGATGGAGGCCGGTTCCCGGTAGGTTTTCAGGTAGCGTTTCCGGTAGTCGACGGCGGTTTGCGGTGGTTTGGGCAGGCTCAGGCCGAGGTCTAAAAAAATTGCTCCTTCAAGGTCGGCTCCGGCCTCTTTTTCGAGGCGTTGGTCGTTGCCGCCGCGGGTTCCGTAAAGTTGGCATTTGCCTAAGTTGTGAAACGTGAGTTGGGGGGCGAGAAGTCGCAGGCGGGAGTAGAAGTCGGCGATGACCAGGGCGGAGAAAGGGTAGCTTGGTATGGTTGTTTGGGGTTCGGTTGCAGGGGTGGTTTGGTTTTGCAGGTTTTCGATGGCTGAGCTGAAGTCGGTTTCGTGGGGGTTGTAGGAGCTGCTCTTGACGATGGTGATTTTTTTGTTCCGACATGAATTTGCGAAGGTTTTTTTGAAATCGTTACCGAAGTCGTTGTCGGGGTGGATAAGGCCAACCTTTTTTTCACCTTTTTGTTGGAGGAACCGGGCCATTTCGCGGGCTTGATTGGCGGCGCTGAGAAAGTGCTGAAAAACATTTTCATTCAGTCTGGTCAGTCGCGGTTGCGGAGCCATCAGGATGATCGGGAGCCGGCAGGCAATTGCCTCTTTTGCCGCCGGTTGCGCAAGTTTGCTTTGGATCGGTCCCAAAATAACGGTTGCGTGATTATCTTTAAGCTGTTTAATGGCTGTGGCGGGTGGGATTTTAGCTGAGTCGAGCAGTACGAGTTGCCATTTATGGTTGTTGGGGGCCGGGTCAGCGTTTAGGGCGAGTTTCAGGCCGCGATGAAAACGTTGGCCGATGGTTGCATACTCTCCGCTCATCGGCAGGAGTACGCCAATTGTCCAGATTTTGTCAGCGGCCGGTAAAGGGTCGCTGGTTGTTGGTGTTTTTGGGGGTGCGGTGGGGTTTTGTTGTTGGGTTTTGTGTCGCTGTGGGCGTACCAGTTCGCAACCGGAGCTTATAGCTTTTGCCGAAGTGGGTGTTGTGGTAAGCAGGAGTAAGGCAAGGGCTATGGCGATGAGGATCTTGGTTGGGTTTGGCATTTTAATTACTGGATTCCGATTTTTGTCGGAATGACGCCTTAATAAAGGGTTGCGGATATTTTTGGTTTTGGATATGTCAGTTCAGGCTACTTTACAGCTTTTAGACCTTAGTGATTTTTTAGCTCTGCTGTCAACTTCTTATTTCCGGACGGGTAATCTTTTGCTGGAGAGTTTGATTTTATGAATATTGTGATTCTTGAGGATGCGGATTTTGTCGGTGAACGGCGTGTGGTTCTGGATGGGCGGCGATTTGCTCATATTGTCAACGTGCTTAAGTCAAAGATTGGGGATTGTTTGCGGGTCGGTCGCTTGAATGGTGATTTGGGGTCTGGCGTAATCGTCGAGCTTTTTGGTTCCCGAGTCGAGCTTGAAATTGATCTTGATCATGCGCCGCCGCCGCCGTTGCCGGTCTGTTTGTTGCTGGCTCTGCCGCGTCCCAAGGTCTTAAGGAGGGTGCTGGCGGCGGCCGTGACTATGGGAGTTAAAGAGATTTTTCTCTTTAACTCCTGGCGGGTCGAGAAGAGTTACTGGCAGACTCCCTGGCTGGCGCCCGAGAGCTTACGGGAGATCAGCCTTTTGGCACTTGAGCAGGCTGGTGATACCCGCTTGCCGGAAATTTTTCTTAAATCTCGGTTTCGTCCCTTTGCCGAGGATGAGGTGCCGCTTTTGGCCCGGGGTCGTGATGCCTGGTTGTTGCATCCGCAAACCGGTTCAGGGTTGTCGAAAATGGGGGGGCGAGCCCCGGCTTTGGTGGTGGTTGGCCCTGAAGGTGGTTTTATCCCTTTTGAAGTCGAGATGCTGGCCGCTGCCGGGCTTGAGATTGTTTCTCTCTGCCCCCGGATTTTGCGGGTAGAACAGGCGGTGCCGGCAGTACTTGGTCATTTTTTAATCTAACTATCCCGAGACTTTTTTATCGTAAAAAAGGTGCAAGGCTGACGCAGATGTTAGCTTTGCACCTTTTCTTTTTTTGGGTAGTTGAGCCGATTGCTTGCGGAGGCGTTTAATAGTTAGAAAAATCTTTTTTTTCTCCTTGACAAAGGTGTCAGGGCAAAGTAGGAAAGGTGGGTGAAAGTGGTAGATTGTGGGTTAAATTATCCTCCCGACGGGGAGCGGTGGAGAAAATGGCATTTCGCGGTCGTTACGAATATTCCCTTGATAGCAAAGGGAGGCTTAATATTCCAGCTAAATTTCGGGATATCCTGGTTCATGAGTACAACTCTGAATTGGTGATCACGACCGCTCTGGATGGCAATCTTGATTGTTACCCACTGGCTAAATGGCTCGAAGTAGAAGAGAAGCTCAATGCCCTGCCTTCAAGCCGACCTGAAGTGAAACGTTTTAAGCGTGTCTATATCTCTGGTGCGGTTGAATGTTCTCTCGACAAACAGGGCCGTGTTTTATTGCCTCCGACTTTGCGGAGTTGGGCCGGGCTTGATCAGAAGGGTAATAATGTTGTTATTGCGGGACAGATAGATAAGTTGGAATTGTGGAGCCAGGAACGTTGGGGTGCGGAAGAAGATGAAGCTACGGGATCGCCTGAAGCAATTAAGGGTATTCTCGACGTTCTCGAAGAGTTAGGTGTCTCAATTTAGGTTTACTGATGGAACATATTCCGGTTCTGCTTAAAGAGAGTGTCGATATCCTACTGGCCGGCAGGAGAGTTGTCGGTGGAGAAGGGGTGCTTGTCGATGCCACTTTTGGTGGTGGCGGTCATACTCGAAAATTACTCGAACAAAGTGACAACGGGGTTTCGCTGGTGGCCATCGACCGGGATCCGGAAGCTGCTTTAAGAAGCCAATCCCTGCTCTCAGAGTTCGCTTCCCGTTTCAAATTGCTGGCGGGAAATTTTGCCGATCTGTCCGAGCTTCTTGATGATGCCGGAATAGACAATATAGATGGCCTGCTCCTGGATATCGGTCTCTCAAGTTTTCAGCTGGAAGAGGGCGAGCGGGGGTTTAGTTTTCAGTCTCTGGGGCCGCTTGATATGCGTATGGATCCAACCACCGGAGAGCCGGCATCCACGATTGTTAATCAGGCCGATTACAAAACTCTGTTCAAAATTTTTCGTGATTTCGGGGAAGAGCCCTATGCTGCGGCCATCGCCCGTAAAATTGTCGAAAGCCGCGTTCAAAATCCTCTAGTTACAACCCGTTCTCTAGCGGCCCTGATTGAAGATATGGTGCCGCTCTACAAGCGTTCTCGACGCCACCCTGCAACTCTGGTTTTTCAGGCTTTACGCATTGTTGTTAATGACGAGCTCAATGCTCTTGAACGGGTGCTTAACGCCGGTCTTGAACGACTTGAGCGCGGGGCGCGGATGGTGGTTATCTCTTATCACTCTCTCGAAGACCGTTTAGTAAAACGGATTTTTCGCCAAGCCGCTAAAGGTTGTGTCTGTCCACCCCGGGTTCCGGTTTGTGGTTGCGGACAAAAACCAAAGGTTAAAATCCTGACCGGGCGGGGAGTTCGGCCCCAAGAGTCGGAAATAGCTCTCAATCCCCGCAGTCGCAGTGCATGTCTGCGGGCTGTCGAGTGTTTGTAGGTTTTCGTGACGGCAAAAAAAAAACGGTAAAAAAGCAGCCATCATCGTGGAGTTGGCTTAATAGTTGTCTGCTGGTGGTTATGGTGGGAATGATATTCTATTGTTCCTGGATTAATAATAAAATTGTTACTCGGGGTTATCGACTGAATGAGTTGCGACAAGCTGAAAAACAGCTCATTGAGGAGCAGGATAAACTGGAAGCCGAATTGGCGACGTTGAAAAGTCCCCGGAACTTGGCTCGTTTGGCCCGTCGATTGGGTCTTAGAGAGCCCCGACCTGGGCACAAGATGGTTTTACCATGAAAAAACGGACAAAGCGCGAGTCTACAGATGAACGACGTCGTTTGCGGCAACGGATAGGTTTGGTTGCCGGCGTCGTCGTTTTCAGTTTGGTCGCGGTTGTTGCCAGAGCCTATTTTCTCCAAGTTGTAAAACATGACTATTACTTGGCTCGTCAACAGAGTCAGAGTAATTCCAGTCGCTTGGTTCATTATGAAAGAGGGGAGATTCTGGCGTCTGACGGCGGGGCTCTGGCGGTCAATATTAAGGGAAAATCTCTTTATGCCGAGCCCCGGCGGGTTAAGGATAAGAAGCGCATTGCCAAAGGGCTGGCGCCGATTTTAAAAATGAAAGTTTCCAGTCTGGAGCGGCGTTTGCGTGGCGAGCGGGGTTTTGCCTGGCTCAAGCGTTCTTTAACTCCAGCTCAGGTTGAGGCTTTGCAACCCTGGTGTAAACAGGAGCCGGGATTGGCCTTCTCAAAGGAGGATCGTCGGATTTATCCCAACCGGGATCTTGCCGGCCAGGTGTTAGGCTTCACCAATATCGATTGTCAGGGGCAGGAGGGTCTTGAGCGCTATTACGAAGAGTATCTTCGGGGGTGTCAACTTTATGTCTCTATGGAGCATGATGCCAAGCGTCAGGTGGTCGAGAGCTCTCAATCTGCGGAATATGATCATCTAAAAGGTAAAACCGTCTATCTGACTCTCGATCGACGTGTGCAGGCCTGGGCCGAGCAGGAGCTGGAAGCTGCAGTTACTGAGAGTCGGGGCAAGGGTGGTGTCGCTCTGGTTATGAATGCCGATGACGGCGCTGTCTTGGCGATGGCCCAATACCCGCGATTTAACCCCAACAGTAAACGGAAAAATAATCCGGCTTTGTGGCGCAATCGGGCGGTTACCGATCTCCTGGAGCCGGGCTCTACCTTTAAAGTTTTTACCTTAGTCGCGGCCCTTGAATCCGGCCTCTTCAAAATCGACGATCTTATTGATTGTGAAGAGGGGAAATTTAAAGTCGGCCGTCGAACAATTCATGATACCCACGAATATGGTCTTTTGCGTCTCGACGAGGTGCTTAAATATTCCAGTAATATCGGTTGTTCAAAGATTGTAGATCGTATCGGCGCTGAACGTTTTTATGCAGTTTTAAAAAACTTCGGTTTTGGTTCTAACAGCGGCATAGATTATCCCCATGAGCCTTCCGGTCGTTTACGTTCCTGGCAAAAATGGCGGGAGATTGATCTTTGTAATATCGCTTTCGGTCAGGGCGTATCCGCGACCTCGGTGCAACTGGTGGCCGCATATGCGGCTCTGGCCAATGGGGGTCATCGAGTGACTCCGCATCTGGTGGCTAAAATTGTCAACGGGGCGGGTTGGACGGTTTATGAACCCCCGGCCAAAAAATCATCGCGGGCCTGCAGTGCCAAGGTGGCCCAACAGGTCGATCGGGCTTTGGCTCTGGTGGTCGAAGATGATGGTACCGCACCTCAAGCCCGGATTCCCGGATTCAGAGTGGTGGGGAAAACCGGAACTGCGCAAAAATTTGATTTTGCGAAAAAAAGTTATTCTCATAAGGACTACTGGTCCTCATTTATCGGATATGTTGATCCGCCTAAGGGTCAGTCGCGCAAGATTGTTTATGTGATGATCGATGAGCCCCGCAGTTCAATTTATGGTGGCATGGTTGCCGCTCCGGCTTTTCAGCGAATCAACCGTCATCTGGTAAGTTATCTTAATTATGCTTCCCAAGCCGAGTTTGCCACGCTCACCATGCCTGATTACGAGGAAGAAGAGGCCGGTTGTTCAGTGGCTGAGAATGGTGGCGAAAGAGTTGAAAACTTAACCGGAAATGCTACCCCGGCAGCAAACGTGATGCCCGATTTTACCGGCCAAACGATTAGAGATGCGCTGGTTATTATCGGCAGCTATCGGCGTAGTGTCAAAATCTCGGGTCAAGGGCGGATTGTGGCCCAGAACCCCCTGCCGGGAACGACATTAGAGCCCGGCCTTGATTTTGTTTTCCAATTAAGTAGTGAGAGTAGTGAGATCTAAAATGTGTGTTAACCGAAATCATTACTGGAAACTTGGACAACTGGCTGACCTGCTTCAGGTCAAGGCCTTGCCGACTTGCCAAGAGCTTGATCTCAGTTTTGATTTAACCGGAATTACCACCGACAGTCGTAGTCTTTGCTCAGGAGAACTTTTTATTGCCCTGCGAGGCGAACATTTTGATGGTCATGATTATATCGATCAGGCGATCGCTGACGGAGCTGTCGCCGTCGTCGTTGAAGAAGGATTTTCAGAGCTCTTAAATTTGGTTCAACGCTACCCGCAAACTCTTTTTCTGCCGGTCAGAGACAGCTTGGTTGCTTTGGGCAGATTGGCTCAAGTCCGTCTTGAGCGGGTCGCACCAATCGTTATCGCGGTGACTGGTTCCAATGGTAAAACAACCACCAAAGAGATGTTGGCTCACATTCTGAGTCCACATTTTCGCATCCATAAAACGGCCGGAAATTTCAATAATCGGATCGGTTTGCCTCTGACTATTTTCGCGATGCCTGATGACTGTCAGGTAGTAGTTTTGGAGATGGGTATGAATGAGCCGGGTGAAATTGCGACTCTGGCGGCGATCGCGCGGCCCGATTATGCCGTCTTGACCAATGTTGCGGCGGCCCATCTTCAGGGTTTGGGTTCACTCGAAGCGGTGGCTCGGGCCAAGTGTGAAGTTGTTAAAGAGATTAAAGCGGCCGGCACCGTGATCTATAATGCTGATGATCCCTATCTCGCAAAACTGGTGCCGGTTGCCGTAAGAGAGCGTTTGCCTGATGAGATTGCCCTGCTGCCGGTTACTTGCCACGGAGCCTCAGGGGTGGTGCCGGCCATAGTTAAAGTTTCGGAGATCTGGTTGACGCCGGAAGGTTTAAGCTTTGTTTTTGCCAAAGCTAATGAAAAAGCAACGATCAAACTGCCCTGTTGGGGGCGTCATAATGTTATGAATGCGGCTCTGGCTGCGGCGGCCGGGACGTGTTTGTCCGGGTTGACATCCGCATCTGTCGCCGGAACCTTAAAAAACTTCCAAAACCTGGCCGGTCGACTCGAAAGATATGAGCTCGGAAAGGGGGCCGGGATTTTAGTGCATGATGCTTACAATGCCAATCCCGGTTCAATGGAAGCGGCTTTGACGGCCGTTGCCGAACGGCGGGAAAAGCGTTTTTTGGCACTGGTCTTGGGCGATATGAACGAATTAGGTTCAGAAAGTTCGGTTCTGCATCAGCGGATCGGGCGTCGGGTGGCTGAACTGCGACCTGATCTTCTGGTTTTGCTGGGCTCTGCCATAGAGGATTTGGCTGCCGCCGCTAAGGCTGCCGGTTTACCGGAACAGCGGATTTTTATTTTTCCGAATGGGGCTCAAGCCGAGGCCCTTAAACTGCTGCAACAACGTCTGCCTGCCGCACCCTTGGTCTTGGTCAAGGGGTCTCGGGGCCTGGCCCTGGAAAAGATTGTTGAACCTCTTTTAAATTATTTTGAGGCGGCTTAATGCTTTATCATATTCTTTATCCTCTACATAATTTTTGGTCCGGATTTAATGTTTTTCGCTATATCTCCTTCCGAACCATTTATGCGGCTCTGACCGCCCTCTTTATCGCTTTCTATCTCGGGCCTAAGGTGATTGCCTGGCTTAAGGATTTGCAGGTCGGGCAGGTGATCCGTGAGGATGGTCCGCAAAGCCATCAGGTCAAGTCGGGAACCCCGACCATGGGCGGCGTTCTGATTATTTTTTCAGTTACGGTAGCGACGTTGCTCTGGGCCGACCTGACGGAAATTTATGTCTGGTTGGTTCTGGGCGTGGTTCTAAGCTTTGGCGCAATCGGTTTTGTTGATGATTACCGAAAATTGGTTAAAGGAAATTCAACAGGTCTTTCGGCCCGTCAGAAACTTGCATCTCAATTTATTGTCGCTTCAATCTTTGCCTTTATAGTCTATCTCCTGCCGGGTTATTCGACGACGTTGACCATACCGTTTTTTAAACATATACTACCTGATTTCGGATTTTTCTATATCCCGTTTATGGCGATTGTCGTCGTCGGCACTTCAAATGCGGTCAACCTGACGGATGGTCTTGATGGTTTGGCAACCGGCCCTTCACTGGTTGCCTTTGCCGTTTACATGATTTTTAATTATGTCGCCGGACATCGTCTGTTGGCCGAATACCTGCAGATTCAGTATGTTGTCGGGGTCGGTGAAACTGCAATTTTTTGTGGTGCGATGATTGGTGCGGCCTTGGGTTTTCTCTGGTTTAACAGCTATCCGGCGGAGATTTTTATGGGCGATGTCGGCTCCCTGGCCTTGGGAGCCGGACTTGGCGCCGTGGCCGCAGTCACCAAACAGGAGATTTTGCTCTTTCTCGTCGGTGGTATTTTTGTATTAGAGACTTTGTCGGTTATTATTCAGGTGGCCTCCTTCAAACTGACCGGTAAGCGGGTCTTTCGTATGGCCCCCTTGCACCACCATTTTGAACTGAAAGGTTGGGCCGAACCCAAAGTAATCGTCAGGTTTTGGATTATTGCCCTGATTTTAGCTCTTTTCGCCTTAAGTACATTGAAGTTAAGATAAATTTTTACTTAGCCATCCTGAGATTAAAGAATGAATAATAGTTCTGAAAAAAATTCTCAGAAAAAAGCTCTGGTCGTCGGATTGGGGGTCAGCGGGATTGCCGCCGCCCGCCTTTTACAAGAGCAGGGCTGGCAGGTTGCGGTTAGTGATCAGCGCGAAGCCAAAGAGCTTGAACCGGTTTTGCAAGCTCTGGCCGATTTCGGGATTACCGAGTTTGAGACCGGAGGCCATAGTGAAAAGTTTTTTTGTCATCGAGATCTGATTGTTGTCAGCCCTGGGGTGCCGTTGAGTCTGCCGATTTTTGCTTTAGCTCGCCGCAGCGGTTGCGAGGTTATCGGCGAAGTCGAGCTTGCAGCTCGCTATAGTGACTGTCCGTTGGTGGCTCTGACCGGTACGAACGGAAAGACGACAACCGTGACCGTGATGGGAGAGATCTTTGCCGCTGCCGGGATTAACCCTTTTGTCGGTGGCAATCTGGGTCGGCCGGCGGTAGAAATGAGTCAAGAGCGGTTTGGGGCCGGAATCCTGGAACTCAGTAGTTTTCAGCTTGAAGCTATTGAGAGTTTTCATCCACGGGTTGCGATTATTTTGAATCTGACCCCTGATCATCAGGATCGGTATCCGGATACGGCGGCCTATCTTGCGGCCAAAACGGCAATTTGTCAAAATCAGGGAGAAGCGGATTTTCTCCTGCTTAATCGTGATGACCCACAACTGACGGCCTATGGAGCCACAATAAACCGGCGTCGGCAGGCCGGAGAAAATCTGCCTGAACTCCTTTTTTTCAGTGTTGAACAGGAAGTCGAGCTCGGAGCGAGCTGGCTTGACGATCAAATTACAATCAAAACCCGGAATTTGGCCGGAGCTTCTCTTGAGCGATCTTTTAAAGCTCCGAGTCCGAAATTGCCGGGGGCTCATAATCGTTCCAACTATCTCGCGGCTCTGCTGACAGCGCTGGTCTGGGGCATAGACGAGCAGATAATTGTTTCAACTCTCAACGCCTTTGCCGGCATTGCCCACCGTTTAGAGTATGTCGGAAGCCGGGCCGGGATCGATTTTTATAACGACTCCAAGGCCACTAATATTGATGCGGTGATTAAAGCGATAACCAGTTTTGAGCGGCCTTTAGTGCTTCTACTTGGCGGTTATGACAAAGGGGCAGATTTTACGGTGCTTGATCGCTATCTCAACAAAAATCTGCGCGAGCTGATTCCATTTGGTCGGGCTGCGGACAAAGTTGGGCGACAATTGCCGGGTTACGATAAGGGTTTCAGGGCGGCCGATTTACAAAGTGCGGTGGCCCGGGCTGTGAGCGTCGCCCAACCCGGTGATGTTGTCCTCCTGGCCCCCGGTTGTGCCAGTTTTGATGAGTTTCAAAACTATCAGGAACGCGGTGACCGGTTTCGTGCTCTGGTGCGGGAAGCCGGCGCTATCGGAGATAGTTTAAGATGAGCTTGAAACGCGATGAGATTATGCTTCTGACGGTGGTTGGAACCTTGCTCGGTCTGGGTTTGTTGATGGTTTTTAACGCCAGCAGTGTCAAAGCTTTCCATCTCAATGGACAGAGCAGTTTCTTTCTTGGTCGGCAGTTGATTTTCACAATCTTTGGGGCGGTTGCGCTGTTTCTTTGTGCGAAATTCGATTATCACTGGTGGAGTAAATTGACTCTGCCTCTGGTGTTGCTCAGTATCCTGCTTTTGGCCTTGGTTCTGGTGCCGGGAATCGGGCATCAAGTCAAAGGGGCGACACGCTGGATTAAGACTCCTCTCTTTAATCTTCAGGCCTCGGAATTTTGTAAATTGAGTTTTGTTATCTATCTCTGTGCTTACCTGGCGAAAAAGGGAGAGGGGATTCGTGATTTCAAGCGGGGTCTGCTGCCGCCTCTGATCATACTTGGAACTGTGGTCGCACTTTTGATGCAGGAGCCCGATTTTGGTTCCTCGGTGGTTATTGCCGCGCTGACCATAATTCTGATTTTTGTTGCGGGAGCACGTTTCAAACATCTGGCCGGTCTTGGTTTGATCGGAGGCGTCGGTATCGTTGCCGCGATCGCCGGTAAAGGTTACCGCCTGGAGCGGTTGACCTCATTTTTGAATTGGCAGGGGCAAGGTACCTCGCATCAGCTTAAACAGTCTTTGATCGCTTATGGGGCTGGTGGTGTAAGTGGAGTCGGAGCCGGCAACAGTGCTCAGAAACTGTTTTATCTGCCTGAAGCCTATACCGATTTTATTGTGGCCGTATGGGCTGAGGAATTTGGTTTTATCGGAGTCACTTTTCTGGCTTTTTTGGTTCTGATGTTGCTTTTGACCGGACTTAAAATTTCACGTTCAGCTCCTGACCGGCTCGGCACTCTTTTAGCTTTTGGCTTGACCCTGTTGCTGGTTTTACAGATGACAGTTAATTACTGGGTTACCCTTGGACTCTTGCCGACCAAGGGCTTGACCTTTCCATTTTTTAGTTATGGCGGGAGTTCACTTTGTGTCTCTCTGGCCGCAGTTGGGGTATTGTTAAATGTCAGTCGCCAAACTCGCTAAGACAATCACCCCGGCCAAGACCATCCTCTTTGCCGGAGGCGGCACTGGTGGCCATCTCTTTCCGGGGATTGCTTTGGCCGAAGAATTTCTCCGGCGTGAGCCGAATACGAAGATTGTTTTTGCCGGAACCCGGCGCGGGATTGAGGCTCGGGTAATTCCTGAGTTAGGTTATCCACTGGCCTTTCTCGAGGTTCATGGTCTGGTGGGTGTCAGCGGCCTGCGGCGTCTCAAAGCCTTGTTTAACTTTCCCAAAGCCGTAATCCAGGCTCTGATCATTCTGGTGCGTTATCGTCCCGCCTTAGTCGTCGGCCTTGGCGGTTATGCCAGTGCGCCGGTCTTGCTGGCGGCAATGGTTGCCGGATTGCCTTGGGTTTTGCAGGAACAAAATGCTTTCCCCGGTCTGGTTAACCGGCTTTTGGCGCCTTGGGCCAATGCCGTTTTTATCGCTTTTGCCAAAGCTAAAGAGCATCTGAAAAGCCGTAAAGTGTACGATTTCGGCAATCCTCTGCGAACCCAATTACAGCGGCCTGATGCGTCCGGGGGCGCGGTGTCGGAGCCGTTATCGGAGCACTTAGAGGAAAAAAACTTTAATATTTTGATCATCGGCGGCAGTCAGGGGGCCCATGTCTTGAACCGGGTGGTTCCTTCAGCATTTGCAAAACTGGCTGAACGCTACCCGGTAAAAATTGTCCACCAGACTGGTCTTAGTGATTTTGCTGAGGTCAAAAAAAATTACGATGCCTGGCCGGAACGGGTTGAGGTGGTTGAATTTATCAATGAGATAGAAGAGTATTACAAAAATGCCGATCTCATTATCTGCCGGGCCGGGGCTTTGACTCTGGCCGAACTGGGAGAACTTGGGAAACCTGCCATTTTAGTGCCCTTTCCCCATGCCGCCCATGATCACCAGACCTTTAATGCTAAAGCTGTTGCCGACTCCGGGGCCGCCTGGTTACGGGTTGAAAGTGAATTTGAAAGTCAGTCACTGGCTGATGATGTTGAAAGTCTTATCAATAATCCGCAAACCTTGACGAAGATGGCCGAGGCGGCGTTAACCCAGGGGCGGCCAAAGGCTCGGGAGCAGATTGTTGATCACTGTTTGCAGTTGATGGGAAAAGGAGCAATTTCGTGAAAGGTATGCACCATAAGGTTGAGCGGGTTCATTTTGTCGGTATTGGGGGCAGCGGTATGTGTGGTATCGCCGAAGTCTTGCTTAACCTGGGTTATCAGGTGCATGGCTCCGATCTCTTAAAGAGCCCGGTAACCGAACGTCTGGAAGGGTTGGGCGCTAAAATTTTCTATGGGCATGATCGAAAAAATGTCGGTGATGTTCAGGTGCTGGTTCGTTCGACTGCCGTAAAAGAGGATAATCCGGAACTTATTGAGGCACATGCCCGGTCGATTCCGGTTATTCCCCGGGCCGAGATGCTGGCTGAACTGATGCGGCTTAAATATGGCATTGCAGTTGGTGGAACCCACGGCAAAACTACAACAACCTCAATGATAGCGACGATGCTCAGTGGTACCGATCTTGATCCGACCGTGGTTATCGGCGGCCGCCTCAACAGTATTAACAGTAACGCCTGTCTCGGAGAGGGTGAGATCCTGGTGGCCGAAGCCGACGAAAGTGACGGCTCATTTCTCGCGTTGTCGCCGATTATTGCGATAATAACCAATATTGATCGTGAACATCTTGACTACTATAAGGGTGGCTTGCAAGAAATTGAAGATAACTTTGTTGCGTTTGCCAACAAGGTGCCTTTTTATGGACTGGTCGTCCTTTGTCTTGATGATGCCCGGGTGCAGGAGATCATCCCCCGAATCGGCCGCCGGATATCGACCTACGGTTTTAATCCTCAGGCCGATGTTCGAGCCCTTGAGGTTTCAATCAAAGGTATGCAGAGTCGTTTTAAAGTACAGGTTAAGGGGCGTGAGCTGGGCGAGTTTGTTATCGATATGCCGGGCCGCCATTATGTTCTTAACTGTCTGGCCGCAATCGCCACCGGTTTTGAACTGGGCCTCGAATTTAAGGATATCCGGCAACACCTATCCGGGTTTACCGGCGTTCAGCGGCGTTTGCAAATTTTGGGAAAATTTAAGGGAGCTCTGTTGATTGATGATTATGGTCATCATCCGACCGAGATTCTGGTGACGCTTGAAGCTCTGCGCCAGGCTTGGCCCGAGAGGCGTCTAGTAGCCCTTTTTCAGCCGCACAGATATACGCGTACCCAGCATTTGTTTAATGAATTTCTGGTCGCTTTTAATGAAGCCGATGTTCTTGTGGTAACGTCAATCTATGCCGCCGGTGAAACCCCGATTGAGGGAGTCAGCGGGGAGATGCTGGCCGAAGCAATTCGTCAACACGGCCATAAGCAGGTCTACTATTGCGCTGATCGTGAAGAGTTGCGAGAATTTGTTTTAAGTCAGGCGCAAGCATCAGATCTTATTCTGACTTTGGGGGCCGGGGATATCTGTCGGTTGGGTCAGGAATTGGCTGGGGTGTAAATAGGTGAGACTCGATATGCCAAGATTGATTGTTGTTACGCTTTTATTAAGCTTTTCCCTGTTTCTGGTGTCTTGTACGACTCCGGGCGGGCGAGATGCCGGGATGGTTTATGATGATACGGTGATTTCCGCCAAGGTTAAAGGGCGTTTGGCCGAGATGCTGGGAGCTCAGGTTATTGGTGTCGATGTCGATGTTTATCAGGGTGAAGTTACGTTGCAGGGGCGAGTTCGCAGTCCTAATATGGAGAGCCGGGTGATTGCTGTAACCGCGCGGACTCCCGGAGTTAGAAAAGTTATTAATCTTTTGAAAATAATACCGTAGGGTTTTTGTGATCAGCAATGAACAGCAAAAAGAGTTGCGTCGGCGCTTGGCCGGATTTCTCCTGGAGGAGGAGCCGCTGGCATCAAAAACCGCTTATAAAGTTGGCGGCAGCGCAGCTTTCTATTTGCAGCCGAAATCTTTGCCTGATCTCGAACTCGCCTTAAGGACGCTGGCGGAGCTGGAGCTTAACTTTCTGGTTCTCGGAGCGGGTTGTAATGTTTTAGTGGCGGCTGAAGGGGTTTTAGATCGGGTCGTGATCAGTCTTGACCAAGGTTTTGGCGGTTTTGAAATTATGGGATCAGATTCCTGGTCGGTGATGCTCAGGGTGGAAAGCGGGGTTCGTCTCTCCCGTCTGGTGCGCTTGAGTGCAGACGAAGGCTACAGCGGATTTGAAAAACTGGCCTCTATTCCGGGAACTGTCGGTGGGGCTCTGGCCATGAACGCCGGGGCTTATGGGAGTACGATATACGACTCTCTGGCGGCCCTGCAGATAATGGAAAAAGGGAGCCTTAGTTGGTGGAGTGCAGCCCGTTTGCATCCGACTTATCGTGATGGTGGTTTGAGCGCAGAACAGGTGGTTGTCGCCGCCTATTTTCTGCTTGAGCGAAGAAACTCCTTAGAGATTACAACAACGATTAACGAGATTAAGGAGTTACGGCAGCAGCGTTTGCCGCGTGGAGATCATGCCGGCTCAGTTTTTAAAAATCCGGCAGGAGATTTTGCCGGTCGGCTTCTGGATGAGGCCGGTTGTAAAGGGATGCGCTGTGGCGGTGCATCTGTCTCTAAAGAACACGCCAACGTTATTGTCGCAGATAAAGGAACGCAAGCTGGTGACATTTTGACTTTGATGGAAAATATGCGCACTTTGGTGCGTGACCGTCATGGGATCAATCTGGAATCAGAGATCAGGATATTTTCCTGATAAAAATTGTTGCTTGGGAGGTGATGATGAAATTTACGCCGGGAACCAGGATTGGGGTACTCTATGGAGGGCTCTCAGCCGAGCGGGAAGTATCACTTAAGAGTGGCAAAGCGGTAGGTTTGGCCCTGCAGGAGTTGGGCTACCTGGTAACCCTGATTGATGCCGACCGCCAGGTTGTTGAGAAGCTGAAAACGTCAAATGTGCAAGTGGTTTTTAATGCGTTGCATGGTGCTTATGGAGAGGATGGCACAATTCAGGGAGTTCTGGAATATCTTATGATTCCCTATACCGGTCCCGGCGTTATGGCCAGCAGTATTGCGATGAACAAAGTGATGACTAAAAGGGTTTTGCTCTCGCACAATATTCCGACTCCCGATTATACTGTTCCCGAAGTGGATGAGGTTGAGATTGCAGTGCCGCCGGGTGGTTATCCCCTGGTCGTAAAACCGGTAGCCGAAGGTTCCAGCTTAGGTGTGACCATCGTTACCGGAGCCGAGCAGCTGCCCGAAGCGCTGACGGCGGCTCGGGCATATAGTCAGCAGGTGATGATTGAAAGTTATATTCCGGGACTGGAATTGACGGCGGCGGTCATAGGTGATGAAGCGCTGCCGTTGATAGAAATTCGGGCTCGTGGCGGAGTTTACGATTATAAAGCTAAATATACTAAAGGTTATACTGAATATTTGGTGCCGGCCCCGATAGCTTCGGATACGGCCCGTAAAGTTCAGGATCTAGCTCGCTCAAGTGCCAGAGCTTTGAGCTGTACGCGGGGTGCGGTGCGGGTCGATTTTCGTCTGGATATGGAGAACCGTCCCTATGTTATTGAAGTCAATACCGTGCCCGGAATGACGGAGACCAGCCTTCTGCCGCAGGCGGCAGAGGCTGCGGGGATAGACTTTGTCACGTTAATAGATCGCATTTTACAAGGTGCCGGTCTTGATCTTGCGCCGTCCTGAAAAGAGTAAGCAGCGTGGACGGATCAGCAATAGTCGTAAAGATCTTCGACGTGCCCGTCGTCCGCAAACGCGAAGCATCAATCGTAAACTTTTATTGTTTATGGCGTTTGTTTGTCTTGGCGGGCTTGGTGGGAGCGCTTTATGGCTCTGGTGGCCAACGCTTATGGCTAGTGCCGATGGCTGGCTTAAAGGGCAGGATTTCTTTCTCGTTAAAGAGATTATTATTGAGGGAAATCGACGTAGTAGTCGCAAGGAGATAGTTGAGGCCTTAGATCTCGTTCCCCGACAGTTGATCTTCTCCTTCAACCTTAAAGAGACGCAGGATCGGGTGCGGTCATTGCCCTTTGTTGGTGAGATTCGGATTCGTCGGCGCTGGCCGAATCGTTTGGAAATTGCGGTCAAGGAGCGACAACCTAAGGCTCTTTTCTATCTGGATAGGCTTTATTTGGTAGATCGAAAGGGGAGTGTGATTGCTCCAGCTCCTGAAGATGAAAGGCTCGATTTTCCGCTTATTAACGGAGCTTCATCGTCTAAGTGGCAAAACCGACCGGAAGTCAGGAGCCGTTTGCTGAAAAAGGCAATTGAATTGCTTTTGGTTTGGGAAAAAATGGGGCATAAATGGCCCGAAAAAGTTGCCCAAATCGTACCGGACGAGATTTACGGGTTGACCGTTTTTACGACCGATAAGGATTGGGAATTGCAATTGGGTTTGGCTGGCTTTGACGAACGTCTTAGGCGTTGGCGTCAGGTTTTGAAAGTACTCGGAGAGAAGGCAGTGGCTGTAAAGTATTTCGATTGTGCCGGAAACGATTCGGTCGTGGTCGGACTTAGATCGCAAACGGTTGTCGGCGATGTGAATGTGGAGGAACATGGCCAGAAGTGAACAAATGGTGGTCGGTCTTGATCTGGGAACGACAAAAACTTGCGTCTTGGTCGGCCTGTTAGGTGAGGACGGTCTGGAAGTGGCGGGTTTTGGTACTGCCCCATCAAAGGGATTACGTAAAGGGGTGGTGATTAACCTTGATAGTACGGTGGAATCGATCCGTCAGGCGGTTGAAGAAGCTGAAAAGATGTGCGGCCAGAAAATCAAGGTTGTTCAGACCAGCATTGCCGGTAGTCATCTTCAAGGACTTAATAGTCACGGTATTATCGGAGTTAAGGATCGTGAAGTTAGTGCCCGTGACGTTGAGCAGGTACTTGATGCGGCAAGGGCTGTGGCGATTCCGTTGGATCGTGAGGTTATCGATACGATTCCCCAACAGTTCTTTCTTGATGATCAGGAGGGAGTGGTTGACCCGGTGGGTATGTCCGGGGTGCGACTTGAGGTCGATGTCCATATTGTGACGGCGGCGGCGGCCTCTTTGCAGAATGTCTATCGTTGTTGTAACCGTTCCGGGCTTGACGTTAAAGGGGTGGTCTTGCAGCAACTGGCATCAAGCCGGGCGGTTCTGACTGCGGAAGAGCGCGAATTGGGGGTCGTACTCGTAGATGTTGGTGGTGGAACCACCGATATTGCGGTCTTTATTAACGGTACTATCAGTTATACGGCATCACTTCCTCTTGGCGGGAATCAGGTAACCAATGATATTGCAATTGGTTTACGGACGCCGATGGAGGCCGCAGAAAAGATTAAACGTCACTATGGCTGCACCTCAATGCATCAGGTAGACCAGGATGAAACGATTGAGGTGCCAAGTGTCGGCGGACGACCGCCACGGAAATTGTCGCGCCAGATTCTGGGTGAAATCATCGAGCCGCGACTGGAAGAGATTTTTGAGCTTGCCAATCGTGAACTTCATAAGTCCGGCGTCTATGATCAAATGGTTTCCGGTGTCGTTATAACCGGTGGTACGGCGTTGTTGTCGGGAACCGCGCAACTGGCCGAGAAAGTTTTTGAATTACAAGCTCGTGTCGGTTTTCCCGAAGGTCAAGGGAGTGGTTTTGAAGCGGTTAATAATCCTATGTATGCGACGGCTGTCGGTTTGCTTCAATACGCCGCCGAGGATCGTATATTGCCACGGCATACCGGCAATTTAGGTCGTTTTGAGATCGGTGGATTTTTCGGTAGAGTTATGGCTTGGCTCAAGGATTTTTTTTAGTATTCTTAGTATTAATTTAGTTTGCGGGTGAGCTGAGTAGTTACAGTGTTTTTAGTGTTAATTTAGGGTGTGAGGGCATCTTTAAAGGGCAACCAAGGGGGATGGAACGATGACATTTGAATTTGATGAGAGTGTAAATCTAGCGGCTGATATCAAAGTGATCGGAGTTGGTGGCGGTGGCGGCAATGCGGTTAACAATATGGTTATGTCGGGCCTGGAAGGGGTTGATTTTATCGTGGCTAATACTGATGCGCAAGATCTTAATGCATCGCAAGCCACGTCCCGAGTTCAGCTTGGCGGTCGTATGACTAAAGGTTTGGGTGCAGGTGCTAATCCCGATGTTGGACGCAGTGCGGCTTTAGAAGATGCAGAACAAATTTCTGAACTCCTTTCCGGCGCTGATATGGTTTTTGTTACGGCCGGTATGGGTGGTGGCACAGGAACCGGCGGGGCGCCAGTGGTGGCTCAGTTGGCTCGTGAGTCCGGGGCCCTGGTGATTGGAGTAGCGACCAAGCCCTTCAGTTTTGAAGGTAAGAAGAAGATGCGGGTGGCTGAGGCCGGCCTCGATAAATTGCGTGAAAATGTTGATGCCTTGATTACGATTCCCAATCAGCGCTTGCTCAATATGGTCTGCAAAGATACTACCGTTGTTGATGCTTTTAAAAAAGCTGATGACGTCCTGCTTCAGGCGGTGCGGAGTATCTCTGACCTGATCAACGTGCATGGTCAGATAAACCTTGATTTTCAGGATGTCAAGACCGTGATGGGCAACACCGGTATGGCTCTGATGGGAACTGGTATGGCGAGCGGTGAAAATCGGGCGACTGAGGCAGCCCAGAAGGCGATAGCCTCTCCTCTTTTAGAAGATCTGAGTATTCAGGGAGCTCGCGGAGTAATTATCAATTTTGCCGCAGCGACCGAGGTAACTCTGCATGAGCTCAGTGAGGCCGCTGATCTGATTCAAGAAGAGGCGCATGAAGATGCGGAGGTTATCTGGGGGGTTGTGATCGATGATACTTTGGGAGAAAATCTTCGCGTGACGGTTATTGCCACGGGTTTTGATTCGATGCAGAAAACCATCTCCAGTGTCAAGGGTCCGGGTCTTGGGTTGGCCGGTAAATATCCGATTGGTTCCCGTCGTGACAATCTTGACCGTCCTGCTTTTCAAGCCCGTCAGGAGGAAGAGACTTCATTTACTGAACCAAATTACGATGTTGTCGATATTGATAGGACGGCAAACCGTAATACACCACTTGACGATATTCAGGAACTTCCTCAGATGATGAAAAAGGTGGTGGGTTCATCTGAGCTGGAATTTGAAGGCGGGGTAGATGACTATGAAATTCCGGCTTTTATTCGCCGCCAGCTGGACTGAACATCATAATGGTGGTCGAACCCCAAGCTTGTGTGAACGACATTGGTAACTATAGAACTAGTATCCCATTGGTGAAAACATTTTGGAAAAAATATGGCATTGCAATGGCGCGGATACAGGTGGTCATTCCTGGCGGATGGCGGCCTACGTCGGAGCCATAGCTCGTGGTGTTGGTTGGAGTGCGGAACAGACGGAGATTCTGGAGCTGGCGGCCTCTATGCATGATGCTGGTAAAATCGGAATTCCGAATGCTGTGTTGGAAAAGCCGGCCAGACTAGACGCTGAAGAGTGGAAGATTATGAGGACTCATCCAATTCTGGGGCATCGCATTCTTTCTCAAAATGACACTCCGCTTTTTAAGATGGCAGCGGATATTGCCTTGCATCATCACGAGAAATGGGATGGTTCAGGATATCCGG
>JAYEGS010000074.1:0-4748 GCA_034659215.1 Pseudomonadota bacterium | reverse complement strand
ACAACTTTTTAAAATTCGGCGGGTATCCGGCAGCCGCTGAATTATCGCCGGACCTTGAGCGCTGGCAAAGCTATGTCCGAAACTCAATCATCGAACCTGTATTAATCCGGGATATCCTGGGTTTGACAACCATCAACAAACCAGCCCTGTTCAGGCAAACTTTCGAATTGGCAATGTCATACCCGGCCCAGGAAATATCATTGCAAAAACTCTTGGGTCAATTACAGGAAAGCGGCAATGTGACCACCATCAAGCATTACCTGGAATTGTTTGAAGGGGCCTTCCTGCTCAAAACACTGCAAAAATATGCCGGTTCAGCCGTTAAAAAAAGGGGTTCAAGCCCTAAAATCGTCCCTTTGAACACCGCCCTGTGTCATGCCTTCAGATCGCCCCAAAGTTTTGACTCTGATCGGGATTGGAGAGGCAGAATATTCGAAGCGGCTGTCGGTGCGGCGTTAACCAGAACAAAAGGTAAACTCTATTATTGGCGCGAGGGGAAATATGAGGTGGATTTCGTGCTGGAACTTGAAAGAAAACTCTATGCCATAGAAGTGAAGTCCGGCCGAAAGCGAACCTATCGTGGTCTCGAAAAATTTATTCAGAAATATCCCGGCAGTATCCCGGTACTCATAGATTGGGACAGGGGGAAACAAATACTTGAGGCAGAGTCAGTGGATGACGAAATATTCAATTAATCCTAAAAAAACCATTGCCTGTCCCTGGTTTTATCCCCGGGTTTATGTCGAATATCCAGTTGACATCTGATAAAATTAGGATGTTAAGAAAAAAAATCATCCCGAGTTACCCGATTGATGATATAATTGATGACGATGATTGACATGTCCGGCAACTTCTAGCGAGAAAAAATATCATGAAAAGATTTATCCTGAACTTCGTGGCAATAGTAATAACTGCCGGACTTCTGCACAGCGAAGGATACGCCTACACGCAAATTTCAGGCTCTGAAGCCTGTGAATTGTATTCCAGCAGCAAGGAATTGGTGATTGTCGATGTTCGGGAACATTATGAATATTGTCGGGAGCACATTCCCTGCGCCATCAACTACCCCTACAATTCCGGAGTTTTTCCTGAAGAATTCGACAACCTGCCAACCGATATACCTATACTGGTCGTTTGTGCCAGCGGCGGCCGGAGCGGCGCCGCTGCAGGGATTCTCGATACTAACGGCTATGATACTGTCTACAGCCTTACCGGCGGAATGTCGAGCTGGCCTGATAATATAATCGCCTGTATAAATACATTATCCGGCCAGTCACCATTGAATACGGGCTATGTTTGGCGCCATCCACCGGGAGAACTCCCGATTAAACAAATAAATCCCGCGGATTGCAAACCATTTGCCGTTGGGGACCTTTCATCCGGCAACCTGAATCTTCAAGTAGGACTTCCCGCATTTTCAGAAGGGGTGGACGTATATCTTGCCATCGGATTTTCTGATGCTTTGTTTTTGATTGATAGTTCTAATGTGCTGCATCCTGCTTCAGGGCTAGCTGTTCTCCCCTCATGGAAAACCAACGTTTCTACCGATATCTGTGAGTCATTGTACGGAGATATCCCGATTTCCGGTTTACCACCCGGGTTGTACAATCTCTATCTAGCGGTAACTCCTGCCGGAGGGACCGATTTCAGCAGTTACTATTTCTGGGCCACATCTTTTAGCATTGGCGATTAGACAAGGTAAGTAATATAATACTTCAACTGTAACTTGCAATTTTCATCACCTTATCAGGGTGGCGATTTCTTAATCTAATGCCTAAAAGGAGGTAGCGGTTATGATTAATAAAACAATCAGTTTGTTATTTCTCTTTATCCTGCTTTTTTCATTTCATGCATCCACATCACATGCGGAACAATTAGTAACAACCGTAGATGGTACAAATGTTAATCTTGACTGGTCCGCCATGCCGGAGGCCCCGTCTTATACCCTGTATTATGCTTTGGCTGATTTTAAAGGCGATATCGATATTAATACCCTGGGATGGATAGAAATGGGGAATGTAAAAAGTCTCTATGTTCCCGGTCTGCCCAGTGGCCTGATTATCTTTACGGCTGTGGTCGCCCATACGAGCGGGGGTGATGTGGTCTCGAACATCAGCCAGTTCATGGGGTTTGGCGGCACGGTTACTTTTCCTGAAACCGGCAATGTCCTGATGAACGTAGATGATCCGGGGGGGATAGGCACCTTTTCTATTGTCGGGACTAAAAATGCCGATGGATCAAATATCTCAATATCTCGGATATCCGGGGATGACGGTTCCGGACCCTTTGTCCTGTATATTACCGATGATCGGCCAGTTTCATATAAAAAAGGAGAGCTAACGGTTAATTTTATCTATCATGCTGATGGCTCTGTTGGTTTTGAGACTGTGCGGGATGAATCCTTTACTCAAGCCAATAGCGTTGCCATGCTTGCGGCATACGAGATAGATGGTACTATTAATTGCAACCAATATGCAAGCAGGGATGAGTATAAATCGGCACTGCTTGGTCATGGTAGTGCAGGAAGTAGCTTTAACTACGAGGTTAGTATAAGAGCAGGTGATAAGGGTTTTCCTTTTGGTATGCTAAAAAAGTTATCTTTAATGGTTTTTTTACCGACGCCAGAGGCTCGTGTGATTTATAATTACTATATAATTGTGAGGTTAGCCTATAATGGTATAAGAGATGAGGTGCTGGAGGAAAAATTGAGTGCCTACGACAATCAGTGCAACAGGCTTCCTCCAGAGGCATCCGGATGTGGTGAATGCCCCATTCCCCCTGGTGCCCAGTATGAAAGCTACGTTGAGGATGGGGAATTGGGCGAATATTACCAGTTGAATGGACATTACGCTGGTCCTTACATGAAGTGGTATGACGAGACACTCACCAGGCCGCAGGAAAGCAGATGTTATGACGAGAACGGTGAACTGCATGGAGCACGCTGCCTTTGGTTCGAAAATGGAGCTACTCGTAAGAATTTATATTACCACGGTGATCTTATTGAGAATATTCTCTGGTTTGCAAGTGGGAATCTCAATCAGGAGATATATTATTATAATGGCGAGATGGTGGAAGTGATTACGTATTATGACAATCCCAATGCGCTTAAAAACCATTTTAGATATAAGAACGGCGTGGCGGATGGTGTGCATGAAACCTGGTATGAGAATGGTCATCGGAAAGATGTTACCAATTATGTGCAAGGGGTGCGGATTGACAGATACTTTTATAGTGAAGAATACGGGACTCGGATAAAATTCTGCACTTACTACGAAAACGGATTAGTGCAGGAGTGCACCTTTTATAATGAAATAGACGAAACTCCGGAAGGATTCTGCACTTACGAAAACGACGGAGGACAGGAGTGCACCTGGTATTGATAACGTATTGGTAACTATAAAGGCAGACATGAAGGAATGTTGTTCAATAGCCTTTCATCTCTTTCCCGGCAAACAGTTTTACCAGTGCTTTTCCCAGTATTCGAGCCATGATCGTGTTCATTGTCCCGGCATCGTTATCAAACCCGCCATGTGAGGTGCTGGTGGTAACACCTTTTTTGCCGTTCGAATAGTGGATTGACATACCCGGATGCACGATCAATTTTTCCGCATAGCGCCGCATTCACAGCAGGGGCTTGTCGATTTACCGCTCAAGAGCGCGGGACACCAGGCAGAGCAGCGATTTATGGTAAACAAGGACAAAATTGTCGTCCAGTTCGAGCTTTTTATCGATTTCAGGCTGCAGTTGAAAAAGGCCGGGTTACCTTTCTTCAGGCAACCCGGCTATTAATCCAAGTCTCACAGATTTTCGTTCCCACTTCATGGCAGATATATTGCGTGAGCCCTATGTCGAGGCGGTTAAAACTGAGTGGAGATTTTGCTTAATTTACAAATGGTTATCTTTTTATATGAGTAATTCAGGGTCAACTCTTAACGCCGCGGCAATTAACTTAAGCGTGTCAATTGTGGGGTTTCTTTTCCCATTCTCTATCTGGGATAAATATGAGGCACTGATACCAACTTTTTCAGCTAGCTCATTGAGTTTAATTTTTTCATATTCTCTCCAGACTCGGATTGGGTTTCCGCCCTCAAGGGTAGCAAAGGTAATTTCTCCGGGAATAACTATTTCCTTGTTTTCATGAATTGCTTTTAAATTTTCTTCTATATCACGAATATCTTCAACATTCTCCATTGCCTCTTGGATAAGCTCAAATTCTTTATAGGGGATAATGGCCCATTCAGGCTGACCATTTTTTTCTATTATTTGTACGTTCATTTATAGGCCTCCCCTCGTGATTTAATTTTAACAATATGAATTAACAGCTCTTCTTCTTTCACCGTGTAGATAACCCGCCAATCTCCGACTCTCAGACGGTATCCTGAGTAAACTCGGGACTGTCCCCAGCTTCACCGGGGGCTGTCCCAGATGTTTACGGACGATGAAACAATGTCGGTATGCACCGCAAAAGCTCGGGGACAGTCCCGGTTTTACTTACAGAAGTGCACTTCATAAGGATGTGCTGAATAGCGCCTTCAGACCGCTGTCGCGGCCACATATCTGAAAGCAAATGAAACCATTTACTTGGAAGTTACAAAAAAACAAGAAAAATATGTCACCATGAAGCTTGCTATATTGTAGTAAGCCTTGTGTAAAAAGTAAAAAGGCTATACTCCTCTTGATTCAGGTTACAGTAAGTTGGTTGGTAATCCCGAGCCAAAAAAGGAGCATAGCCATGGATATTACAAAAA
>JAYEGS010000073.1:0-4760 GCA_034659215.1 Pseudomonadota bacterium | reverse complement strand
ATCCGGCGACATCGTCAAAAGTCAGTTCAGATTCAACTTTGCGAAAACGCTTGGCCCTGGATTTGCCGAAGCTGAAGATGCCTCCCCAGGGGCCGCCGGAGCCGGTCATACGTTCCTGCATTTTGCCACTGACATACCAGTATACGCCGATGATCAATATCCAAGGGAGTATGCCGATCAACGCTTGTATCCACCAAACGGCCTGTTCCGATGTGGCATTTACTTCGACGCGGTGTTGCTCCAGTAAAGATATCAGTTCCGGATCATCCACCGGTGGCAGCGTGGTTACGAAACGAAGCGGAACTTTTTTTTCGGCTGCCTTCGTTGAAATATCAAGCTTTCGTAATTTACCTGAAACCCTATCGCCTTGCAGGGTTACACTGGTGACTTCATTAGCTCGAACCTTCTCTTTAAATTCGGTGTAGGAAAATTTTTGCGCTTGATTTTGCCCAGGATTGGACCAGGACCAGGAAAATGCCAGGATGACGAAAAACCAGATGAGATAACGCCACCATTGCAGCCATTGTGGCTGTGCCTCGACAGGATCTTTGATTTTGTTGGAAGATTGTTTGTTCGTCATATGATTTCCTGTATACTTAAATTCGGCCGGGTCAGATCTTTTTTAACTGTAGTCAGAGCTGCGTCGGCATTACTTTCCGAAACTACCAGAACTTCGCAATCGGCATTACCTAAGACAAAGCCCGGCCCCTTGCCGGCCAGATCCTGGCGGACAATCATAAGATCCAGACCACTTTCCAGCAGCCAGTTGGCGACCTTAATTCCTTTGGCTTTCTCCGCATTAATGAAGGGGTTACTTAAGGTGGTATCGATTGTGACCATAAGATCGGCCGAATGCATGGTAACAATCGAAAAAAGGGGGCCTCGCCAAAGTGCTCCGAAATGGTTTGGCGATCAGCGGCAAGGGGAAGGCCCAGAACCAGGTGCTCCTTTTGGCACGGTTCGTAATGAATCAGCACATGATCCACATTTTCCAGACTCTCTTTTATTCGCTGCTTGATCTCTTCCGCAACCAGATGTCCTTTTTCCAACGTTCTTATCCGCAAGGTCAGATCCAGTTCGACGAATTTATAGCGGCCGGCGTTGCGCGCTCGAAGTTCATTTATTCGTTCTACCCGGGGATCGGCGACCACAATCTCTCGAACCCGATTGAGATATTCCGGAGCGAGAGAAGCGTCGAGCAGGACTCTAACTGCATCAAGCATGATAATAAAGGCTATCCGACCGATAAAAAGAACCACAATCAGGGCGGCATAGCGATCTACGGCAAAGCCCAGGGCGCTCCCTAATAGTGAGATCAAGATGACCAGCGAAGAGAGCATATCGGTCCAGATATGGCGAGAGTCGGCGATCAGACTGGGTGAACCGGTCCTGACACCTTGTTTGAGCTCATAGCGGGAGAAAAGAAAGGTTATCAGAATCGTCAGGCTGATACCGCCGACAGCCAAGGGAAGTTGGGCCGGGATGATCTGTGTTGATCCTGCCAGAACCGCCATAACAATTTCATAGCCGGCTAGGAAAATCAATAGAGAGGTTCCCAAAGCGACGAGATTTTCGACCTTGTAGAGGCCGTAGGGGAAGCTGCGACTCGAACGTTTCGAGATTTTGATACCGATCAGGATAACGCTGGCTGAGACAACATCGGTAAGGGAGTGGATGGTATCGGCTTTAATCGCCAGGCTGCCGGAGAGAAAGGACAGAGACGCTTTTATGGCGACCAGTAGGAGATTGACCAAGAGTGAAAACCAAGCGGTTTTTTCTGAGGCTTCCATAGCTTCACCAGATGTTGAGATGTTCGAAAAGTACTTTCTCTGCACTCCTATGCCGGATTAAAATACTATTGTGACCAACGTCGATAACTCATTGCTTTTACAATCCGATTGAGCGCTAATTCCTGGGCCGCTTCCCGGGGAGTTATCTGTTGCTCCCGTGATCTTTCCAGCACGGTTCGTGTATTAGCGCTGATTTTCTCAGTAATCGTCTGCAAGGCAGCCGATTCGCAAGCTCCCTGATATTCCATGGCCGCACAAATAACCCCGCCGGCATTGGCAATAAAATCCGGCACACATAAAATACCTTGTTGATGGAGGATGTTTTCCGCTTCGTGAGAAAAAGGAATATTCGCTCCCTCAATGACGAGCTTGGTTTTCAGGCGGGAGACATTTCCCTGATGGATCACATCCGGCCGGGCTGCCGGAATCCAGATATCGCATTCCAGATCAATGACCGCCTCTCGATCCAGTTTTTTACCTTCAGCAAAATCAATAACCCCGGCTCCGGTCTCCTTCAAACGGATCAGGGCTTCCACGTCCAGGCCCGTCGGGTCATACAATGCGCCTCGTGAATCCGCCACCCCGACCAGCAGAGTTCCTTTATCAGCCAGAAAGCGGGCTGTATGTTTACCAACCGCGCCAAAACCCTGAATCACCAAGCGCGCCCCGGCCAATGGCAGATGACAAAATTCAGCCGCAATCTCAGCTACCCGGAAAAGTCCCCAACCTGTGGCCCCGATTTCATCCAAAGGGATGCCGCCAACCTCTTTCGGCAAGCCTACCACCCGATCTATTTCATCTTTTACCCAAGCCATGCATTGTTCATCGGTTCCCATATCCGGTGCAAAAATATACTCTTCGACCTCGGCCAATGATTTTGCCAAGGCGCGTATCAGTCTCTCTTTGGCGGGTTTGGCCATTTTGGGATCTGCAAGAACCACCAGTTTGCCGCCGCCATGCGCCAAACCGGCGGCGGCATTTTTGAAGGTCATGGCCCGCGCCAGGCGCACACACTCCTCGGTTGTAACATCAGCAGCCATCCGCATGCCGCCCAGAGCCGGGCCGGCTGCCGTATTATCCACCACCAGCACAGCTTTCAAATCAAGGTCGGGCTGATACAGATGAATAATTTTTTCCGGTCCCAGTTGATCGGCATAATTAAACATCTCTTCCATATGTTCTTCTCCTCCCATTTTCCAGATGCACGTTTGCTCGGTCAGGTACGGTACTATAAATTTTTCGCAATTGTAAAATAGAAAGTTATCCCATTTTCCCCATCAGATTCTCCCCATACTTTACCATTATGGAGCTCGGCAATTTCTTTGACAATAGCCAAACCCAATCCACTTCCTTCAACTTCAGAAACCGTCTTACTTCTTTTAAAAGGGTCAAAAATCTTCTTACAATCTTCCGGATTTAAACCAACTCCATCATCCTTGACGGAAAAAATATAAGCTTCATCTGATTCATTACAACTAATTTCAATCGAGCTTAAAGCATCACCGCCATATTTCAGGGAGTTATCGATAAAATTTCTAAAAACCCTGAGCATAGCCAACCGGTCAGCCCGGATCTCTATATCAAGTTCCGATTCGAGCCATTTTATTCCGCGTTGGTTCAATTGACTCGAATACTCTTGTCTGATAGTTTGAAATATCTTTTTGCTGTTAATTGTCTCAAGATCAATTGGTTGCTCCTTGGTTGACATGTAAAGATTTATCTGTTCCACCAGTGAAATTATGTGATCGGATAATTTTATTATCCGATCACTGTAAATAATCCCTTTTTCATCAAGAGTATCACGATATTTTTTTGTGAATAACTTTGTGATACCGTGGAGTGCAATTGCCGGATTCTTTAAATCATGGGACACGGAATAGGCGAATAGTTTAATTTTATCGGAACTTTTATATAACTCAGAGATCAATCTTTTCCTCTCAATTTCAGCCTTCTTCTGTTTTATAACTGCTTTTTTAAGGTTGATATTAAGGTTTTTCAACCTGATGAAGAGGACAAAAAACAGCAGCATAATAACGGCTGCAGCCAAGATATAGTCCCAGTATTGTTTGCAGACGTCAGCTATGGAAACTTTTCCATAGTCACAATATGATCCGATCTTAAGCTCTCGCAGGCAGTCGTGTACGGGTTGATAATTTAGGGGAACGCTCCACCCGAAACTATGCGACCGCTGAGCCGCATAATTATTGGAAGGCATCTTGATTAAAACCATGGTAACCTGCTGGGCCAAATTATCATCGACATGATTGAGTTTGGCCAGGGGCCATTCCGGATAGGCTCTGGTTGAGTGGGGCAGGTGATGGGTAGACAAAAGATAATTTGCCGCCGGTTGGTATTGAATGACCTTAAAATCAGCCAGGTTGATTTTACCCTCTTCAGCCATACGCTCAAGCGTACTGGTTCTGACACAGCCAACGTCGGCCTGATCATTTAGCACCGCATAAACGGCTGCATCATGGGTTCCGGCAAATGTGAGTGTGGTGAAATCTTTCCGGGGGTTGATGCCTGTCTGTTTCAACTCTAGAAGGGCTGCCAGCCAGCCCCCCAAAGATCTCGAATCCGCACCAACAAACCTTTTGCCGACTAAGTCTTTCATACAGGTAATGTCTTGGCGCTGAGCCCGGGTAAAGATCACTCCGGCAAATGTAGTCATCGGCTTACCGTTAACATCCCTGTTTATCAGGGTGACGAGCCGATTTACTCGTTGATTGATCTCCAAAGTGATATAGTCGCTGGAATTGGTCAGGACAAAATCAATCTCACCTTCTTCGGTGACCGGAACCAATTGATCAAAACTGAGCGGGACAATCGAAAATGAGTAGCCGGAGATATTTTGGGAGAGATATTCAGCCGTAGGAGACCATTTTTTCAGGCAGTGTTCAGTTCCACGTTGGGCTAAGACACCGATTTTTACTTGTTTTTCCTCGGCCTGAACTGATGAAACATTAATAA
>JAYEGS010000072.1:0-4770 GCA_034659215.1 Pseudomonadota bacterium | reverse complement strand
TCGATTACATAACAAGCTGAATGCGCTACTGGATAAAAATCCTGCGGTGGTGCTGGTCGGGCCAAGACAAGCGGGTAAAACAACCTTGGCGCTTGAGATTGTTTCAGCGCGAAACGCCTTGTATCTTGACCTTGAAAGCCCAAGAGAACTGGCGAAACTGAGCGACATCGAACAATTTTGTCTGGCCAATGTTGAAAAACTATTGGTTCTTGATGAAGTTCAACGTATCCCCGAGCTTTTTGCTCCTTTGCGAAGTATTATTGATCAACGTCGTAGAAGCGGGCAGAAATATGGCCAGTTCCTATTGTTGGGATCGGCATCTATTGAGCTTTTAAAACAATCCAGCGAAAGTCTGGCCGGTCGTATCGCCCTCGTGGAACTTTTCCCTCTTGATGCCCTGGAAATCGAGCCGACCTCAACGGCTGTGCAATCCTTGTGGTTGCGCGGTGGTTTCCCTGAAAGTTGCCTGGCGGAAAATGATACAGCGAGCCTGGACTGGCGCTGGAATTTTATCCGCACCTACCTGGAAAAAGATATTCCCCTGCTCGGGCCGCGCATTCCCGCTGAAACATTGCGGCGTTTATGGACAATGCTGGCGCACAATCAGGGTGCGATGCTCAATGCTTCTAATCTTGCAGGTGGGTTGGGTGTCAGCGGCCAGACGGTCGGTCGCTATATCGATCTTCTGGTTGACCTGCTGCTGGTTCGGCGTTTGCAACCGTGGCGGAGTAACGCCGGCAAACGGTTGGTGAAAACACCAAAAGTCTATGTTCGCGACAGCGGTATTGTTCATGCGCTACTTGGTATTGAAGATTTCAACAGCCTGCTTGGACATCCGGTTGTCGGTGGGAGCTGGGAGGGGTTTGTGGTTGAAAATATCCTTGCTTCGATCAGTGAGCGTATCCCACGCAGTTTTTATCGCACATCCGGCGGTGCTGAAATTGATCTAATTCTGGAACCTACCGCAAGCGAACGTTGGGCCATTGAAATAAAGCTCTCAACCGCTCCCAGAGTGAGTAGAGGTTTTTACAGCGCCTGCGACGATATCCAGGCGACCCGGAAAATTTTGATCTATTCCGGCGAGGATTCGTTTCCCATGAAGGACAATATTGAGGTCATGAGCCTGCAATCCTTTATGAAGGAACTATCGTAACAAAATTAACCATGCACCTGAAAACATCTATGCCGAAGGTGAATTGCTCGAATCCGCAACTTGTAAGAAATTCTTACAAGTTCAAACGGAAGTATCTCGTCAGGTATCAAATGGATTTGAACCTAAGAATAGCATCAATTGCAAAGCTGGAGCTCAGCCATGACTGAATCGGGTCGTATTGAGTACAAGCGTGAGCTGACCGACAATCTGGAAAAAGAGGTCGTCGCCTTCCTGAATGCCCGAGAAGGTGGTGTTATTTATCTTGGTCTGGACGATAATGGGAAAGTGTTTGGCGTTAACGAGTGCGACCGGGTACAACTTGCTGTTAAGGACAGGCTGAAAAATAACATCAAGCCCTCTATTATGGGCTTATTTGAGATCATCGTTGAGGAGAGGGCAGGCAAAAATGTTATTTGCATTATTGTTGCCGGAGGACTGGAAAAGCCCTATTACCTCAAAAAATTCGGTATGACCGAGAAGGGGTGTTACCTGCGCATTGGCAGCGCTGTTGAACCGATGCCCAAAGAGATGATTGAAAGTTTTTACGGCAAGCGGGTGCGGAATACGATCTTACCTTTGAACAATTGAAAATTTATTATCAAGAACGTGGCTTGACGTTGAATGAACAGTTTTTGAAAAATCTTGAATTGCTGACTCCTGATGATCAGCTGAACTTTGCTGCCTATCTACTGGCAGATGAGAATGGGACTTCATTTCAGATTGCTAAATACGCCGGAACTGACCGTATTGATCTTGTTGAAAATCGCGATTACGGCCGTTGTTCGCTGGTCAAGGCGCTCAAATCCATGCTTGACCGGGTAGAGGTGGAAAATACCATTTTTACAAAAATAACCTATCCGTTGCGCCGGGAACGGGAGATGATCAATTCCGTTGCCATGCGTGAAGCGATTGTCAATGCCGTGGTTCATAACGACTATTCCTACGGCGCAATGCCCAAAGTGGAATTCTTTTTTGGTCGGGTGGAAATCACTTCTATGGGAGGTTTGCCCTATGGTGTGACCGAGGCCGACTTTTTTGGCGGCTGCTCGGTTCCTCGCAATAAAGAGATCATGCGGGTCTTTCGCGATCTAGAAATTGTTGAACATCTTGGTTCTGGTGTCCCCCGCATTCTTAAGGCTTATGGCCGTGAAGTTTTTGAAATTCGAGACAGTTCTGTTCGTATCACTTTAAAGTTCGCCGAAGAAGTCACCACGGAAGTCACCACGGAAGTCACCACGGAAGTCACCACGGAAGTCACCACGGAAGTTCGTAAGTTTTTGGCGCATCTGCAGGGCGATTTATCGCGCCAGGAACTTATGCAGGTTTTGGGGCTGCGCAATCACGAACATTTTCGCAAAGCTTACTTGCAACCAGCACTGGATGCCGGATTGATCGAGATGACCATTCCCGATAAACCGACCAGCCGCAAACAAAAATATCGTTTAACCGAAAAAGGCCATGCCTTGTTGAAAGGATAGAAAATATATTATGACCCCAGCCGCAATCGTATCCAAACTTTGGAATTACTGTAACGTCCTGCGTGACGACGGCATGAGTTACGGCGACTACGTTGAACAATTAACCTATCTGCTTTTCCTCAAAATGGCAGATGAGCGTACCAAGCCGCCGTACAACCAGAAGAGCAGCGTCCCGGTCGATTACTCTTGGCCGACATTGATCAAGAAGGATGGCGATGAACTCTTCGATCACTATCGCCACACCCTGGAAAATCTCGGCAACGAAAAAGGGTTGCTCGGGTTGATCTTCAACAAGTCACAGAATAAATTTCAGGATCCGGCCAAGCTGCGCCGTCTGATTGTCGATCTGATCGGCAACGAAAACTGGTCGGTAATGAGCGCCGATGTTAAAGGTGATGCCTACGAAGGATTGCTGGAGAAAAACGCCCAAGATACCAAAAGCGGGGCCGGGCAGTATTTTACCCCGCGTCCGTTGATTCAAGCAATTGTCGATGCTGTCGCCGCTAAACCTGGTGAGACGATTTGCGATCCGGCGTGCGGAACCGGCGGCTTTTTGTTGGCGGCCCATGACAGTCTGGTTGCCAATCATCCCCACTTGACCAAGGATGAGCTTAAGCAGCTCAAGCAAGGCACCTTTAAGGGTTGGGAGCTGGTGCAATCGACGGCGCGTTTGTGCGCTATGAACCTGATGCTGCACGGTATCGGGAGTGATGATAGAGCTTTGCCTTTGGCTGTCAGCGATTCTCTCGCCGCTGATCCGGGCGACCGTTTTGATATTATTCTGACCAATCCGCCCTTCGGCAAAAAGAGCAGCACCACCATCATTGGCGAAGATGGCAAGGTGGGTAAAGAGAAGGAAACCGTTGAGCGCGACGACTTTTGGGCGACCACCTCGAACAAGCAGCTCAATTTTATTCAGCATGTCAAAACCCTGCTCAAACAGCATGGCCGTGCGGCCGTGGTGGTGCCGGATAATGTTCTGTTTGAAGGTGGATCCGGGGAGACCATCCGCCGCAAACTGTTGCATGAATGCGATGTTCACACCCTGTTGCGCCTGCCGACCGGTCTGTTCTACGCCCAGGGAGTGAAGGCGAATGTTATCTTCTTTGAGCGCAAACCCGCCAGCGAAACGCCGTGGACGAAAAAACTGTGGATCTACGATCTACGCACCAATATGCATTTTACTCTGAAAACCAATCCCCTTAAACGCAGTGATCTGGATGAATTTGTCAAGCTTTTTAACCCCGCAAACCGGAGCCGGCGTTGTGCCACCTGGACAGAAGAAAACCAAACCGGTAGATGGCGGGCCTACGATTACGAAGAACTGATTGCCCGCGACAAAGCCAGCCTCGACATCCTCTGGCTTAAGGACGAATCGCTCGAAGATTCCGACAACCTGCCTGAACCGGCTGTTCTGGCGGCAGAAATTGTTGAGGATTTAGAGGCGGCCCTGAAACAGTTTCGGGAGATTGCTGCCGATTTGAATTTTCAGGGGTGAATTTTCAGTGTAGCAATGGGGACTCGATTGCTTTTGTCAAGGAAGAAAAATTGGTTCTTCTTCAACACTCAACAAACTAATCGGCAAATAAGCACTGAACGAATCAATAAACTGGACACTTTACCGGCCCGCAAATCTTTGGTTTTAAGCCACTCATTGGTTTGTGTAATGACACCCCTTTAAGTTGGGTGCCAGTTATTTCAGTCGTTAGCCCAGAAAATCACAAAGAGTCGGTTAAACTTAATCGAATATCCGTCATTGTGATAAAAAGTTTACTGGGAATGTCCTTGAAAGGAACAAAGCCAAATTTTTTATAGAATTCAACAGATCCTTTTTTAGCGTCAACCAGAACTATTGGAAATGCAACAGTGTCGCTGGCAAGTAGAAGTTTTCTTAAAGCATCTACCAGCAACCATTCACCATAACCTTGTTTTTTATAGCGTTTATCAATGGCCAACCTGGCAATCAGTCCTGCAGAGCTAACGTTGTGGTGTTTTTTTTGCAATTTAATCGGCAAGGCATTAAGGTTGATAGGTGCCATAGTTAAACTGTAGTATCCAATGATCCGTTCTGGATGCCTGTCATCTTCAAGAACAAAGGTACGGGTATTATCCTTCTTCGATTGTTGGTTTGCCATAATC
>JAYEGS010000071.1:0-4780 GCA_034659215.1 Pseudomonadota bacterium | reverse complement strand
ATCAGGCAGCGTCTGGCTGAAAGAGAGGGCTTGCGTCTGCAACAGTTACAGCAAACACAAGCAGTTCGGAAACAGCGGTCGTAATGAATGCTCTTGAGTTGAAGCTGAAAGCCTTGCCCGACCATCCTGGGGTCTATTTGATGTTGGCGGGTGATGGAAAAATCCTCTATGTCGGCAAAGCGATTTCGTTGCGTAAAAGAGTGGGCTCCTATTTCAGCGGCCGGCCGGATCGGGCTAAAACCGCATTGTTGCTGACCCGGGTGTGTGATGTTGAGGTGATTCTTGCCGGTAGCGAGGTTGAAGCCCTGCTCCTGGAAAATAATCTGATCAAAAAGCATCGACCGCCCTTTAATATTGAGCTAAAAGATGATAAGAATTATCCTTACGTGCGTCTCGACCGGAGCCAGACTTTTCCTCGTTTTGAGGTTGTCAGGCGGCGGCGCTTGGATGGGGCCCGCTATTTTGGCCCTTTCCCGGCCGCCGGCGCTCTGCGGACGACTTTAGGGCTACTCAATAAACATTTTCGCCTGAGGCGTTGTCGGGGGGAGCGTTTTGTTAATCGGGTGCGCCCCTGTCTCAACCACCAGATGAACCTTTGCGCCGCTCCTTGTTGTCAAAAGGTGACGCCGGTCGAATATCGGCGTTTAATCAGCTCGGCGGCTCTGATTCTCGGCGGCCGTGGCCGACCGGTATTGAAAAGTCTTGAGCGGCGTATGCACAAGGCGGCCGAGGAACTTGATTTTGAGGCCGCGGCCGGTTTGCGGGACGCTTTAGCGGATCTGCGCCAGGTTCTGAAAACTCAAGCTATTGATGGTGGACGGGACGAAGATCTTGATATTCTGGGAGTTGCTTCCCGAATCGATGGGGCCAGTGCGCTCTATCTTTTAACGGTGCGGCGGGGGAATGTGGTCGGCGGTCGACCTTTCTCGTTTTTCGAATATGGCGGCCGTCGGGAAGAGTTGTCGGGCGCTTTTTTACAACGTCATTATGGCGATACCGGAGAGGGGAAACCGCCTCCGGTGATCATCGTTTCAGAATTGGACGAGGCGACGGGGGCGCTCGAATCCTGGCTTGGCCGGATTCGAGGCGGGCGCGTGCAGCTTTTGGTTCCGAGTCGGGGCCGCCGCTCGCAACTCTTGCACTTGGCCCAAAAAAACGCTAAAGAGTATCTTGTGCGACAGGCTGCGGCCGAGGATTTTCCCGGTCAGGCTTTGCGCGACCTGGCTAAAGTCTGTAAATTGAAGGTTTTGCCGGAAGTTATTGAAGGGGTTGATATCTCCAATCTTCAGGAAGATTGTGTAGTCGCTTCTCTGGTCTGTTTTCGGGCCGGTCAGGCGAGTAAAAGTGAATATCGCCATTATCGTCTTGATGATGTTGCCCCCGACGATTTTGCCCGTATGGCCGAGGTCATACGGCGTCGTTTTAGTGGTGAAAATTGTCGGCCACAGCCCGATCTCCTGCTTCTTGATGGTGGTCGGCCTCAGCTTGAGGCGGTGAGCCGGGTTTTGCGCGAGCTCGATATCGAAGTGCCGCTGGTGGCTGTGGCTAAAGGTCGAGCTGAAGATGGTCGTAAAGATCGTCAGGTGCCGGATCGTTTCTTTCAACCTGGCCGCAAGGATGCCCTGGTTTTATCAGTGCGCTCTCCCGGTGCCCGACTTTTGCAGCAGGTGCGTGACGAAGCTCACCGTTTTGCGATTAATTACCATCGTCTGATCCGCAAACGGGAGCGCGATACGGTGTTGGTTGAAATTGAAGGGATCGGCAAAAAACGGGCGCTCCGGCTATTGCAGGTGTTTGGCAGCGTAGAAAAGATGCTTCTGCTAAGCCCCGAAGAGCTGGTGGAAAAGGCGAGCTTGCCTTTTCCGGTAGCGTGTAAAGTGTGTGATTTTTTACAGCAGTACAATTAAACTGTAGATTTACTGTTGAATAGTTTTTTTAATAGAAATATATTTTGTTTAGGAGAGAAAGTATGGCAAGAAAAGTAATGGTGACCGGCGCTTGCAGCAAACTTGGTCGGGCCGTCGTCCTACTGCTTGAGATGCAGGCCGATACCGAGGTTGTGGCTTTGGGTCAGGATGAACTAGATATTTTGGATGAAGTTTTGGTGGACTCAACCGTTGAGCGTTTGCAGCCCGCTACAATTATTAACTGTGCCGGTTTTAATGACGTTGAAGCGGCTGAACATAGGCTCGCGACCAAACTTCCAGTTAATACCAGGGGGCTTTGCAATCTGGCCCGGACGGCGGCAAAGTTTCGGATCTATCTCTGCTCTTTCAGCAGTAAGTATGTTTTTAACGGTAAAAACAGTGAACCTTACGATGAGGACGATGATAAATGGCCGCTTAATCAGTATGGCAACTCCAAGCATGGTGGCGAAGAGATGGTCAATGATCAGCTTGATAACTACCTTATTGTCCGGAGTGATCTTCTTTATGGCGGTGGTGGCGATGATTGGGTCAGCCGCATCAAGGAGGAGCTGGGAGCCGGTCGTCCTCTGGCAGTCAGCAACGATTTTTTTATAGCGCCGACCTATGTTGGTGATCTGGCGGCGGCGATGGTGGCTCTTAGCACTGAGTGGGCGGCCGGGATCTATCATTATACCAATGATGCAGGTAATGGGGTCAGCTGTTACGAATTTGCTCAGGCCGTGGCCGAACAGGCCGGTCTTGACAGTTCTCTTTTGCAGGCAACCCCGATGACCGAAGTTGATTTTGGCGGCCCATTAAATCTACCGGAACGAGCTATTTTGAGTCTCGATCGTTTTAAAAAAATGTTCCCATCTTTAGTGCGCCCCTGGCAAGAGGCTTTGGCCTCTTATATGGGTTGATAGCGTTATTTGTTTAATAAATTTCAGGACGGCGGTCATCAAAGCAAGCGATGGTTTGGCGTACCTCTTTGACCTTGGCGAAGTTGAGTGTAGCGCTAAAAGCACCTTGGCGTTGCGGAGCTCTTAAGACGCTCTCGCCCCAGGGGTCAATAATCGCGGAATTGCCGGGGTAACGATGTTCGTTGCCTTGGCCGATGCGGTTGCAGGCTGCGACAAAGAGTTGATTTTCTATGGCCCGCGCTTTGAGCAGGGTGCGCCAGTGGGCTGTGCGGGGCCGAGGCCATTGGGCACAGATCAGTAGAAGTTGGGCTCCCTGCAGAGCCAGGGTGCGGCTAAGTTCCGGAAAGCGGATGTCGTAGCAGGTCATCAGGCCGACCGGCAAGCCGCAAATTTCGATCAGGCAGGGTTTTTGCCCAGGAGAAAAATGTCGATCTTCTTCCATCAGGGAGAAGAGGTGGATTTTGCGGTACGCGGCCAGGCGATTGCCTTTGGGGTCGATAAGGAAAAAGGTATTGTAAAAATTTCCGTTATCAGCTTCAACCAGGCTGCCGCCAATGTGTGAGCCCTTGGCCTTGGCGATTTCTGCCATCTGCTTGAGCATGGCCGGGGTTGTGGCGGCGAGTTGGGTGAAATGTTCGTAGTCGTAACCACTGCTCCAGAGCTCGGGCAAGAGGATGATGTCCGGTGTTTCCCTGACCGGTTGTAAAAGTTTTTCGACCCGGCGCAAATTTTTTTCGGGGCAACCCAGATTGACGTTCATTTGCACCAATGTGATGGTGATCTGCTCTTTGTTCATCTTTATAAAGTACCTCTTTTCTGATTGAGGGCTATTTTTTTTGTTAAACTATGTATTGACGAATCATAGCACACTATATAATAATGTAAAGCAAGTTTGAGAAATAGATAAGAGGAGAAAAACTATGAAAGTCAAAGTTTATCGTAAATTTATCAATACCAGCAATCGCTTGCGCGTTTTGTTGCGGCCCATGGCTGCCGGCGATCAGGATGCGGTCAGCGAGATGTTCTGTCAGCGAGCCAGTGATGAAGATGTTCGTTTTCTGAAAGAGGATGTTCGTGATCCGGAGTTAATCGCCGGGTGGTTTGCCCAGCTTGATTATGATCGGGTGGTGCCTTTGTTGGCTCTGCATGGAGATCGCCTGGTTGGGGATGCGACGTTGCATCGGCGTGAGGGCGCCGGTCGTCATATTGGAGAGTTGCGTATCTACCTGACAAAAGAGTTTCGTGGAGTTGGGCTGGGTATGCAGCTCCTTCAGGAGTTAGTTGAAATCGGTCGGGAGATGGGTTTGCATATGCTGGTTGCCGAAGTTGTTTCGGCCGAGCTTTCCGTGGTTAAAGCTTTTCGTAAGCTCGGATTTGTCCGGCACGCCGAATTTGATGACTATTTAATGGATGCGGATGGCGGGTTGCATGATGTCTCGATGATGGTGCTGCCGCTTGCCGCTCGAAAAGAGTATCTTTTTTGAACTTTTCCTAAGAAAGCGGTTGACAAAAGAGAGAGGCAGGGGTATAAAGCGCCTCCTTCCGCACTGATGGGTTGCAAGACTCATTTGGGACGGGAAGAAGTTCTCTGGAAAAAAGAAAATATTTACTTCCGAGTTTGAAGAAAGCTCTTGACAAAGATGCAGTGTGAGCGTATAAGCCGCTCGCCTCTGATCAACGGAAATCGTGATCTAGGGGCAAGCATTTAAGTCTTGAGAATTTTAAGACTTCGGTAGAAAATGAAAAGCATGAAATAAGTCAACAGAAAATGATCTAACCGACTTATCAGCCATTTTGTCAATAATAACATATTGCGGGTGGCACAAAAGAATCGATCTTTGAAAACTGAATAGGATTAATTGTACAGCTGTTTCGAGCAGATACACATGCAACAAACAACGCAAATGAAATTTGCGAAGAGTTATACAGGTTAAACTGAAGAGTTTGATCCTG
>JAYEGS010000070.1:0-4816 GCA_034659215.1 Pseudomonadota bacterium | reverse complement strand
GAGGTATAATAAACTTGACTCCTCAGACAATGTACGTTTGATTTGATTTTGAGTTTTCATGCATCAAGTATGCACGATTCAGGCTTAGATGTCCAGCTTAAAATTATGGGTAATAGGCAGTCCTAGGGACATAACCCGATTCTCCGAAGGAAATCGGGATTGTGTTCCCAGAATTTGCGGACGCACCAAACATGTTAATTTATGAAAGTAGCAGTAATGCACGAATGGCTGCTGGTGGAAGCCGGGGCCGAAAAGGTTTTGGGTGAGATTCTTAATCTTTTTCCTGATGCCGACCTCTTTTGCTTGTTAGATTATTTGCCGACTCGCGAGCGGGGCTTTATCGGACACCGCATCTTCCTTAACTTTACGGTATACCGGTGACCGCTATCAACTTAATGCCAACAAACTGTCAAGAATAAAGATTTGACCCTGCCGCCACTGGCCGCCACAGACTTTTGAATCTTGACAGTGTAGTCAGTATTGGTTATAATGAGTACAAACTATATTCAGGAGGGTTATCAGCATGGCTCAAACAACTTTGACAGTGAGGCTCAGCGGTGCTTTAAGCAATTTTGTTGCGACAAGTGTTGGAGAAACCGGCTCCTACGAGAATGTGAGCGAGTATATCCGTGACCTCATCCGGCGTGACAAGGAGCACGTGGAACAACAATCTTTCGAGCGACTAAAGGCTGAGCTTGCCTGCGCCTTTTCTGCACCCGAGAGTTCATATGTTCCGCTATCAGCGACTGAGGTTATCAAGCGCAATCAGGAAGTGCAAGGTTAATGGCTCGATTTTTGGTTCAAAACGCGGCCTCTCACAGGATCGATGAGATTTTTCGATACACTTTAGACCAATGGGGAGCAGAGCTGGCGGAGATATATATTATCGGTCTATTCGATGCCTTTGCAAAGGTTGAATCACATGAAATTCTTTCCCGTCCGATACCTGCTGCATTTGGTGTCGACGGTTTTTTCTTCAGGTATAAAAAGTACTTTGTTTATTGGCGATATTTAAGTAATGGTGATATTGGTATCGTTACCATCCTGCACCAGAGCATGCATCAGATTGAACGTTTAAAGGATGATTTTGGGCTGTAGATATTAATAGCATCACCGCCCGCTTCCTCAGCTAACTTCAAGTTAATTCAAAGAATTTGTTAACTATTCAGCATAATGTACTCTTCAAACTATCTCGATACGGGGACATTGCTCCAGGCGGCGGCAAAAGCCTTTATGCCGATCTGAGCTGCGCTGTGAGCGAAGCGAGGAAGTACTCTTGGGGTGCGTACCCTTCGAAGCCGGGCGAAGCCAATGTTCGCATCATTTGTAGTGGCTTTAAGGTGATTAAACAGAGAGACAATGCGATTAACTGACGAACAAGTTCTGACCATTAAAAATATTATCCGTACCAGTTTTGGTGGGGCCGCCAAACTTCGACTTTTTGGCAGCCGCCTGGACGACAGTAAAAAGGGGGGGGATATCGACCTTCTGGTTGAGGCCGACTTAAGCCTGGAAGAAATGTTCCTAAAAAAAATTACCGCGCTGGGTCAACTTCAAAGGGCCTTGGGTGATCAGAAAATTGATCTTCTGACCGCAACTACAACTGACACTGAAGACGTACCGGATGTAGTGAAAATTGCCCGCCAACAAGGAATATATCTATGAAAAGCCCCGAAATTATCGAAAAAACTATTGCTTCAGCCATAAGTGAATGCGACAGCCATTTATACCGGCTGGATCGTGGTAAAAAACTTCTTGATGAATTTATGCCTCTCTCCGTCGCAGCTCTCAAGGAGGCCTCAGACGAACGTATTGAACACCTTGATCAGTTTATCTATCGTTTCACTAAACTTCAGGATTCAATGGGAACCAGACTGCTGCCATCACTTTACAGGTTCTTTGAAAACAGTTCTCAGCCAATTCCTTTTCTCGATATCCTCAACCACTTGGAGCAACTTGGAATCCTTACTTCGGTTGAAGACTGGCAATTTTTTCGAAACTTGCGCAACAACCTTGCCCATGACTACCCTGAAAGTATCCACCAGACCGTACTAACCCTTAACGCCCTCTACAATAGATGGCGACACTTGGAAGAGCTCTATTACCAGGCCCGCAAGTACTATCAGTCCAGAAAAAATACGGCGAAAGATACCAAGCACAATCAACCTGGCTGATCGGCATCGAGTTCAGCAAAAAACCGACCGCAATGGCGATCATGTCCCGCATCTAGGAGGCTGTCCGAGAATAGGATTTTTTTCTCAGATCAAGGCATTTTTTGACAATAAGCGCAGGCATACACTTAGTATTCCGAGCATTATTTTCAAAAAATAACGCTGAGCTGGGGAAAAAAGACGTTCTCGGACAGCCTCCTGATAAAACGCGTTACTTTGTGATATGTGACTGCGATAGAGGCCTGAGGACGCTATTCAGTTAATGAAAATGCAACACGCAGGAGTTGACTTTTACGTAAATAATTGATAATCTATTACGTAGAGGTGAGATTATGAATAAAAAATTGACACTGAATGTAGATGAGAATTTAATTGAATTTGCTCATCAATATTCAAAAGTATCACGGCAATCTATTTCTGGCTTATTTGAGAAATATTTACTGCGCTTAAAGCAAAATGTAAATCATGTAGATATTTCTTCAGCCGCAAGAGATTTGTATGGGGTATTAGATAAAGTGACTTTGCCAGATAAAAAAGAGATGAGAAAAGAATTTTATGAAAAAAGTATTAATTGATTTAAATATCATCATAGATATTCTAAATAAGCGAATGGATCATGAATCAGCATTAGCAATATTTGATTTTTGTGTAAAAAAAAGAATTAAAGGTTATGTATGCTCTCATGAGATAACAACTCTATCGTATTTTTTAGAGAAGCAAAAAGTTGACATACTGAAAAGAAATCAAATAATCAATAATTTATTGAACCATCTTAGTGTTTTAGTTGCACATGGAAAAATACTGAGAAAGGCACTTGTGTCAGAGATTAAAGATTATGAAGACGCAGTAATAGATGAATCAGCATTAAATGAAGGAGTTGATTATATCATTACAAGAGATCTAAAAGACTTTAAGAATTCAAAGAATAATATATGTAATGCACGTGAAGCTTTGGAAATAATTGAAGCAGAATAAAGTTGTAACTATTCAGCATAATGTAGTCCTCAAACGATCTCGATGCGCCGGATACCCCAAGGGCACTTCCTCTCTTCGTTCGGGCGCAATCTCCAGGCGGCGGCGCAAGCCTTTATGCCGATCTGAGCTGCGCTGTGAGCGAAGCGAGGAAGTACTCTTGGGGTGTGTCCCCCTCGAAGCCGGGCGAAGCCAATGTTCACACCATTTGTAGTGGATTTAAGGTTATTTATCTCAGCCGCTTTGAGTGGGAAAAGGTGGAATAATTATGAAAAAACTCCCTATTGGGATTCAGACTTTTTCGGAATTAGTGGATCCCGCGGAAAATTACATTTATGTGGATAAAACCAGGGCTCTCTATAATCTTACTCAAGCAGGAAAATATTATTTTCTCAGCCGGCCGCGACGGTTTGGTAAAAGTGTCCTGCTGAGTACGCTGGGAGATCTATTTGCGGCCAAAAAAAAACTTTTCAAAGGACTTTATATTGAAAAGAAGTGGGATTGGGATACCCGCCATCCGGTTATAAAAATAAGTTTTGGCGGCGGTCAGTTTGATACGGAGGAGAATTTTAATCGCCAATTGGCGCGAATTATGGAGGATAATCAGGAACGGCTTGCTATCAATTGTGCGGCCGACAAAAACGACGCCGGAACCTGTTTTCATAATCTGGTCAAGAAAGCTTTTCATAAATATGGCGAGAAGGTGGTGATCTTGATTGATGAATATGATAAGCCTATCCTTGACCATATCACCAACAAGACCATAGCTCGGGTTAACCTGGACAAATTAAAAGGCTTTTACGGGATTATCAAAGATCTCGACGAGTATCTTAAATTTGTCCTGATCACCGGAGTCTCTAAATTCGCCAAAATGAATCTTTTCAGCGGGCTTAATAATTTACAGGATATTACCCTGAACCTCGATTATGCAACTATTTGCGGGTATACTCATGCCGAGGTGGAAAATAGTTTTGTGGATCATCTGCATGGTGTAGACCGGGATAAATTACAAGAGTGGTATAACGGTTATAATTATTTTGCCGAAGCGCTTTATAACCCTTTCGATATCTTGCTGTTTTTTGCAAATGCTAAAGAATACCGCCCCTACTGGTGGAGCACCGGGAACCCCGGTTTTTTAATAGATTTATTAAAACAGCAGCAATATTATCTGCCTGAAGTTGAAAACTACATCGCTGATGACATAATTCTCGACACTTTTGATGTGGATCACATCGACCTGGTTGCTCTTCTCTGGCAAACTGGATATCTAACCTTCAAATCAAAACAGATAGCAATTGACGGCATTGAGTACCATCTTAAAGTTCCCAATAAAGAGATCCAGATTTCCTTAAACAATCTTTTCATCCAGTATCTTACCAGCCAGTCCCAAGAGTTGCGACCCCAAAAACGGGAGCTCTACAACATTCTTGCCGGAGCTGATTTGTCCGCCTTCCGGCAAAACTTAGCGAGCCTCTTTGCCGGCATCCCTTACCAGAATTACGCCAACAAGATTATCGATAAATATGAAGGCTATTACGCCTCGGTGCTTTATGCCTATATAGCCTCTCTGGGAATTCCGTTCACAGCCGAAGATGTCAGCAGCAAGGGGCGGGTTGATATGAGTGTCCAGTTACCGGACAAGGTCTATATCATCGAATTCAAGGTAAATCAGC
>JAYEGS010000069.1:0-4819 GCA_034659215.1 Pseudomonadota bacterium | reverse complement strand
GATCCAATTTATGAGCTGAAAACATATTGCGATAAGCGTGCAAGCTATCCAAATCAAGATCTTCCAAACCAAAACCGGAAAGAATCCGCGTATCACGGCTATCGTCCAGCTGCTCAGCCAACATGCGCCGCACAATCTCTTCAGCGGCCAAACAATCAGAACTATTCAGGCGACGATAGGTTCCGGTCAACGGATTTCCCCGCAGATAAACGGGTTGCTGTTTTCTGCCAGCTCTGGGAACATGAACCCACACCACGGAAAGGCCTTCAATCTCCAATACCTGAACCAAAGACTCATCTAACAAATTGACACTTACCTTCTGTCGGTTATTCAAACTCGTCCACAATTCATCCAGAACCTTAGCCGGGTTTTCAACACCCTCGACCTCAAACCGATGATCCTTTTTCTCCCTCACTCCCAACAGGATTTCCCCGCCGTGCGTATTGGCAAAGGCGCTGTAGGTCGGCCAGAAATCCTTGGGCAGTTCTCCTTTACCGTCCTTGCCGCTCGCCAACTTGCATTCAACGACGTGGTTTTCGCCCAGGGCAGCAATATCTTTTAGGGTGGATATTTCCAGCATGTAATAAACCTCAATTTTTCAATTCAATTCCAGTCGCTATAAATCAAAAAACATCGACCCGGCTTTCCCAACTATCAGAACACCGCGATCGTAACAGTCAAGAGTCACCAAGCCGCATCCTATTCCAACTACACTTCCATAGTTATGTAATTATACTCCTGACCAGATCGAGACCTTACAGAGCATAAAAAAACCTAATCAATGTAGGACATTTACCCGACAAAGTAAAATAAAAAAATGGCCTGTCTAAAACCAACCATCATCATATGGAGGAGAAGGTAATCATCCCATTTTTAAGGACCACAAAAATAGAACGTTAGAACCAAAATCTTCAGCAAGCTTCAACAAAAGTCAGTTCCGCTAATATTTCTCTGATGTAAATTTGATGTAAATTAAATTTACATTGATTGAACGCATTGAACGTATTGAACCTGTTGAATTAACCCAAAAACCCAATCTAAGCTACTGAAACAAGGGGAAATTATTGAAATTACAGCCAATTTAAGTTTATAGCCGGATGAGGCTCATAACCCGGAGGTCGTTGGTTCAAATCCAGCCCCCGCTACCAATAAATTATAAAGGCTTATGCGTTTTGCGCATAAGCCTTTTTTTGTGTTTGGTGTAAATTTGGTGCAAAATAAGCTGCGGCAACCCACTCCCGAACATCTTTTGTAGACACTCCAAATCCGAGCAGATATCAATCATCATGACAACAAAAACGCGCTGAAGTTGCAGCTTTGGACAACTGCTTGCTATATTCTATTCAAAACCTAACCTCATTCGCCATTCTTTTCACTTTCGAAAGTTACAAGTCACATTCTGTCGCGTAAAGCTTTTACAAGTAAGAAAAAACTGAAAGAATTGCAACCTTCAAACACGTTCTGAGCCCCAGCAAGTAACAAAGGTATTGCCAGGAGATTATAATGGGAAAAAAAATTCGACAAAGTCAATCTGCCGATCAACTGCCTCCGCAAAACTTGACAGTAGAAGAGGCCCTTCTCGGTGGAATCATACGCGACAATGGGGCATTAAGTCAGGTAACCGACTACATTAACATTAATGGGGATGATTTCTACCAGCCCGGGAACCGGGAAATCTTCAACTCAATTCTAGAACTGGCTAAAGATCATAAACAAATTAACTCTGTAACGGTAGCCGACCACCTAAAACAACGCCGAAAACTGGATAAAGTCGGCGGTAAACCATACCTCTCATTACTGATCAACAACGTACATACAGATAATAACTTGGGCACCTATGCCAAGATTATCAGAAACAAATCGTTGTTCAAACAATTAATCACGATCTCGACTGAAATTATCGAGCAAAGCTATGAAAAAGAAACAGATGCTCTGGTCAGCAAGGCTGAACAATTAATAAATGAAGTCGCCCGAAATTGTGAACAGTCAGAGATCACGCATATAGCTAAAATTGTCAAAAAAAGTTTTAGCGCTATCGACTCTGCTTATAGTAACGACTCCGTAATTACTGGTGTGACCACAGGGTTCTGGGAATTAGACGATATTACAAACGGCTTACAACGCTCTGACCTGATTATCATTGGCGGACGTCCGGGCATGGGGAAAAGCTCGTTAGCCTTGAATATCGCTAAGAACTGTGCCGAGCTGCCCAGTTGTAACAAGGTTGCTTTTTTTTCGCTGGAAACATCGAAAATTCAACTTGTTCTCAGATTACTGAGTAGTATAGCGGAGGTTGAGACTAGATATTTAAATAAAGGAACAATAGAAGATGTTGCTTGGCCTCGTCTCTCAGAAGCTGCTACCATAATTTCGGAATTGCCAATATATATGGATGATACACCGGGAATCAGCGTTGATGAGATGCGGGCCAAAGCGAGACGTTTGCAAAAAAACAAAGGGCTGGATATGGTGATAATTGACTATCTCCAACTCATGTCTGGTGATTGTGAGAGTCGGGAGCGGGAGATTGCCAAAATTTTGCGCTCTTTAAAGGAGATGGCAAAGGAACTTAATGTTCCGGTGATTGCCCTCTCACAGCTCAACCGAAATGTTGAGTCGCGATCAGACAAACGACCGCAGCTTTCCGATCTGCGGGAGTCGGAGGCCTTTGAGGAAGATGCCGATGTCATTATGTTTATTTATCGTGACGAGTACTACAACAAGGATAACCCCTACAATAAAGACACGGCTGAGATTCTTGTATGTAAACAACGAAATGGTCCTACAGGAGTTATTAATCTGAGATTTTTCAGTCAGTTTTCATGCTTTCTTGATCTCTACAAATAATAAAACCAAACAGGGAAAATCATAACCATGAACAACTTATCAGGGTCACCACATTTTCATATTGTTGAATCTGAAAAAAGCTGGATTGAAGGTAAGGCCGTTGAGCAACTGAAAAAGACCTCTGAACTTCCAGGAATGGAGAGAGTCATCGGCATGCCCGATATTCATCCCGGCAAAGGGGCTCCAGTCGGCGCAGTATTTATCAGCAAAGACATTATCTACCCTTACCTGCTCGGCAATGATGTTGGCTGCGGTATCGGACTCTGGCAAACTCAACTTAAACGCAACAAACTTAAACGTGATCGATGGGTTAAGAAATTAACTGGCCTGGAAACAGCCTGGGGTGGAGATATCCCGGAATGGCTCTCGCGATATTCCATCAAAGCCAGGCCTTACGATGATGCATTGGGAACTCTTGGCGGAGGCAATCATTTTGCCGAATTACAACTGTTTGAGCAGATAGAAAACCTTACTCTTTTTAAAAATTTAGGTTTGGACAAAAACAGGTTCATGGTTTTGGTTCACAGCGGCTCAAGAGGTCTTGGAGAATCCATTTTACGCTCCCACACCGATGTCTACGGCGCCCAAGGACTGGAAGAAGAGTCCAACAATGCGAGAGTTTATATTGAAAAACATGATCAGGCAATCAAGTGGGCCGCAGCCAACAGAGCTTTGATTGCCCATCGCTTTACTTCTTGTCTGGGAACTCAAGGGGTTAACATCCTTGACATATGCCATAACAGCCTGACCTCTAAGACCATTGAAGGAGGCAATTACTGGTTACATCGAAAGGGAGCCGTCTCAGCCGAAGAAGGCGCTATCGTCATCGCCGGAACAAGAGGGTCTTTAAGCTATCTGGTCATGCCGACCAGCAACCAGAAATTAAACGGCTACTCTTTAGCACATGGAGCCGGTCGCAAATGGAATCGCCATGAGAGCAGAAAACGGCTGAGCTCTCGATACAAGCCGCAAGCACTATTACAAACCGAACTCGGCAGTAGAGTAATCTGTGAAAACAAAGATCTACTCTACGAAGAAGCGCCACAATCGTACAAAAACATCGAAACCGTCATTCAAGATCTACAAAATGCCGGGTTGATTGAGGTGGTGGCATCTTTGCGACCAATAATCACATATAAAGTACGGAGTCAGAGATGAATCAATGGTTACAAATAACTGCCGGCCGTGGACCGGAAGAGTGTTGCTGGGTGGTCAGCAATCTCGTAAAACGAATTATCAAAGATGCTGCCAAACATGGAGTTGATGTCAAGATTTTAGATGCTTTACCGGGAAAACAGGCCAACACTTTCAGGTCTGCTCTGCTGGCGTTGGACGGTGCCGACTCTGATGCCTTCTCATCATCGTATCAGGGTGCCATCCAATGGATCGGCAAAAGCCCGCTCCGACCAACTCACAAACGAAAAAACTGGTTTGTTGCAGTCAACCGATTCAAACCGCCAAAAGAGCAGTATTTCGATCAGAAGGATATCAAAATTGAAACCATGAGGTCATCAGGACCGGGCGGACAACATGTCAACAAATCAGATACTGCTGTAAGAATAACCCACCTCCCCTCGAAAACAACGGTTATTGCCCGTGAGGAGAGATCGCAGCATATGAATAAAAAGCTGGCGTTGGCCCGCCTTTTCTCGATTATTAAAGAAAAAGAAGACAACCGGCAGGCGCATTTTCAACAAAAAGTATGGACTGGGCACAATAACATTGAGCGCGGCAATCCGATCAGAGTTTTCAGAGGTAATGATTTTAAAGCAAATTCACCGATCTAAACATTGAGGATATAGTGTACAGATGTAGCAAATATTGCTATGGTAATCGCAAATAAAATATCAAACACATAAAAGAAGGAAACTTACACCATGCCATCATCCAGATACCTGACCAAATCCCACTTCGTCATGGCAATGGAATGCCCGACCAAACTGTTTTATAGCGGCAAAAAAGAGTATCTTAA
>JAYEGS010000068.1:0-21125 GCA_034659215.1 Pseudomonadota bacterium | reverse complement strand
TCGATGTCGGCAAACTGATGGAGACGGCAGGTTGGCCCCAGAAGTCGGTGGTTGACAAAGATGAATCGATGGCAACCTTTACCGGCTTGGTTCTGCTTGAGTGAGAGAATCTTTAACAAGGTAACTTCAGGGGCCGTCGTCAAATTGTCTCGATGCGGGGACATTGCTCCAGGCCGGGCGCCAGCCCGAGCCGGGCTGAGCTGCGCTGTGAGCGAAGCGAGGAAGTACTCTTGGGGTGTGTCCCCCTCGAAGTGAGCGATAGCAAAGTTCGCCGCTATCCGCTGTGACTTAATTAAAGAACGAGAAAGTTTTTCAGAATTGCCATGCCGGCTTCGGTGAGGATTGATTCGGGGTGGAACTGGATGCCCCAGATCGGGAGTTCGCGGTGGTGAATGGCCATGATCTCTTGATCGTCACAGGCGCGAGCCGTAACTTCAAGGCAGGCGGGCAGGGTTTTCGGGGCGATTACCAGCGAATGATAGCGGGTTGCGGTGAAAGGGTTGGCAACTCCTTTGAAGAGTTCCAGGCCATTATGTTCAACCTCAGAGGTCTTGCCGTGCATGATGCGGGCGGCGCGGACAATTTCGCCGCCAAAAGCGGCCCCGATACTCTGGTGGCCGAGGCAGACGCCTAAGATCGGCAATTTCCCGGCAAAATGTTTAATTGCCGCAACCGATATCCCGGCCTCGGCCGGGGTGCAGGGGCCGGGTGAAATAACGAGTCGATCCGGCCGCAACTCGGCGATGCCGTCGAGCGTGATTTCATCATTTCGTTTAACAACTACCTCTTCCCCCAAAATACCAAAATACTGGACAATGTTGTACGTAAACGAATCGTAATTATCGATCATTAAAAGCATAGAGAGTCCTATTTAGCGAAGCCGTCGACGATTAGAGTTCCGCTTTTACTATCCTTGCTCACCTGTAGATATTTACGTTTGGCGCAATCCTGGAGCATCTCGCTGAACGAGCGGTAGCCGATGGTGGACTCGTTAAATGAGGGCCGCTTGCGTTGCATCGTCTGTTTGATCATCGAGGACCAGAGAATCTCTTTGTTTTCCCGCCTTAAGGCCGTGATCGAGTCAAAGAGTAATTTGAAAGCTTCACGTTTTTCTTCAGAGAGGTCGCCGGTGAGTTGCGGCGGTGTCATCTGTGAGGCCTGCTCCAGATCTTCGTAATAGATAAATTCGTCGCAGTTGTCGCTTAAGAGATCCGACGTACTATCGCGCATACCGATGCCGATTACCTGCTTGCCGTTCTCTTTGAGTTTGGAAACCAGGGGTGAAAAGTCGGAATCACCGGAGACGACAACGAATGTGTCGATATGATCCTTGGCGTAAGACATATCCATGGCATCGACACAGAGGCGGATATCGGCTGAATTTTTACCGGTCATGCGTCGTTTCGGAATCTCGATCAACTCAATCGCCGCCGAGTGTAACTCTTCCTTAAATTTAGAGTAGCTGGCCCAGTCGGCATAGGCTTTCTTGGCGATCACCTTGCCCTTTTCAACCAGTCTTGCAAGAATCAGTGCAATCTCGAATTTCTCATTTTTTTTGCGATTTTTAAAGCCTAAGGCAAGGTTTTCAAAGTCGATGAAAACGGCCAGGGTGTGTTCTTGTTCAGACATTAGTCTCTCTCTCCTTGCGGTTCATGTTTAGGTCTGATCCGGTAACCTACTAAAAGCTTATCTCTTAAGTCAAGCTCAATTTATCCGGCTTGGTGTGTGAGCCCGGATGGTTTTTGGGCAATCCTTAGTCGCCATCACCTTTTCTTTTTCGGTTTTCCCCGTCTGATAGTAACCTTACCAATACCGCCGGTCTGCATGTTCCAGTGTTGCAGGGTCGGGGTGCAGCCGCCTTCGATCTTTAAGGACGCGGTATTTGGCGGGATATCGCCAACGTTAAGAGCTTCGACCCTGATGGTGGCAATTCCACCTTTTCCTAATGGTAGATTGTATTGAACACAGCCTCCGCCGGCCGGTTCATCCGGTCCGCCGCAGGCATTGAGATTGACAGTCTTGTCCCAATCCTTGCCGATACGGATTCTAACCTTGTCATTATCTTGGGCACCGTGATCCCAGAACTTGATATTGATGGTTGAGCTACTGCAATAGACATCCTCCAGGCCGGAATCGTCGGGGTCTTTTTTCTTTTGGATAATAAACCGCACTACTTCGGTATCTTCCAGTTCTCCCTCCGGGCCAAAAAGTTTCAGCCGGACACTGTAGCTTGATGGCCTGAGGCCGCTGGTGTCGATGCTCAGGGGCTGATCAATCTTTTCGCCCCCTTTCAGTTCAAATGCGCTGCTCGGGGTCTGGCCGCGAAAGCGGGCGGTCAAGGTTCGCAGGCCATCTCTCTCCTGGCCGGCCCTGACCTGGGCCCAGATATTGACCCCGCTATCCGGCTCTATGGCTTCACTCTGGTTGTTGGCGGTCAGGGCCGCAGTCCTGACGATCTGATCCTTATCTTCTTCGAGCTTGAATCTTTTGCTGCCCGAAGCCGTTAGCGGCGGATCAAGGTTGATCAGGGCGGCGGTAATCGTCGGGTTGCCGGCTTTTACCGGGGTTGTATCGAGAACGACCGGGTGAGTAAATCTTTTGCCTTCAGGAACGTCTACCGGAGAGCGAAAGAATTCGGCGCCATTGGCGCTGTAGGCAATTTCGCGTACCGTGCCCATCTCTTCGGCAATTGTCCAGACACTGGTGATCTCGACCTGGTCGCCCTTTTTGGCCCGTAGCGGGGTCTTGATTTTAACAAATTCATCACCGGCTTCCTGCCACTCAAAATCCAATTCGGCCTTATCTCCCTGTGGGGGCGTGCCACCGTCGGAAACCGTCAGGTAAAGGGTGTCGTGTTTGCTTTGCAGATTTTTCGGCACCGATCCGAAGGCTTTGCTGACCGGATAGCTGGTGTCATTTTTAACCGAAATGACCTCTAACTCCCCTTCACCGGCCCGATCCGACTTGCGCATCCAGTTCAGGGATAGCTGGGGGGATTCGATCTCGCCAACGGCGATAGTTGCCGAACCAACCATGCCCTTGCCCATCTTGGGCTGCTTGTCTTTGCCGATTCCGGCTACGGCCAGTTGTTGAATGCTGATCGCCGGACTCTTCTTTTTGTCGGTTAGGGTGATTTCCATGGCGGCCCGGCCGGTTTTTCTGGGAATGACAACAAAACCACTGCCTCTATATTGAGGCTGGTCAGGTGGTGCCTGGGCATGAATGGTCAGGCGCTGGTCGAGGCGGACAGGGGCATTGATAAGAACGGGTTCCTCGCTGTCGGCAACCACCTCATATTTGTTCAGGGGCGGGTTGAAACCTTCGATTTCCGCACTGGTTAGTTTTACTCGGCCCGGTTTGGGTGGGTCATCGGGCGCTTTTATTTTGTTTTTGAGAAAGACCGAAAAAGGGTAGTAGACTTCGAGCTTGATCGTCAGCGGGCTGGAAATTTTCACTTTACCAGCCAGGAAGTCCTTGTCACTGATTGTATATTCGGTCTGGCCTTCGACCGGAAGGCCGTAATCCATGGTTAGACTGGCCTTGATCTCGACGGTTTCCCGGCGTTTCGTAAAGATCCAGGAGCCGATGAAATGGTTTCCGTCCCAGGTTGCCGGGCGGTCTCCGATCAGGACCTTCAGCTTATCTTCGGGGAGTATGCGGCCGCGCCAGTCGGTGACTTTGACTGGAATAGGATCAACCTTGACTTCATGGCGCTCAAGCTCAATGTTGCCCATATCAAACTCTTGAGCGAGGATCGGTTTGGCAAAGCCGTCTTTGGCCAGGCCGCCCACCGGGCGGAAAACCCGGCCTTTATCGCCTTCCCAGATGAGAGCTTTAATTTCGAACGTATCGAGCTGATGCCAAGCTATCCGGTTTTTAAAACTGAAGCTGCCGTCCTGGCTGACAGAGGTTTCGTAACCGAGATTGGATGTGACCAGGCCGCCTTCGATTTTAAGTGGTGGGTCGAGGTCGGCTTTGGCGACAAAACGGCCTTTGACGGTCAGGTTGTCAGTTTTATAAAAGGGCAGTCGAACTTTGAAGTCCAGAGTTTTACCGGCAGCCGGGTCGAACTTTTTGCTTTTTGATTGTTTTTCGCAGAGAGGTTTTTTGAGGCGTTTGACTTTGACGCTGACCAGGTCACCCTTGTTAAGGGGCAGGATATAGGGTGGTTGGTTGACGCTGTTTTTCGGGCCGGTGGCGGTTATCTCTATATTTTCGAGAACTTTGTCGCCACTGGCGTCAGTGGTTTCAACCTCAATTGTCACCCTGTAAGGATAGAAAAGCTCGAGTCGATGTTCATCGTCGGTCGGCAGCCAGAGTTCGGCGGGAAAGATCTCCCCGGTGACAAATTCACTTCTCGCTCTGGGTGGAACCCCGACTTCGGCCCGGGCGGCGAAATCGACATAGAATTTATTTTCCAGATCTTTGAGGTTCATCTGAGTCGGTTTATGGACAACCTTGGTAACCTTGAAGTTTAAGGGCACATCGACATCGGTGCCCCAGGGTGGTTCAACCGTATCGACCATCCAGCCATCGGCAAAGATCATCACCGGAGGGATGTCGTTCGGAGGATGGGCCGGCCAGTCGCCCCAGATTTTCAGGCGGCCGGAAAACTTAGCCGGTTTAACGGGAAAGGCTTGAGTCGCCTGGGCCAGGGGGATGTCGAGTTCACCCAATGCCTGAACCACCAGGAGCAAACTCTTGCCTTTGGTGATGGTGCCGCCGCCGGTCGGATCCTGGGCCGTGACTTCACCGCCCTCTAAAAGCGGCAGCTTGATGGTCGGCTCTTTCGATTGACGTTCGATATAGCGGCTCTGATCTCGTCTCAAGATTTCCCACTTATACTTTTTAACGACATCTTTGATCTTTTCTTCTTCGATCTGGCCGGGTTTGGCCTGGTGCTTGATCGAGGCCTCCATAACCGTCAGTACCGCCAGTTCAGTAGCCGGGGAGACCGGTTTAAGCTCAATCTCCATCTCAAACATATTGAGAATGCGGCTAAGCAGGCGCTGATACTCCTCTTCCATAAGTTCGATCATCTTTTTGATGAAGGCTTGGCGCTCTTTGGGTGTGGCGATGCCCAGAGAAATAGAGGTTTTGTTACTCGTTGAGGAGGGAGTCGAAGCCGTTGTCGTCGAGCCCGCCGCCGGCAATGATACACCATTGGCACTATTGGGGTTTTTTTCGACCGGCGTCAGTGAGGTTGGTGGGTTGTTGGGATTGATGGACTTATCTTCAAGCAGCATACGGCCGTCCTTGAAGATCGTCAGGACCTCTTTTTTGGTTACTTCCTGGATGTTTTTCTGTGTCAGCTGCAGTTTGTGAATCTGGAAGCGCAGGCGCAAAAGCTTTTTCCAGTAGGGGTGGGATTTGGCCGCGTAGAACTCAAATCCGGTACCGCCCCAGTCGCCGATGGTTCCTCCGACTACAGGGATTTCCCCTTCTTCGAGGTTGGCCATGGTATTTTCCAGCGGTGACATCTGTTTTCGTTCAAAAGATGAGATCTTGCCCCAGCCTCTGACATTGAGAATATTGCCGACATCCTGCTCAAGCCTCGTATATTCGCCGCGGTAGCCTGACGCCCATTTGTCGACCAGTTTTTGGTTGGCGTCGTTGCCTTTTACGGGGCGTAAAGGAATGTGGTGAGGATCCAGGCTTAATCCCGGGCGGCCATGACTTTGAGCAACATAGCCGTTCATGCCACTCATATCCTTGAGCATTTTATCATAGGCCTTTTCGAGCTTATACATGAGATCGATCATCTGGTTGAGGAACTCCTTGGCCTTGTTCTTGACGCCGTCTTCATCCAATTTGGTTGAAATTTTTATCTCATTTCCTTGTCTGGTCATGCCGGGTTTCATATAGACGTAGGGAGTGCGGGCCGGATCGGGGTTGTCAAGCCATTTCACCATCTGCATGATTTCCGCTCGCTGGCTTTTGGTCAGCCGCTGAAACCATTTGGTGATTGGAATATCGGTTTTGGGGTTCCGATCCCGAGTTACTTTGAAAGGGGCGGCCGAGCGCGCAATCTGCTTCCAGACCCGGTCGTCAAGCTCCATAAGCCGTTTATCCATCTGCTTGATTTCATCGAGATAATTGCTTGCCACTTTGTCCATGTCATCCTTCATGACTTGGCGGGAGGCCTCTTCAATGAGCAGGGGAATGATATCGTCTTCAAGGATTTTCTGGCGCCGAACCCAGTAGTCGGAGACCAGGTAGCCGAAATTTTTGCGGATGCCGTCAGCGACCCATTCTTTCCAGTTGAAGGTTCCCGTAAGCCAGGATTCGACGGGTTTAACCGGCTCCACTTTCTTCTTGACGAGAATCCGGGCATCCTCGGGCGTTGGCACGATAACCCCCATATCCGTTTTCAGCCACTCAGCCGTCCAGCTTCTGGTGCTGGTCCAGTAGAGTTTGAAATTGAACCATTTGTCATCAATCAGTTCGCGGATCGCCTTTTCGGTGATCGAGAGTAACTGGTTTGTGGCGATGTTGAAACCCTGCGAACTCCGGTAGGCAACCTCCATCAATGCTTCCCGGGGTTTGACAATGACGCCGCTTGATTTCAGCAGGACGACACCCCGGGCATATTTGCCTTTGGGGTCGGGTAATTTGGCCAGCCGCCAGCAGGTCGTAACTTCTTTGTTACCTTTCTTGATCTTGTTGGTGGGCAGGCGGTCACTGACGGTTTTGCCGTCGGCTGAATATTGGACGGCCAGGAGTTCGGGCAGCTTGGTGCGGTCGGCAACCTCTCGTTGATTGCCGTTCTCGTCAGTGATGAGGGTTTTAGGGATCTGCCAGTCGCCGTTTTTGACCAGCAGATCAATAAACTCGGCTTTGGCCCCGGAGAGCATATATTTGTCATAACCCCAGCTGGCCATGCCCCAGACAGCGTTGGCAACCGCCAGTTGAGGAATGTAGAGACAGGAGATATCTTTGATCAGGGAGAGGGCCAGATCTTTCTGGGCCTGAGGTTCAAAATAGCCGCCGTCGGCCAGCAGAGCGGCCTGGCCAAGGGTGCCGCCCAAAGGGATGTTGGCGGTTATCGTGCTACTGCCATAAAGGTTTACGAGTTCAACATATTCGACGATGCCGATAAAAGAGGAGAGAGCTTTGCACTGGGCTGCGGCGATATCGGCGGCCGAGGAACTTTTGTCTCCGTAGATCTTGTACATGCTGTTGTAAAGATCCCGGCCGCTGGCGAGGTCGCCCCAGATCTTCCAGCCTTTAAGGGCCCCCTTGAACATGACCAGACCCAGACTGCGGGTCGAATCCCAGCGGCTGGGCTGGATTTGGCGGACTACTTCGTTGCCGTCGGCATCCTTGTATTTGAAAACAAGTGGCCGCATTTTGTCAGGGTCATAGATTTCATGCAGGCGTTTAAGCATCTCCAGGGCTGCCGGGGGGTTGCCCTTGAAATAGTCGTCAACCATGGTTGCAAGTTTTTCATCTCCGTACTTGAGATCCCGGGCCATGCTTCGCATAAAACGAATATCATCGGCAATTTCGACCGGATCGAGAACCCGTTGGACGGTTTGGGGGCGGCCGCCCTGCCAGCGGAGCTGACTTTCAGTCACATCACCTTGGACGGCTTTGACGAGATAGTGATCCAGGTTCTTGCCGGCAACATTGGTCAGGTGGGTATTGAGCTCTTCACCGACGGTGTAGCGCAGAAAACGGAAAGCCTCAATATCCCGGCGGGTAGTTTGGGCGGCGCCTTTCATCTCTTCCATCAGGCCTTTCAGATGGCGAGCCAGGCGGCCTTGTGAGGCTTTTTTAAAGGAGATGTCCTCTTCAAGGTCTTTGGGAAATCCCAGTTCAATATCTTTGTTCAGTTCGAGTTCGATCTGCCGGATGGTTTCGTCATCAAGATTGGTGTAGCCGACGGCGATATTGTTCATGAGCTTCTGGACTTCTTCGTCGGCTTCAGCCGCTTTTCGATAAGCTGCGTCATCGACCGCCCCTTCGGGTTCACCGGGTCGGGGCAGGGGGATGGTTTGCAGTCGTTCGACCAGCATCCGGACATTTTTCTTGTGGGCGGCCACCAGCAGTTGATGGAGGTAGGTTTTGAGAATTTTCCCGGCTGTCGGAGCAATGTTTTTGACATGTTGAATCTGGGCTTCAGTTTCCGGTTTGTAGATCATATCGGCCATGGTTTCCAAGTCATCAACCGTCATGCTGCCCTTTCCCGGAATTTCCAAAGGCGGGATTTCAAAGCCCAGTTTTTTCCAGGCGGAAACTTCACGCAGCATATATTTGGCCATGCTTTTGAGATCGCCGCCATGGACTGAGAAGATCTGCCGGTGGTTGCCGGCGACCCAGCCAAAAATATCTTCGGGTGGGAATTTCGGAAAACCACGGTCGGGGTCAGCCGAATGAAACTCAGCATAGGTTTTGCTCGAAGCTATTGGGTCATCAACGTTTTCGGTGACAAACCCGGCCTGCATGCCCCATTGATGGAGTTGTTCTTCGCCGTACTGGCCGGTATATTTTTCCGGATCGCTGCTGTACCACGCCTGGATAAAGGCGGGCCAGTCAGCGGCACTGAATTCGCCCGGTCGCCGGGCGCATAGGATTTTGGCAGCGCTGGTCGGTGAAAGAAACTCCACCTGCATGTCGAGTTTGGGGTCGATTTCGGTGCCCAGAGCTCTGGTGATTTCTTTGAATTTTTTCCGGGCGGTCTCGCCATTGATAAGTTCTGAAGCCAGGGGGTTCTTTTTGCGGGCGGCACGACTGGCTACATTGGTGATGTCATCGTCACTCTTAAACTGCTTGTTGGCATCAAGCCTGGGCATATCATCGAGATTGCAGCCGGTTTTTACCCAGTCGATCCAGGCTTTGAAACGGGCTCCGGTGGAACCGACACGAAAGCTGTGGTCAAGATCCGGCAGTTGTCGTTGGGTCATGATAATCAAATCATACTTAGCCGCATCCAGGCTTTGAAAAATCTGCTTGTGGTTGGCGAAACAGGCCCGGCGCATGTCATCGTTATGGGCAAAAACGTTGTAGTGTTTGTGAACCCCGACAGCGGTTCGCAGCGAAGGATTCTTCTGGAACGCGACTAGGGCTTCGGCCGTTTTCGTCGGTACGCCGAGTCGGGCCCAGTCTTCTATATTGGCATCAGCATTTGCGGGGATGGCCTGGAAAAAGAGAGTTTCAGGTGGGGTTGGGGAGGCGGCCTCGGAGAAGGCCCCTGGACTGAACAAGAGGATAGCGGTAAGCAGATGGATTAAGAAAGCTGAAAGTCGGAAATATCGTTTGCTTATAAATCTTTTCGGGAATGAAACGGGAAACATGCTATCTCCCTCCGGCTCTTGCTTGGGTTTTAATCAAATAAGATGTGCTTCCTCTTATTAGTTCGGAAAGGGGTTGACCGGTTGTTCCTGAGCGCCAGGTTGGGCTTGCGTTGCCGGTTGGGGATTAGAGGTTCCCGGATCCGGGGCAGCGGCAGCGCCCTGGTTTGGTTGCATGTTGCCGATGGTTCCCTGGCCGGTGGGCCAGCCTGTGGGAGCGACGCCTTGGTCATCATTAAGGCCGCCGCCGGTGGGGATGGAGTAGGTTCCTTCCAGCTTGCTGCTCAGCATTTTTTCCCAGACAATAATGCCGCTTCGGGCATCGACGACGCGAAATTGGTACTGAAAATAGCTCATGCCCTCTTCCGGGCGATGGGCATGGCGTTCGTTGATCTGGTAGATAATGCCTCGCAAAAAATAGTCAGCCGCTGCGACCTTGGACTTAACTGTGGCTTCTTGCATCATTTCGACTTTGCGTTCGTGCTCGATATTTTTTGCCCCTTCGTTTTTACCGAAGGAAGCGCTTAAGCTGCCGCCATCAAATTCCCGCTCTTGAATTCGGTCTACGGTTCGGGTTTCGACCATTGAATCGGTCAGGGTGACCTGTATTTCACCGGAATTCTGGCGCGCTTTTTCAACGACAATATCCCGGTAGGAGGCATCATCGCGAAAGAGGATCAGGCCGCGCGAATTTTCAATGAGTTTGACCCGGATGGTTTCCTGAAAAATGCTTTCATCAATCTCTATATCAGCTTTATTTTCGAGTTTGCGGATGGTTACTACCGGCGGCCGTGAGGCCCGGGTAACAAATGACTGGAGTACCAGGTTCCGAGCCATAACGTCACAGACCCGACGAAACTGTTGCACCGTAATCGTGTCGGCATAGATTTCCAGGGGCAGGGCCGTAATCCGGCGGATTTGGCTGCGCGTCGGCCGGTCACTTAAATCCATATCCGCATTTTTATCGCGGCCGGTTGTACAGCCTGCCGATATCAGCAGGGAGCTTAAGATAATCAGGGCTAGTTTAAATGGTTTGCACATTAATCAATCCTCCAATTTTTTCAACAGACTTCGGGCAGCTTCCCCGGCGGCCTGGTTATCTTCCTGGTGACGCCCGGAAGCAACGGCCTTGACTTTGCCGTTGATAGTGTAAACCGCGCGGAGAAAAACGGTTGTATTGCCTGATTTCGGACTGTGGCTGACTACTCCTTTGACTACATAACGGATACCGCGACTGGCCAGATCCGGTCTTGGAGAATCATTTTTATAGCGTTCTTCAGGAGCATCGACAAGTATGAGATCGTGGTTTGTGGTGAATTCATGAGCAATGGTTTCGCGCAGACTCTGGTTTGCGTTCGGGTTGGCTGAGTTCATGTTTTCGTTGGTCAGCGGTCCCAATACCAGGGAGAGCTGGGTCGGCATGCCGGTTTCAGGGGGGGCCGTAAGCGACTGTTGATCTAAATTCGGGGGTGCAATTACAGTATTGAGGGCTCCGCCATAGCGTAGAGAGGTTTCTCGGAGTTTTTGCTCCGGGATTTGTGAATCTTCACCGACGGGTTGAAAGACTTTGGGGTAGGATTCCGACGGCTTTTCTGCCGGTGGGGGCGGTTCGACACTTTGGCATCCCACCAGGAGAATCAGCAAGAACAGCAAACTTCTGACCAGTATAATCCTCATCAGCAAATCTCCTCCATTATAGCGGATAGATGTATGGAATCTAAAGACGGAAATTATTTAAGTAGCTGGATCGCCTTGATTGTCTGCTGGAAGCCTGCCGCCGCCTGGGTGGCCTGGGTCGCCTGCTGGAAAGTATTGCCGATGGCTCCAATTGTATTGCCGGCATTATTAATGCCGGCGGCGGCTGGGTTGGCTTGTCCCCCCATGGCGCCCGGTTGTTGCCCAGCACCTTGTCCGGCCATCATTTCCCGGGCTTCGGCTTCGCGCTCGGCCAGCTCTTCGGCTCCTTTCTTTTCTTCCATCTCGCGGACATAACCCAACTTTTTAGTTTTCGTTAGATCGGTTCGGGGCGAGGTCTTAACGATTACGGAATAGTTGGTGACATCGGGTCTGATGCTATTCGATTTAATGGTTTTTATAATCTGCCGGGCGAACAGAGTGGTCTCCCAGTCGGTCTCTTCAATGCGGTCGTTATTGATGTCGTAATAGACCATTTTCCAATCAACCCATTCATCCTGTTCGGGATTGGCATTGTAGAGGTTGAACGTGACGCGTACCTGACCCGAGGGAAAGCGTTGCTGGCGATGGTTGACATAGAACAGCACTTCGGTGACGCGTTGATCCATGGCCAGAATCGGGGCTATATATTGTTCGGGCAGAGGTTTGGCAGCAACTTTATCGAGGGTATAGGGTGCTTTAAGAGAGGTTGGTGCAGAAACAGGCTCAGGATCACCGGCACAAGAGACGGTGAGAAAAACTAGACTCAAAAGCAGGATAAATCGTGACATTGGAATTCTCCTTCATTCTGCGGCTTGGTCGTTGGAAGAGCTTTCCGGGGTTGATTGTGATTCCTCTTCATCAAGGAAACCGGTCTCCGTCAGTGTGATGATTTTATCTCGAATAGCACTGAAATCAGGATCGTCGGTTTTGACCTTGGCTTTTATGCAGTACAAAAAGCCTTGGGCCAGTTTCTGCAAAGCTTTTTCATCTTCGTGGCGACTTAAATGATATTTTGCATCCTGTAAAAAACTTTTTTCTCTTTTGTCAAACTGCTTACCGATAACCCCGGCGATCTGCTTAATTACCTTGTTGCGCAGTTTTTCGCGAATTTCCGTATCGGAAGGGAGGTTAAGCGGGTCACTCTCAACGTTGGCGAGCTGGACTTCGTCTTGAAAGTCATCGTTGACCGAGTAGTTGGCATTGAACTCCTGGGCATAAGTAACAGCTCCTTTACTGGTGTCGAAAATTCGCAGTGAAACACTGGTGAACCCTTTCAAGGTTACGGTTCCTTTTCTGTAGGTGAAGTTTTGATAGGTCGGCATAACCAGTAGTTTGTGAGGTTGTTGGGTGTTTCCTCGTGAATTAAGCGGAAGCCTTAACCAGGCATCAAATTCAGGGTTGGAGATAGTTTTTTCACCGGTTTTGGCTTTGATTGTAACCATGTGGTTGCTCTCTTGACGATCGATGTTCAAAAGAGAGATATTGCCGGTGATAATCATATCGACATTGAGAAGATTACCGACTTTTTTGTATTCACGTTTCTGTTCTTCGAGAAGCAGGTCGATTTTTTCTCTTTCGACAATATTGATGCCGTAAGGCAGTATCCGAAAAAGATAGCTTATCAGGGCGTCTGAGAGTTGTGGGCCGAGATCCGGCTGGTCTTTGGGAGCGCCAAAAAGAGGTATCGCGATATATCTCTGGAGCTGTTGTAAAATCTGGTCACGGGTATCCCGGTGCAGATCAAACATCTCCGAGTTTTCTCGATCCAGTTCATAGCCTTTGACCGCCTCAATGTAGGCTCGGCTTATGTCGCCTTGGGCCAGTCTTTTTGAGGCCTGTTGCAGGTAAAACCAGGAGCCTGCAGTCCGAATGTTATCGATTTCGTGGGCCAGTTCCTGACTATACCCGTTTGCGAGAATAACCAGATAGGCCGTATAGAACTGATTGTGGATTAATAAGGTGTTGACCTCATGTTTGATCTTTCGGGCTTCCGCGATCCTGATTATGTTTTTCAGTTTGAGGCCGATATCTTCGTTCAAACCGAGACTTTGCCAAGCCGCGAAATCTTGATGGGCCTTTTTAAAGTCCTTTTTTTCTACTGCCGTCTCAATCTCTTTTTCGAGAAAAGTGCCGTAATTTGTGCTATACTCTTGCTTTAAAATTTTGATACTCGTAAGCGTGGGGTTGGTTTTTTCAATCTCTGTCAGGGTTTGCCGGGCTTTGCTGTATTGATCGGCTCTTAATGCAAGCCTGAACTGTTCGGTTCTGAGCAGGTTGGCTTCCTGTAACTCCTTAAGTTGGGTTTTGTAACGTTGAGTGATTGCTCCTAAGGCCGGGCTTTGGGGGTTAAACGGGTAAGCCCGTGTAAGGATGGCGATGGCTTCTTGTAATTGCTCCACTTGGGTTGTCGGAGTGCTTTCATGAACCTGCTGAGCTTGACTGATTGCCTGTTCGGTAAGAGTTTTTTGGATTTTGCCGAGGGCGTTTAGGGCTTCCTGATTGCCGGGCTCTTTTTTGAGAATTGCCTGGTATTTATGGTAGGCGTCTTCCACTTTTCCGGATTGGTAATATTGTCTCGCTAAATCCATCTCCGGATTGGGAATGCATGCACTTAAAATGAAGAGTATCGGCAAGAATAAAATTATAATCGACAGTTTGTCTTTCATAATGCTGCCTCCATTTGAAGTTGTGTTTTATTGGTGTGAAAACTTTGCCCATTTTGCGGTTATATATTAAATTATAGAACATTCTAATCAAATGTCAAAAAAAAGCTTAAATTAGGAAGTCGCAGACTTTTATGAATTACTTTCAAGGGTTGGAAAAGTGATTGTTTGACATAAGGGTTGCTTTCCGTATAAATGGGGTCGCGGGGTTTGCAAATTAATTTATTTATAAACCGGACAGGAGATTGACTGGTATGGGTTTAAAAGATGATATTGCGGCGTCGGTTAAGGATGCGATGCGCAAGAAAGAGAAGGTTCGTCTAGGGGTTTTGCGGATGTTGATGTCGGAGATGAAAAATCGTCAGATTGAGTCGCAAAAAGAGCTTGAAGAGGCGGATATTCTCCAGGTTATCACGCGCATGGTTAAACAGCGCCACGATTCGGCCGAGCAGTTTACCAAAGGCGGGCGGGAAGAGTTGGCGGCCAAAGAGATGAGTGAGATTGAGGTCTTGCAGGGTTATTTGCCGAAGGCGCTCTCCGAAAACGAGCTCGAAAAACTGGTTAAAGAGGCGATTGCCGAGACTCAAGCCACGAGCAAAAAAGATATGGGCAAGATCATGAAAGTGGTAATGCCGAAAATTGCCGGTCGGGCGGATGGCAAAGCCGTCAATATGATGGTTGCCCGGCTTTTGGCGTCGTAAAAAGTTCCGATATCCTGCGTTGTTGAGTTTTTCCAGACACTCGACATACTACATGTATGGTCTCGCGCCTGGAAAAACTCAACATCTTGTCTATCGAAATTTTTACTTAGCCAACCTATGGCTTTTTTGCGAATGCATTATAATTGGATTTTTGATGATTGTTGAGAACTGTTTGCCCTTGACGCCGGAGGGCCAGGCCGCCCGGATTCTTGAACTTGATCGGGTTTTGGCGCTGGTCGCGGCAAAAGCTTGTACGGCTTCAGCAAAAGCTCTGCTTTTGGATTTAGAACCGGCCCCGGCTGCCGAGATTTTAAGGCTGAGGGAGGATTTGCGCCGAACCGCAGCCTTTATGGTCTTGATTCGTGAATGCGGGGCGGTGCCGCTGGCCGGAGTTGAGGATCTTAACCCTTTTCTTGAGGAGGTCCGTTTTCCCGAAAGCTGGCTGCCGCCGCGCGAGCTGCTGGTTATAGCGTACACTTTTGCCGCTTTAGAGCGGGTGCGCGATTATCGCGATCAGGTTACGGAGCGGGCCGCAGATCTTTTTACGCCGGTAGCCTCGGTTTTTGCCGATATCGGCTCGTTTGCGCCGCTGGCCCGTCTGATCGAGAGCTGTATTAATGACGAAGAGGAGATTCGTGACAACGCCAGCCTGGAGCTGAAAGATATTCGCCGCCGGATTAGTTCATCACGGCGCCAGATCAGCACTCAGCTCAATGAGATTCTCGCCAATCCGGACTTTGCCCCCCTGATTCAGGACAACCTGGTCACAATTCGCAACCAGCGTTACGTGCTTCCTCTAAGAACCAATTTTCGCAGCTCCATTCCCGGCATTATCCACGACCACTCCCGAACCCGGCAGACCTGTTTTGTCGAACCCTTGGAGAGTGTCTCCCTAAATAACAATCTCGCCCTTTTGCTCCAGGAAGAGAAACTAGAGGAGATCAATATCCTGCGTATGCTCGGTGATCGTCTGCGTCAGGCCGCACCTTTGATCATCGAAACTCTGGAGAAAATTCTAGCTCTTGATCAACTCCAGGCCAAAGCCCTTTTCGGCGAGCAGATAAAGGCCTCGGCCCCGGTTTTGCTGGAGTCCTGGGAAGCCGGTTTTGCGCTTAAAAGTGCTCGCCATCCGTTGTTGGCTGCTTCATTAGAGCCCGGTCAGGTCGTGCCCATCGATATCGAGTTTCCGGCCGGGCGTTGCGGCCTGGTGATCTCCGGAGCCAATACCGGCGGTAAAACCGTAAGCCTGAAAACTGCCGGTCTGATCGCTTTGATGGCGCGTTGCGGCTTGTTGTTGCCGGTCGCTCCTGAAAGTCGGGTGCCGCTCTTTTCCACGGTGCTTGCAGCAATTGGCGATGAGCAGAATCTGGCGGCCTCGTTGAGCACCTTTTCCGGTCATCTGCTGGCGGTTAAGACTATCTTGGAGGAGGCCGATGCGCGTTCTCTGGTTTTGCTTGATGAACTCGGCGTCGGCACCGATCCCAAAGAGGGGGCGGCTTTGGCTCAGGCGGTGCTGATCGAACTTAAAGAGCGGCGGGCGATTTTTATGGTGACCACGCACTATAATGACGTTAAATCCTATGCTTATGAAGAGGAGGGGATCAGCAGTGTTGCGGTCGCTTTTGATCCGGCCAATTTTCGCCCGCTTTATCATCTTCAATATGGGGTTCCGGGACTTAGTAACGCTCTGCTGATTGCTCGAAATTTAGGTTTTTCACAAAATTTGGTCGAACGCGCCCACTCACTTCTGGACGAGGGCGAAAATCGGACGACAAACCTCGCGGCCCAACTCGAAAAACGTCTGGCCCACACCGCCAATCATGAAAAAGAGCTGCTTCAATTAAAGCAGCAGGCCCGAATCGAGGGCGATCGTCGGCAACGCTTGATGGCTGAGTTGGAAGTTGAGAAAGAGAAGGTTCAAACCGGTGCCCGGGAGCAAATCGCCCTCTTGGTTAAGGAGGCGCGACTAAAGTTTAAAGTGCGTCTTACGGAGCTGGAGGCGGCCAAGACTAAGTTGGAAATCGCCATTAAAGCGGCAGGTAAAGCCGCTTTAAAAGAGCTGCCGGAGGTTAAAGTCGGCAAGCTCCGCAATGCTTTTAAAGAGGCTCGTGACGAGGTTTCCGGGCTTTTGCCGAAACCGGCTCGGGCTCCGGTAAAAGTTGATTATGAAAAACTTGAGGTTGGTGACCGGGTTCAGGTTGCGGGACAGGCCAAGGCGGCAACGATTGTCGCCATCGACGCCTCACGCCAGCGTTTAACTGTGGTTTTGGATGGTAATCTGCGGGTTACGTTGACGCCGGACAAGATCAGTCGGCATCTGCCCGTGACGGCGAAAGATTTCGGAACCGGCAAAGAGAATTTGGTCAAGATCAGAAATGTCGCCGCTGAAGCGGGCGGTTCCGGTTTGGGTCGCGGTGCTCTCGGGGTTTCCGGGGCCACGCGTGTACTCAATTTGATCGGCAAACGGGTTGATGAAGCCGCCGACCTGCTTAGGATTTTTATCGATCAGGCGATTGTTGACGGACAACTTCAAGTTGAGATTGTCCACGGCCACGGCACCGGCCGCCTGCGCCAGGGAATCCATGAAATTCTTAAAACGTTACCCTATGTGAGCAAATTTTCTCATCCCGATGCCGCCGCCGGCGGCGCCGCGATTACGATTGTTGAACTGGTTAAACGGTAATTGTGTCTGAATCTTCTCCATCCCTCTACGCTCAGGTAGCATTTAATCTGCCCCTCGATACGACCTTTACTTACCGGGTCGATGATCCCGCAATTATTGCTCGTCTTTTAGTCGGAAAAAGAGTGCTGGCCCCTTTCCGCAATCGTTTGACCAGTGGCTATCTGGTTGGTTGGAGTGAGCAATGTCCACCTCTCAAAGAGGGTGTTACCCTGCAAACTCTGGCTGCCGTGGTCGATGAGGAGCCTCTCTTTAATCAGGATCATCTCGCTTTCTACGAGCGCGCCGCTCACTACTATCAGACCCCCTTCGGCGAAGCCCTGCACGCACTTTTGCCGAGCGGTTTGCAATATCGTCAGCGCCGCTTGCTGCGTTTGGGGGAGAAGGCACTTGATCTCCAAGCCAAAACCCGCTCGCCTCTGCTCGCGGAGGTTTTGAATTTGCTGACTGCCGCCGGTTCTCTGCCGCTTGAAGAACTTTCCGGAAAACTGGCAGTCCCGGTGCCTTTGGCTCGTCTGAAAGCCCGTCTCGCGAATTGGGTCAAGCAAGGTTGGCTGGTTAGTGAAGATCAACTTTTGCCGCCACTGGTTAAAGCGCAGGTTGAGCTGATCTATGAAATTGTTGATAAAACCGCAATTATCGAGGCCCTGACCAGCTCTAAGATTGAAAAAAACAAACGTCATCAGGTGCTTGATTTTATCGCGGCGGGAGGATTTTTCAGCCGGCGCCGGTTTTTGAGCGCCTTTAGCGGCGGCTCAACCTGGCTACGCCGCTGGCAGGATCGAGGCTGGCTTAAGGCCACTGAAATTCCTAAACTCCGTTCCCTGTCGTCGGACGATAGTGCGCCTCTGGCAATTCCCCGGCAAGCGGTGACCCTGACTCCGGCTCAGGAAGAGATCTTTGCCCGGATTAACGCTGCTTTAGTTCCTGAAAAGTTTGCCCCCTATCTTCTGCATGGGGTAACCGGCAGCGGCAAAACTGAAATTTATATTAAATTGATTGCCGAGGTTATCGGGCAGGGGTTGGGGGCCATCTATCTGGTGCCGGAAATCGCTTTGACGATTGAACTGGTCGATCGCCTGATTCATGAATTCGGCCCCCGGGTTGCGGTTCTGCATAGTGGCTTAAATGCCGGTGAGCGCTATGATCAGTGGCGCCGGATTGCTGCGGATAAGGCCCAAATTGTCGTCGGGGCGCGTTCGGCCGTTTTTGCGCCGCTGGCCCGACCGGGAATTATCGTGGTTGATGAAGAGCACGAACCCTCGTACAAACAGGAGTCGGGATTTTCCTATAACGGCCGGGATCTGGCTCTGCTCAGAGGGCAGATGGCTGGCTGCTGTGTAGTCTTAGGCTCGGCGACACCGGCCCTGATCAGTTATCATGGGGCGCAGGCCGGGCGTTACGAGCTTCTCTCTCTGCCCCAGCGCCTTGATGAGAAAGCGATGCCCGAGGTCGAAATTATCGATCTCGGCAAAGATCAGAAAAACATGTTTGCCTGGGATGGTTTCAGCACCCGTCTGCTCGAACGCATGAAAGCGGTCTTTGCCAATGGTCGTCAGGTGATGCTTTTTCTCAATAAACGCGGCTTTTCCAGGACTCTTTATTGTCTTAATTGCGGTTACATGCCGGAGTGCCGTCTCTGTTCGGTGCATCAGACTTTTCATAAAAGTCTGGAACTCCTCGTCTGTCACTATTGCGGCGGTCAGCAGCCGGTGCCGGAAATTTGCCCAAAATGTGGCGGTAAACGTTTCTTCCCGCTGGGTATCGGGATTCAGAAGTTGGAAGAGGGGTTGGCGCAGCATTTCCCCGAGGCCCGGGTTTTGCGCCTTGATCGTGATGCGACCCGGCGTAAAGGTGAACTTGGGCGGATTATAGAGGATTTTCGCCAGGGAAAAGCCGAGGTTCTGCTCGGCACTCAGATGTTGGCCAAGGGTCATAATTTCCCGATGGTCGATCTCGTCGGCGTCATTTTTGCCGATCTCTCCCTGGAGATGCCGGAATTTACGGCTCCCGAGAGAACTTTTCAGCTCTTGGCTCAAGTTGCGGGACGTACCGGGCGCGGACGTGATAGTTCATCGGGCGAAGTGATTATTCAGACGTTGCAGCCCGACCACTATAGCGTGCTCACGGCGGCCGCCCATGATTACGTCTCCTTTTATGATCAGGAACTTGAAAGTCGACGCGAACTCGGGTTTCCGCCCTTTTCCTATCTTGCCAATTTAAGGGCGGTCGGCCCCGATGAGGATCGGGTACGCGAATTTCTGACAACCGTAAAAAAACTTGGCCTTGAACTTCTCGGTCAAAAATCGACCGGTCTGCACGATACCCCGCCACCCATCGTCTTGCTCGGGCCCGTACCTTCGGCCATTGTCAAAGTCCAGAGCCGTTACCGCTGGAACCTCCTGATCAAAGCAAGTCAACGTTCTTTACTGCATAATTTCTTACGCCAATGGCGCCGGCAACTTTCTGCCCCGCCGCCACTAAGCTGGCGCCTCGATATCGATCCGCAATCTTTTTTTTAAAATGCTGCAAAAAAATTCCAAAAATTTTTTTGCAGCGAACTCACGCGTTCGTTCCGTGTTCTATAATGGCAAAATAAAGAGTAACAAATCTTTAAATTGATTGTCACGGACAAAGGGAGGATGTTATGAGTTTGTCGGGAGAAGAGAGAGCACAGGCACTGAGACTTTCGGAAAAACTGGCCGACGATTTTGATCAGGAGAGAGCCGCAAGATTCTCTTATGAGCACCAAGATAAAGAGTGGTATGAGGATTTCAGCACCCTTTTCAACATGATAACGGATCCGGATTTTTGCTTGAGCGCCAGCACTTGGGCAACAATTGCGGGGGCACTGGCCTATGTCGTTTTTCCGGTAGATATTATTCCCGATTTTATTCCGCTTATCGGTTGGCTCGATGATGTTTTCGTTTTGGGCTGGGTTATGAAGGTTTTAGCCGATGAAGTGGCCGATTACCAAAGTTTTTGCCAATACCGGCCAACTTCGGTAATGGCTGATGCCTATGTATGTTAGAAAGGGATAACTGTACAGCGTCCTGTTGAGATTGAAACCATCACCGGGCGTTCAGGTGGTTTCTCTCCACTTTTTAAGTAAAATTTCTGTTTTTCCAGCGCTCATTACGCTGAAATTGAAGAACTCGCTACCTCGCTCAAACAGCTTCAATTTCGGGCGCTCCATTCGCTGGGAAAAACGACGAAATTTTACGAGACGTTCCGAGAAACCACCTGAACGCCCTCCAAGCTGAATAGTTACGAAAGGGATAACTGATGGCTAAACCGGAATATGATAAGGCGATGTATCGCTTGACGACGATTATCTGTCGTCTCAATGTTGGCGAAGCCTTAGAGGTTAAAGATTTAGCCGCCGAGTTCGGGGTTACGCCGCGAACTATCCAGAAGGATCTCAATGAACGCCTAAGCCATCTGCCGATTGAACGGAGAGAAGTGGATGGCCGCTATCATTTTATCAATGCTTACCGGCTGCGCGGCACTAGTGACCCTGATGCCGCGTTGGTCGCCGATTTGATCGCGGCCATGATCACGAATGTTGATGCCGAATACACGAAAATTGCCGACAAACTTCTTAAGGGCCGCAGTTTCAGTACTTCCGGCTTTCTTTTTCATCTCAATCTTGAGGATGTCTCAAACTATAGTAATCTTTTCAGACTTTTGAATCAAGCCGTCGCCCTGCGCCAGCAGGTCGGTTTTTCGTATCGCAACAACCGGAACGAGACCAAAAAGTATACGGTTCACCCCTATCGTCTGGCCAACCTCAAAGGTTTTTGGTATCTGCTGGCCTGCGATCTGGCAAACGGCCGCCTGAAAAGTTTTTATCTCAAAAAAATTACCGCCCCGATTATCCATCCCGGCAACTATAAGGTTGATGACCGCGTCGTTGAGGAGCTGGAGAACTTCACCGATGCGATTTTTAGCCCCTGGGTCTGTGAAGAGTGTCAAAACGTTAAACTCAAAATCAGCGGCGCCGCCCGCATCTATCTCGAACGCAACCTCCCGGCGGCCCTGACCATCGAAAGCGAAGATTGCAAAAATCTACTCGTCTCAATGCTCTACTATGCCGACAATGAAGTCCTGG
>JAYEGS010000067.1:0-4858 GCA_034659215.1 Pseudomonadota bacterium | reverse complement strand
AGAACAATGGCAAACGCAATCAGGCTCTACACGATGAGAACAATATGGCCTTCGGTGCCTGCCCCGAATGTGGTGGTACCGTTGAACATGAGGGCGGCTGTATGGTTTGTCATACCTGTGGATATTCGGAGTGCGCGTAGAAAGGCTGTCTGGTTAGGAAATTGCAACCCGGGATATCGGGTTATTTCCCTCCACTTCTTAAGCAAAATTTTTGTTTTTCCAGCGCTCACTACGCCAAAATTGCGAAACTCGTTCGTACCTCACTCAAACAGTCGCAATTTCTTGGCTCCGTTCGCTGGAAAAAACGACAAAATTTTGCGAGACGTTCCGGAAAACAACCCGATATCCCTAGAAATTGTTACAGCAAAGTTCAAACCGAACAGTACTGATTTTCAGACAACCTTCTAAGGGTTGTCTGAAAGGTAACTATTCAGCGTAATTACCTTAAAGCCACTGCAAATGGTGCGAACATTGGCTTCGCCAGGCTTCGAGGGGGACACAGCTCAGATCGGCAAGCGGCTTGCAGTCGCCGCCTGGAGCAATGTCCCCGCACCGAGATAGTTTGAAGAGTACATTACGCTGAATAGTTACCTTTATTCTTGTTTTTTCCTCCAACATAAAGTATCAACGACAATCCGCATGGAAGGAAAAATGCTTGCTCGAGTCGATTCTATGGCAAAAAAATTAACTGCAAAAAAGTTATTATCAAGGTTGAGGCATTCAACAGAGAAGCCGTCATGAAAAAACACGACAAACAACGTTTGCAAACACAACTGTTACCGTTTTTCACCAAATATCGTAAAGAACTCGTTGTCGTCTATCTATTTGGATCAAAAGCTGACGGCACAGAGACATCCTCCAGTGACATTGACATCGCTCTCTTATTGCGCGATCGTGATAAAAAGAACACAGCCACTCTGCAATTGCATATGTATGCTGACCTGTGCCGGGCTTTAGGGAGAAACGATGTTGATTTGGTCGTGTTAAATTTATCTGGTAATCTTATCTTAAAAGATCAAATAACCAGGCATGGCGTGGTTCTCTACTCGACCGATGATACTAATGATGAAAAGACAGACTTCGAACTGAAAGTGATGCATCGTTGCACAGATTTCAAATCACAGCGATACCAGGTCATGGGGGTTTGATGGAACGTATACTACAGAAGATGGGACGGATCAGAGAACATCTATCAATCATCCGATCAATCAAAAATGAGTGTCGGGATAAATTTGCAACTGACCCAATTTATCGAGGGGCTCTACTACACTATCTCTACCTTATGGCTGATAGCTGTATCGTGCTGGCTGAACTAGTCATAAAGAAAAAAGGGTTGCGTATTCCACAATCCTATGCAGAAGCATTTGATATTCTTGGCGAAAGTAAACTCCTCACGGCAGAGTTTGCCTATCATTTTGCAAGTATTGCCGGATTTAGAAACTTTCTGACCCATGACTATGAAAAAATAGACCAGGAAATCATCTGCGATAAGATCATAAATAGTCTTGATGATGTTGACATATTTCTATTACAGATCAATAATGCTCTAAATTTATAATGTTACCATTCAGCAACTACGCTGACCGCCTAAAACTATCTCATAGATCCGGCGGCGTTTGAGGAGGGGGAATTGTTCCATTAGAGCTTCAACCAGATCGCGATTGCTTAGGCCTTTGGAAAAATCGGGATCGGCGAGGCAGTCGCGAAGTTGGGCTTCGGCCTCTAACAACGTTTGCGGATCACGACTGCGGCTTTCACGGTCGTAGCCGGCGACCAGCAGCGTGATCTCGCCGCGCCAGCCGTGTTCACAGCCCCAAGAACGGAGATGACTTAAAGGGAAACGCAGAAACTCTTCATAGATTTTAGTTAACTCGCGGGCGACACAGGCCGGGCGATCACCAAAAACCTGTTCCATGATTTCAAGGGTGGCATTGAGACGTCGAGGGGATTCATAAAAGATCAAAGTTGCCTCAATCTCCTGCAAACTTTCGAGTCGCCGCTGACGGGGGCCGGGTCGTACCGGCAGAAAACCGGCAAAGTAGAAAGAGTCTAGGGGCAGGGCGCTGGCACAAAGTGCTGAAATCGCGGCGCAGGCTCCGGGCAGCGGGGTAATACGGATTGAGGCGGCTGCGGCCATCTGGATAAGCCGGAAGCCGGGATCCGAGATTCCCGGAGTTCCGGCTTCGGAGATAACGCCAATCGTCGCCCCCCTTTGCAATTTTCCGATAATCTCGTCCAGCCGTTTAAGCGAAGAGTGGTCGTGCAGTGAGATCAACGCAGTCGTTATTTGATAACGACTGAAGAGTTTTTTTGCCGTACGCGTATCTTCGGCTGCAACCAGATCAACCTTGCGCAAGGTCTCCAGAGCCCGCATGGTAATATCACCAAGATTGCCAATCGGCGTCGCAATCAAAAAGAGTTCGCCGGCAACAGCGGTCGTCGTCGTCATTGCGACTCCTCCATCATCCGCTGTCGGATTGCGGAATGAACCCGCATTTGACAAATAATTTCCACCAGTTCCGGGTCGTTGACCCGAGTTTCAGTCTCTTTACGCCAATTCATCTCTTCAACTTCCGAAACCAAAGCTCCTGACTGCAATTTTTCAGCTTTTTCAACTTGCCCGCCGGACTTTTTCAATTTTCCGGCTTTCACGGCCCGGCAATGAATGGCGCCAATCAGGATCGCACCGGCAAGTTCATTAACCCGAGTAATAATCTCTTCCTGCATATAGATCAACTGATGCGCCCAGGAGCTGCTTTTAACATCGATATAGAGAATATTGCGTTTGATCCGCGTCGGCTGACATTTGTCAAGCAGCCCCCCGCCGACAATCTTGCGCCATTGACGAAAGATCTTTTCGTGCATCAGTCTGAGACGGAGTTTGGGCGTATTCAGAATCGGCCCGACCACCTCGCCAACCGCAACCACCGGCTGTTTGCGGCGCAACTTTTGCGCTTTTGACAAAACCGGCCGGAAGGAACGAAAGAATTTTTCAGCCATGACAATGACCTATACTAGTTACTCTAGCCTGGGAAAAAGTGATTGACCCTTAACAACTTCCCCGCCGGTTACCAATTTGCCCCAAGTAAAAATCTCAGGGCTCCGCATGGCGAAGGGTTCAGGCTGCCCTAGCTGGATTGCCATCTGGGCGGATTTTTCGGGCATCACGGGATAGAGGTAGAGACTTAAAAGGCGCAAGCTTTCGAGTACGCAATAGAGAACCTGATCCAGATCTTGAGCCCGGGACTCATCTTTAGCCAGAGCCCAGGGAGCCTGTTCATCAATAAAGCGATTACACTTTTCAACCAGACGCCAAACTGCGGCCAACATCTTGTGAAAGGCCAGATTATCCATTGCCAGGACGACCTCCTGATGAACCTCATCATGCAAGGCCGCAAATTCACGATAGTGAACACCCTCAACATCGGCCGCCGGAATTACCGCTTGGCGATATTTCTTAACCATCGATACGGTACGACTCAAAAGATTGCCGAGATCGTTGGCCAACTCACTGTTAACCCGGCCCTTGATTGCGGCCTGAGAAAAATCACCATCTGCGCCAAAAGGGACTTCCCGTAAGAGAAAATAGCGAAAAGCATCAACCCCGAATTCATTTACCACGACTTCAGGATCGACCACATTGCCGACCGATTTCGACATTTTCGCGCCCTCAACCGTCCACCAGCCATGAGCAAAAACTCGTTTCGGTAACGGCAAACCGGCGGCAAACAAGAACGTCGGCCAGTAAACGGCATGAAAACGTAAAATATCTTTGCCGATAAGATGGATATCCGCCGGCCAGAGCCGCTCGAAACGCTCCGGATCATCGGGAAAACCGGCAGCGGTCAAATAGTTGATCAGAGCGTCAAACCAGACATAGATAACGTGGCGCTGATCATCGGGTACTGAAATCCCCCAGTCAAAAGTACTGCGACTGATACTTAAATCACGCAGATCTTCACGTAAAAAGCCCAAAACCTCATTAAGTTTACTCTTGGGCATAACAAAATCTTCATGCTCTTTGAGATAATCGAGTAAACGCTGCTGAAAAGCCGACATAGCAAAGAAATAACTCTCCTCTTTAATGCGCTCGGCCGGGCGGCCGCACTCAGGACAATTACCACTATCAAGCTGTTTTTCGGTCCAGAAGGTTTCACAGGGCACACAGTACCAATCTTCATAATGCCCTAAATAGATCTGACCTTGCTCTTTTACCATTTTGAAAAAGGCGTGGACGGCCCGGTGGTGACGCTCTTCACTGGTGCGGATGAAATCGTCGTTGGAAATATTCAAAACCTGCCAGAGATGGATAAAACGCTCAACCACCTCATCAACCAGCTCCTGGGCACTCAAACCTTTAGCCGTGGCCGTTTTCTCTATTTTCAGACCATGTTCATCAGTCCCGGTAAGAAAGAAAACCTCTTTCCCCAGCAAGCGTTGGTAACGGGCAACAACATCAGCCGCAATCGTCGTATAGGCATGACCAATGTGCGGTACATCGTTAACATAATAGATTGGAGTCGTAATATAATAAATCTTGTCGGCTTGGGAATCACTCATAATTACTTTTTAGTCCTCATTTTTCTTTTGTCCTTCCTCATTACTCTTTCTTCTTTTATCCCGAGGCTTACCGCCCCTCGAACCTCTGCCCCTCCGGGAACCTGCATTTCCGGAACTTTTCTTGCTCCGAGAATCTCCGGATGGGGTTTCATCACGCTTTTTTTCCGCAGGTTTTTCTGAACTCTTTTCCGAAGTTTTGGCGTCATCTCCCGCCTCTTTCTCCGACGCTTTCCGATTCGGCCGTTCAGATTCCCGTTCAGAACCACTTCTACTTTTTCTGCGACTCTTACGCCGCCCC
>JAYEGS010000066.1:0-21367 GCA_034659215.1 Pseudomonadota bacterium | reverse complement strand
ATGTCATCATCTTCACCGATCAGTCGTTGGCTGAAAAGTAAAAGTTTGCATTTTGTGCCGGTAGCGGCGGCCGGATTACTTCGCTGGTGGGGAAAATCCTGCTCGGCGATTACAGTTGTTAATGGTAAATTTGAGGCTGAGCTGGCGGCGAGCGGTCAAGGTTGTGTTTATGTCACTTGGCACCAGCGTCTTTTAAATCTATTTTTCCTGCACAACCGGCGGCCGTTAACCATTATGATCAGCCGCAGCAAAGATGGCGAACTGGCAAGCGGTGCGGTTCATCGTTTCGGTTTTGGCACGGTTCGCGGTAGTTCCAGTCGGGGTGGAGCCACGGCTATGTTTCAGCTCATTGAGGTGATGCGCAATCAACCTTCAACTTGTGCCGGTATGCTCGGTGACGGTCCCAAGGGCCCGGCCCGGAAACTGAAACCGGGAACCTTAAAAATTGCCCAGGCGACCGGTGTCCCGATCTTGCCTTTTACTTACAGCGCCAAACGCCATAAACTTTTTGCTTCCTGGGATCGTTTCATGATTCCCTTTCCTTTTTCACCACTGCTGGTTATCTTTGGCGAGCCGATTATGGTTCCCGAAGCGGCTTCGAATGAAGAGCTTGAGGAACTTCGCCTCAAAGTCGAAAACTCCCTGAATGAGATTACTGAACGGGCTGATCTCTGGTGGCGGAAAGCTTAAGTGCTTAGCGGTTTTTCCACTCCGGTGTTTTTTTCTCCAGAAAAGCTTTGATGCCGTTCTGGGCATCTTCTGAGAGATTGTTCATGACAATCGTATGTTTGGCGTAGTGAAAGGCTTGGGCATCGCTCATATCAGCTTGGGCGTAGAGTCCCTGTTTGCCGACTGCCAAGGCAAAACCACTGGCTTCGGCGATCTGTTCGGCCAGTTCTGCGGTGGTTTGGTCAAGCTCTTCACATGGCACCACCCGATTGATGAGACCTATATCTTTGGCTTCGGCAGCCGGAAATTCCCGACCCGTAACCAGCATCTCCATTGCCGCTTTGCGACCGATGGCTCGGGTAATCGCAACCATTGGCGTGGTACAAAAAAGGCCTATCTTGACTCCGGGAGTAGAAAAACGAGCCCCCTCTTCGGCTACGACCAGATCACACCAAGCCGCCAATTGGCAACCGGCTGCCGTCGCAATGCCTTGAACCTGAGCGATGACGATTTGTGGTATCTCATGGATCAGCATCATCATTTTTGTACACTGGTCAAAGATGAATTTATACTCCTTAACCCCGGCATCAACCATTTCTGCCAAGTAGTGACCGGCACAAAAATGACGGCCGGCGGCCTTTAATACAATTACTTTTATAGATTCGTTGTCAGCAACTTCAGTTAGCAGCGAGATGATCTCTTTGATCATTTGTACCGAGAGAGCGTTAACCTTCCCGGCGTTGTTGAGCGTTAGGTAACCCACTGATCTTTTACTTTTAAATGAAATTTCCTGATAATCCATGACGCTTTTCCTCGTTGTATAAAGTTGATCGCATCCTGTGAGTACTTTCTCGCAATCGCTCAGGGTGCAAAATGTTCAAGAGTATAATGTCAACCGAAAGGAAACATCCTCTGATGTTCAATTTTGGTGCAGAGATCCTGAACGACGCTAATCCCGGCATCCACAGCTTTTTGGGCCGCTTCGTTATTTATCAGACCGAGTTGAGTCCAGACGCATTTGACGTCATCTCTGGTTAAAACGTCATCAATGACATTTGCAATAAATTCCGGTTTCCTGAAGATGTCGACCATGTCTATAAGCTCATCAATTTCGTTAAGGTTGCGATAGACCTTTTCGCCGAGGATCTCATCTCCTTTTGGGTAGACCGGAATAATTTTATAGCCGGCTTTTTGTAGATATCTTGCGACTTTGTTGCTGTCTTTTTCCTTTTTAGGAGAGAGTCCGATAATGGCAATAGTTTTAGTTTTGGTAAATATATCTTTAACCTCAATCGGTGTCGCACTGATGAGAACTTCTTTTTTTCCCATTATTTTTTCCTTATATAGTTGATAGTTGTTGTAACTGTATATAAAAGTTTTCCTCTAACCAGGGCTGGTAGATGGCACAAAAATGCCCGCCATCTTTGTGGGTATATCCGTTATCCGGATAAAAGACAAGAGCGTTTTATAGTTGTTGATATTGGTATGTTGTCTGGCGGGTTCAATATCTCGATGCGGGGACATGTCTCCAGACCGGGCTTCAGCCCGTGGCGGGCTGAGCCGTGTCCCCCTCGAAGTGGGCGAAGCGATGTTAGCGCCACTTGTTGTAGCTTTATGGAGAAAGTACTCTTGTACTATTGACAAAAAAAGGCCCCATCGATTTACGGTGGGGCCTTTTCATTTGAATATTTTTTGGCAATCCTGAATTTAGGATTGTTTAAATCTGTTTCCGCCGTCTCCGGGCAACCAGCAGAGCGCTAAGGCCGGAACCGAGGAGCCAGACAGCACCTGGGATGGGAACTTGATTAAGCTCTACATGGGAGATGGCTTTAGTTGCGCCTATAGTACTGGCGTAGCCTGATAGCCAGGTAAGGTCAGTTGATAAATCAAAGGTATGAGAGGTCATAGATCCAGTGCCGTCCCAAGCATACAACGCCGCGTAGCCGTTAGGACAGCTTCCGGCCTTCACAACAAAAAACATTATATCTTCACCATTAGAATCCCATGTTCCACTAAATTTGCTTGTTGTAGTGAAGGTCGATCCTGTATCTCTGGTGTCAAACCAATTGTTGTTCCAATCAGACTCACCTTCATTGTTTTCATATTGTTTATCTATTTGTTCGAACTTATCATATGAGGTAGCAGGTGACCCGTCAATTTTCAAAACATTTGTGCTTGTATATGTAAAAGTCTGACTATTATAAGTTATTGAACTTCCGCAAGGATCTGTAAAAAGATTACCAACCAAGATGTACCCCGCCATCGCCGGACTCGCACCAACCAACATCACCAAACCAACCAGTAACCCCAGAAGCCATCCTTTCTTTGCTGTTTGCTTTTTCATGGTGTCCTCCCGCTATAATTGCAAAAGATGTGAAATCTTGAAAATTTATTTTTCTATTGATTATATGATAGCATATCTGGTCAAAAAAACAATCAGGCAAAAGTATGAATTTTAAAGAAAAGTAGTAACTATTCAGTGAATCACCTTAAAGCCACTACAAATGGTGCGAACATTGGCTTCGCCCGGCTTCGAAGGGTACACAGCTCAGATCGGCAAGCGGCTTGCGCCGCCGCCTGGAGCAATGTCCCCGTATCGAGATAGTTTGAGAACTACATTGCGCTGAATAGTTACAAAAAGTATTCATATTTTTGGCTAAAGATTAATACTTTTGTACTAATTTAGATCGACAGAGGCTTTTGTGGGCTGACAATTTTGTTGACTTCTCAGTAAAAGTTTGTTAAGGCTAACCTCAGTAGCCAAGAGTAACTTGAACAGTTATTTTTTTATTGGAGTCAGGAATGCCCGGAGCAGGTTTTAGAAATCGACAATGTTTGCGCGGAGCCGGTGAGGGGGCTGGTAATGGCCCTGGTTGTCGGCGGCGGATGCCGTTTGTTGGTGAGCAGCCCTTAGCTCAGGCTGGTTGCGGGCGTCGTCTCAAGGTCTGCCGGATTGGTGGAGGGCGTGGTATTTGTGCCCGTATGGCTTCGCTGGGAATTTTCCCTGGACAGGAAGTTGAGTTGGTTTGTGCTGCCGGTCAATCGCGTTGTTTAGTTCGTCTTAATGGTTCAACCGTGAGTCTGGGTGACGGGGCAGCTGAAAATATTCTCGTCAAAGCCGCTTGAGAATATTGATAAGAACTGGAATTTAATCTGTTTTCCTTTTGGGGTTGGTAGAATCTGCAAAAGGGATTTTTTTTCGGCTCACAGTTAGTTTTAGCTAACTATCATAGCCGTAACTATTTATAGGCTTTTTTCGCCACAGACTCACACGGATACCATAAGAGAACCTCGGTTTTATCTGTGTCCATCCGTGTAATCCGTGGTAAAAATTTGGTTCTGGTTTTACCGGATCAGGTTTTATCTATGTCGGGGTAGGATGGTATCATGTTGGAATATCTACAGTTTGCTTGGCAGGATATTGTTGTCTGGCTCATTTTGGGGCTGGTGATTTTAGCTCTTCTCTATTATATAGGGCGGCGTTTGCAATTTCTTAAAAATGTAACGCATAAAAACATTGGTGAAAACTTGGGAAATTGCACTTCTTGTCAAAATTGTCCGCATTCGGAACAATCTTGTGCCAAAGCGGAAAAACTGAAAGAATCGGAGAATTAAGGAATGGAAACAATCTCACTGCGCCGGATGGCGAAAAATCAGCGGGGTACAATTACCGCAGTCAAGGTGGCCGGGGATCTCGGGCGGCGGATTCGGGATATGGGTTTGGTGACCGGTACTGTGATTACGGTACAGGGGCGGGCACCTTTGAATGATCCGGTAGCTTTGCGGATTCGTGGTAATACATTGACTCTGCGTAATAATGAGGCCGACTATATAGAGGTCGAAGTTGAAGATCAAAATTGAGGAATATTAAGTGATGAACAAGATAACTATGGCTTTGGCCGGGAACCCTAACGCCGGAAAAACCACTCTTTTTAATGCTCTGACCGGGGCTCGTCAGCATGTCGGGAACTATCCCGGGGTAACCGTCGAGAGAAAAGAGGGTGAATATCAACGTGGTGATTTTAACGCTGTTGTAGTTGATCTGCCGGGTACCTATTCGTTAACCGCCTACTCCGAAGAGGAGGTTGTCGCCCGAGATTTTCTCGCCAATGAGAAACCGGCGGTGGTTATCAATATTCTTGATGCCGCCAATTTGGAACGTAACCTCTATCTGACCTGTCAGTTGTTGGAACTTAAAATTCCCCTGGTTGTGGCTCTGAATATGATGGATGTCGCCAGTGACCGCGGGATGGAGGTTGATGTCGGAAAACTGTCAGCCTTTCTCGGTGTGCCGGTGTTACCGATTGTCGCACGCTCCGGTCAGGGGCTTGATGAGTTGATGGCCGCCGCTCAAGAGATGGCGGAAGGCCGCTTGTCGCCGCCCGATCCGGCTAAAGTTAGAATCTCCTATGGCGATGATATTGACCAGACCCTTTTGACCATGACCCGTCTGATTCGTGATCAAGGTCTGCTTAAATGTAAATACCCGTCACGCTGGATTGCGGTCAAGATTGTTGAAAATGATGAAGCTCTGATCAAAGAGGTCAACGAAGGTTCGCCTGAACTTGCTACTCAACTGCTGCAAGAGGCGGATATCGTAGCTGCGCACCTGATGAAAACTTTTGATACCTATCCGGAAGCGGTGATCGCCGATCATCGTTATGGTTTCATCAAAGGTATTTTAAAAAGAGGGATTATTACCCATCGTTATGATGAAAATCGGCTCTATACCTCGGATCGGATAGACAAGGTCCTGACCAACCGTTTTGCCGGGCCTCTGATTATGTTGGCGGTTCTTTTTTCAATTTACCAGATTACTTTCAGTTTCAGCGCTCTGCCGGTTTCCGGGGTTGAAGCGGTTTTCGGCTGGCTTGCCGGCCTGGTTGATGCCAACCTTGCTGATGGGCCGTTAAAGTCGATGTTGGTCTCCGGCGTTATCGACGGCGTTGGTGGGGTTTTAGGTTTTGTTCCTCTGATTATGTTGATGTTTTTCTGTATCGCGATTTTGGAGGATTCCGGTTATCTCGCCCGGGTCGCTTTTATGATGGATCGAATTTTTAGAATGTTCGGACTGCACGGTAGTTCGGTGATGGCCTTTATCGTCTCCGGCGGTATCGCCGGGGGGTGTGCCGTGCCCGGGGTGATGGCGACCAGGACTCTGCGTTCACCGAAAGAGCGGATGGCCACTTTGCTGACCGTGCCCTTTATGAATTGTGGTGCCAAAGTTCCGATTCTGGCTCTTTTGATCGGCGCTTTTTTTGCCCAACACCAGGCTCTCTATATGTTCGGTTTCACCATTTTAAGCTGGATTGTGGCTTTGGTGGCGGCCAAACTGTTGCGTTTAACCGTTTTACGGGGAGAACCGACCCCTTTTGTTATGGAGTTGCCGCCCTATCGTTTTCCGACTTTTAACGGTTTGATGATTCATACCTGGGAGAGAACCTGGCAGTATATTAAAAAGGCCGGAACCGTGATTCTGGCGATCTCGATTTTGCTCTGGGCGATGATGACATATCCCGGATTGAGCCCGGAGAAAGAGGCGGTTTTTGTCCAGGAGAGAGCCCGGATTGCAACCCTTTATGAGGTTGGTAACGAAACCGGTGACAAACTTCTGCAAGAGGTTGATAACCGTCAAGAGGGTGCAACCCTGCGTAACTCTTTTGCCGGCCGGATTGGGGTGGCGATGGAGAAGGTGACCTGGCTGAGTGGTTTCGAGTGGCGTACCAATATCGCTTTACTGGGTGGTTTTGCCGCCAAAGAGGTGATCATTTCGACGCTAGGAACCGCTTATTCGATGGGTGAAACCGATCCTGAAGATGCGGGTTCACTGGGAGATCGTTTGGCTCGTGATTCGGCCTGGAGTCCGTTGGTGGCGATGAGTGCCTTGCTCTTTATGCTCTTTTATGCACCCTGTTTTGTCACGGTTGTCTGTATCGCTCGTGAGGCGGGCTCCTGGAATTGGGCCTTTTTCTCGATTGCCTACAGCACTACTATTGCCTTCATCCTCTCCACCGGGGTTTATCAGGTGGGTCGAATGTTTGGTTTTTGACCATTCCAGGGATCCACCATAAAGTTACATTTAACTGCGTTGAACTTTGCTTCGCTCTCATAAACGGGGTCACAGCTGGGGTGCTGATGCACCTTGTACCAGCAATGACCCCAATCCCGACAGTTTGTAAGCGGTAGCTGAATAGTTACCTTGGGGTTTTAGATTAAACTATCGTATCTTACCATAAACCGGGAAAAATCTTCCCGGTTTATGCCTGTCACACCGTAGGGCCGTTCCTTAAGATCGTGACCATCGGAGCCGCCGCTGACCAGTAATCTGTGGTTTGCGGCGAGTTCGCGTAAAATTTTCTTCTCTTTTTCCCGGTGTCCGGGGTACTCAATTTCCAGACCATCAATAGCAATGGGCTCAGGATCCATGAATTCCGGCAGGAGTTCTGCAACTATGGGCCAGGGCGGCAGCACCTCCCGGTAGTGCGAGGGCGGGGGGAAAGAGCCGGCCGCCGGGTGCGCGAGAAAAGCGAGCAGAGAGAAATTTTTTCGCAAAGGCAGAACTCGGCTCGGGTCAAGGCCTGAGGGTAGGTAAGCCGGGCTTCGGTTAGCGACAATATCATCGACCTGATGACGTTTTAAATGGTGATTTTCGCCCAAAACTTTGGCAAAGTGACGGCGCGTGATATTTTCACCACAAGCTTTAATTTCGGTCACCGTCAAAGGTCTCTTGAGCAGGGGAGAAGGGGAGTCCGGGCCGAAAAACTGATTGATGGATTCGACTCGATCCCGAACCAGGGCGGTTCCCCGGCCGGCGTCAAAGAGAGCCTGAAGAGCTTGCAGGAACTCTCGGTTTTTGAGCTGTTTTGGCTGAAAGTAGAGCAGTAGATGAAGTGAACCGACAAAATATGGACGTCGAAAACGTAGAGTTAGTTCGACCCCGGGAATGACTTTGATATCCAATTCCGAACCCGCTTGCAGGGCTTCGTCAAGACCTATTATGGTATCATGGTCGGTCAGGGCCACCGCCTCCAACCCTTTTTCAGCCGCCTGTTTTATGACCTCCGACGGTGACAGCTCACCGTCGGATGCAGTACTATGATTATGGAGATCAGCAACAATTTTTTGTGACATCGAATCCTCTACTCTATTTTACCAACGGCAGTTTCTCTTTCCTCCATTTTGAGATATGGCCGGTTAGAGAAATGGCGTTTTTAAGGCCGGCTTTACGCATATTTCGCCGGGCCCAGGCCGCTCGGGGGCCGTAGGCGCAGTAGACGACGATCAGGCGTTCAGGGTCTTTCATGACCGCTTCTATCCTGGCGAAGTTGCTGCGGAAGGGGATATGGATAGCCCCGGTGATATGGCCGCTTTTATACTCCCTTGTCGAGCGGACGTCAATGATCATCGGTGCTTGATTATTTTCAATCAGTTGCACCAGTTCAGAGCCTGAAATCGACTGGGGTGATTTTTCACTGGCCCATGTATTATAAAATAGGGGGATTGAGAGGAGGCTAAAGGCAAATATAAACGCCACTGTTTTTTTCATGTATCCCCAATTTAAACCGGAATTGTTCATTTGTGCGACTCCTGATCTCTCCTGCGCTATAAATAAAATCATATAGACAAATATATTTATTCATAGTATCATAGTCAAGTATAATGTTCAATATGAAATATGTTTATTGAAAGGAGATTGTCGAAATGAAGTTGAGGCGTGTGGTTTCTTTGGTTCTGTTTTTATCTTTTCTGGTGTTAGTCCTAACCAGTATAATCTTATATGTTACGCCTCAGGGGCGGGTTGCCTTTTGGGCCGACTGGCGGATGCTGGGCCTTGATAAGGAGCAGTGGGGCAATCTTCATATCAACTTGGGCCTCCTCTTTCTGGTTGTCGGAATTTGGCATACGGTTTACAACTGGCGTCCGATTCTTGCCTATATGGGGCGAGTCGCGGCCAAAGCCGGGAAAAGCTCGGGCCGTGAATTTTGGCTGGCTTCTTTTATCTGTCTGTTTTTTGTCGCGGGTACGCTTTTCGAGTTGCCGCCGCTCTCTTTACCTCTCCAGCTTAATGCCAAAATCAAGGATCGGGCGGCTCTAGCTTTTGGCATGCCGCCCTATGGTCATGCCGAGCTTTCCAGTTTTCAGGAGTTTGCCCTGCGAACTAAGCTTGACCCTGATGACTCTCTGGCGCTTTTGCGAGATGCTGGAATTGTAGTTCTTGGAAAGAAGCAGACTCTGTTGGCCATAGCCAAGGCCAACCGGACTTCGCCGCAAAAACTTTTTCAGATTATGCGGCCTCAGGCTCCGGCAACCGGGTTGCCGGAATTTCCACCACCCGGTTTTGGTCGTTTGACTCTTAATGAAATTGCTGAGGTCTACAAAGTTCCTCTGTCAACTCTTTTACAACGACTTAAAGAGGCCGGTATCGAAAGCGATGGTCAGCAAAGATTCATGGCGTTGGCCCAGGCCCATGACCGCCAGCCGTCTGAACTTTATAAGCTATTACGCCGTTAATCCTTATGGTTTACGAATTTTATATTTGTTGATTTTGTAGCGTAGGACGCGTTCGCTTAAACCCAAAGCCTCGGCGGCCCGGGTCTGGATCCCGTCGTGTTTTTCCAGGGCTTCCACTATGAGTCGGCGCTCGATTACGGTTAGGTGTTCTTCGAGGGTACCGTTACTGTTTTTTTCCGGAAAGCGAACCTCGGCAGGCAGGTCGGCGGCCCGAATCATGGAGCTCCGGGCCAGGGTCGAAGTTCTCTGGACGATATGTTCGAGCTCCCTGATATTGCCGGGGAAATGGTAACGGGCTAAAGTATTCAGGGCATCGGCGGAAAATTGGATTCCGCTTAAGCCATAGCGTTCAAGGAAAGCTGTGATCAGATCGGGAATATCTTCACGCCGACTGCGTAAAGGCGGGATTTCGACCTCAATTACTTTGAGACGGTAGAAGAGATCTTCACGAAAAGTTCCGGCTTTAACCATTTCACTCAAATTCCGGTTGGTCGCCGCCAGCAGCCTGATATCAACCTCAATCTCCTTCTCTCCACCCACCCGGGTAATCTTTTTCTCCTGTAGGGCGCGTAAGAGCTTGGCCTGGGTGCCGAGGGGCAGTTCGCCGATCTCATCAAGCATCAAAGTACCGCCGGAGGCGATCTCAAAATGGCCGCGGCGGCGTCCTGAAGCTCCGGTAAAAGCCCCTTTTTCATGACCGAAGAGTTCTGACTCGACCAGATTTTCCGGCATTGCCGCACAGTTTATGGCAACGAAAGGATGCTCTCGGCGTGGACTCAAGAGGTGCAGCAGACGGGCAATAAGCTCTTTGCCGGTACCGGTTTCACCACTAATTAAAACCGTCCACGGGGTCGGTGCGGCCCGTCGTATTATCGAAAGCAGCTCGCGCATGGCGGCGCTGCTGCCGACCAGTTTCAGTGGTAGTTCACGCTCTTGGTCGAGTACCGTATTCACCTCCTCGGCGTCAAAGTCAACCATGATCTCCTGTTCCAGGGCTCTTAAACGTTCGAGGAGATGGTTAAGGTCGACCGGCTTTTCAAAAAAATCATCAGCCCCCGAGCGCATGACATTAACTGCGGTTTCAACCGCGCCATAGGCGGTGATCATGATGGTTCTCAATCGTGGATTGATCTCTTTCAAGGCGATCAGGAGTTCGTCGCCGTTGATATCCGGCAAACGATGGTCGAGTAGGGCCAGATCGATATTCTCATGGTTTATTAAAAGCAGAGCCTGTTTGCCATCACCCGCCAAGCTGATAGTAAATCCCTGTTTTTCAAGAAAACCGCCCAAGAGCTCGCGCTGGTCTTTTTCATCATCAACAATTAAAATATGCATAGTCTCTACTTTGGTAAAAAAATGTGCTGCCGCAGAACCCCGGGCTCAGCGGCTTCAACTGTGAATCGGCCATTGTGGGCCCGGATGATCCGCTCTACCATTGCCAAGCCCAGCCCGGTGCCGCGGGTTTTGCTGGTGAACCAGGGCTCGATAATTTTTTTAATCTCTATCTCTGGAATTTCAAGTCCGCCATTTTCAAAGATTAATTCAAGTTCCTGGTTGCTTTTTTGCAATGTGATTTTGAGAAAGCCGCCTTCAGGCTGGGCTTCGAGTGCATTTTTCAAGAGGTTTTCCAGGGCTTGACCGAGGAGGTCGGTGTCAGCCGGGATGAATCTGTTTTGGGTTGATAATTTGCTTTTCAGGGAGATCTCGATAGCCAACGTATCAGCTTTTGTCTGATAAAGGGCTATAATATCAGTGACCAAGGCGCTGATGTCCAGAGCGTTACGTTCGGGATTAAGGGGTTGGGCAAAGCGGCGCAGATCGCCGACAATGCTGTCGGCCCGGCCGACGGCATTGCGCATAGCGCTTACCAATGGGTCATATTCTGACTTTAAACCACTCTCCTCAATCTCTAAGCGCTGGAGACCGATACTGATAGCATTTAAGGGGTTGCGAATCTCATGGGCCAGGGCCGCCGCAGCTCTTCCTAATGCCGCATCTTCACGTTCGCGGGCGAGACGTTGTTCATAGCGGCGGACATTTAATAAAGAGGCCAATTGATAACGGTAGAGGAGCCAGGAGCAAAAACATCCAAGTCCCGCTAAAAGCAGGGCGAAAAGGAAAAAATCACGCCAAAGACCCTGTTTTCTGGCCACCAGAAAATCTGATTTGAAACCGGCCGTAAGGGTTTGCCCGTTCATCGGCAGCCGGGCCTCAACTATCATTTTGCTATCCGTGATAATCTCTTTTAAGGGTTGTTGGGGAGATGTTGGGGAGAGGTTTGTGGGCTCAAGACGAACGTAGGTTATTCCCGGTACATTGTTTAGGGTTTCAAGCAGTTGTTCGATACCGACCTGTTTTTGCAGAGATTCGAGTCGTTGAGCTCCGAAACCGAGCCACATATTGCCCTCTCCCTCCTGTCGGGGATAAGAAAGGGTAAAGATATGGCCTTCAGTATGATGCGTAAAGCGGATCTGGTTGTCGATTTTTTTCAGCGAGATAGCGCTATAGTCGTTTTGCCATTGCGGTGGACCACTGACCCTTTTATGACCATCATCAATAGTGATTCCATTAAGACCGGACTCTAAAGCCAGAGCCGTCAATTCGGCTTCGGTGAAAGGTTCGATCGCAGCTAGATAGTCGATAAAGCGGGCTGAATTAAGCATGAACGTACGGGCCACCGTTTTGACCACTGCGGCCGAGGCGATAGCGTTATCGGCGTTAAGCTGAATTACCTGGGCCAGAAGCTGGGTGTGTTCTCGGGTGTGGCGATAGAATGAGCGCTGTTCACGGTCGGCCTGCCAGAAAAAATAGAGCAGAACGACCAGGATGAGAGCTCCGAAGAGCAGGAGGTTGGTCAGCCATAAAGGCAGTTTGCGCTTTTCGGCCGTTTTGCTTGCAGGCCGACTTTTCTTTCTCCTTTGAATTTTCCTGGCTGGGGAGGAAAACTCCGGTTCGTGATTTCGTTTAGCGTCCGCCATGGCCGCCTTTCCCGCCACCGCGGCCGCCACCGGAACGTCGGCCGCGGCCACTTAAGCGTGAACGTACCCCGGTCGGGTCGTAGCCCCGGCCGTATGAAATCCGCACTGTCTTAGATGGATTATCGTTTTGTTTCCAGATTCGGATAAGATCGCCCTCTTTGAGGCGGGACGGTAACTCTTGGCGAGGAATTTCCAGATCAATAGTAGTTTGTGAGATCTTTGCGGATGTGGATTCTGGGCTTTTGGCCGTTTGCGAGTCAGTGATGACGGTCAGGTGGATTTTACCATTGACTTCGACCATGGTGCTGATGCGACCGCATACCAGTTCCCAGGCCCGGGCTTGATTTGGTTGCCCGGCATCCAGGAAAAAGAGCATGCAGGCCCCGATGAGGCTTAATATGAGTATGTTAAACGACCTTGCCATAAATTGTGCCGATAGTCATCTTCGTTGATAACTGAATCTCTTTTGCTCCAGTTCCAGGCGCCTGAAATAGACCAGCTGCCCCGTCGCCAGGAAGCAATAATTTCGGAGGTGTAGATCTTTTCCGTACGTTCTTCTTTGCGGTAATCATATTTATAGGGAAGCCGTTCTCCGCTTAAGGCCCAGATAAATTCCAAGGTTGCGGTCGGGTGCCAATTTAGATTTACGCCAAGGCCATAAGCTGAACGTTTTTCCGCATCAATTGACGAGTGGCGGTGCCGCCAGAAAACTTCGCTGCCGCCATCCAGATAAGGGGTAAAGGCATAAAAAGCTTTTAGTGCAGTTGCGACCAGCCGATCACTGCGGTCACCGCTGTTATGGTGTTTCGGTTGTCCGGTATTATGTGGGTTAAGAGAGTTTTGTTGGTTTACCGGTTGCTTCTTGTCGGTACTGCCGTTAAGGCTGTGCCCGCCATTTCTTTGATTTTCCGGGGTGATTGTCCGGCAATAATCTTCCCAACTTAAACTAGCTTCAAACTCCAGATTCAGGCGGGATCCGGCAAACCAGATCAGGCGAGAGCCGAGGCTTAAATTGTCGAACTCGTTATCATCGACCAAGGGGTTGCGATAGGCGGCTATGTCACTGAAAAATTCCAGGCGACAGGGTAGTTCGGGCAATTGGGTTGAGGTTACTACTCCGGCCCCAAGCTGCCAATTATCGTCAAGCCCGTCATAGAGTTGATAGTTGGCGAAACTCAACAGGGTAATTGAGGTGGATGGGTAATTTGGCAGCGGTAAAGTCCACCATATATTAATTTCAGCCTCAGTAAAAGCCGCCCCTTCAGAGCCCTTTTCCAGGCGCGGATTGTCATCATAGCCGCTGCCGACACTCATTTCGAGATCCAGTGCGAAGGCGCTGGTTGCCGTCAACAGGCAGATGATGCTCAAAAGAAGCAAATATCGCCAATTCCATTTTTTGGATCGTGGCATTCCCTGATTTCTTTTAAAACTCAATTAAATTAAAGGAATATCAATAACTAATGATCATCCTAAGTTATTTCAGTCACATATGCAATGAAAAAAATGGGCTGTATCGGGTGAGCGCAAGATTTGTGGCCGAGGTTAGAGGAAGTTGTTAGTGCTGTTATTTTTTTCAATCAGCCGAGACCATCTTTGGTCACGGCTGATTGAAAAGGAGTCTTTTTATTCAGTAGTCAGAGGACAAATCCCGGTACCGTTGCCCTGAGCCTGACCGCAATTTTTACTATTGGGGCAGGCGCTGCAGTCGCCGGTACCGTTAGCACCACCCTGTTTGTTGATACCCCGCCAGGCCGGACGGCCGTCTTCGTCGCGCAGATCTACGGTGATGTCTTCGCCGTCGGCGACAATGATGGTTAGACTGACAGCAATTAAGCGGGATGTACCATCACTGAGGGTAACTTCGACGGTATCAATCTCAACTTTGTCACCAAATGCCGGTTTGAGCACTTCGATGCTGTTCCAGAACCCTAATGGACCCATGCCATAGACAGTTATAAGTTCAGTGCCGTTGTCAACGATTAAGCCGGAGCCCGAAATGCCGGCGTCGGTAACGACTCCTTCGATAGTATCTGCCGGGATCGCATCAAGCATGAAACCTCCGCCTGTCCCAGCCCCTGCGCCGTTGCGAGCCCAAAGTGATGTGCTGCAAAGAAGCCCGAAAACCATAACCAGTGTGAAATGTTGTCAGATAGAAGGGGCAACCCCCAGGATTTTAAACGATAAGCGTGCCCGGCCGGACAAACTGTGATGGCTTCATCGAAACATCACAGGATTTGCTTTTCTGTTTTTGTTGAATTGCGATTGCCGTGCCAACATCAAAAAAATAAAAAAGTCCGGTTTTACAGTCGTCTGCTAAGCCTTGATCGGAAAATAATCGACAATAGCAGCGATTCATCGACAATTTTGTCGAATCAAAAAAATCGGTTATGTCCCTCAAATTTGCTGAAATGTATCAATATATGGTGCTTCCCTACTTACGCTGAATAGTTACAAAAAATCATGCAGATTCAGAGAAAATTAATCAGGTTTTACCAGAGTTGGCAGTTTGTTTGTTTGTTTTCATTTATATCGAAGTAATTTTTTGCTTTTTTTTTATAACGGTTTATGCTATGCGAACCGTAAGATCAAATAGTGTTATAGAGCTATATAATTATAATATTATTTGTCTTGAAGGCAAATTCAAAAAGTAATCTTTTGGCATACTCAAATTTTCGAAAATCTAGGTTTGTGAAAATTTGGAGAGTTCTAAACAAATGAAAAATCGTATTTTGCAAATCTCTTTTTTCTCCTTTCTGTGGTCGAGTCTGATCCTGGCTCCGGTTGTGGTTCCGGTGCTATCAGCCGAGCCCGCTTTTATCGATCCGATAACCGCTATGGAGTTTGTTTGGGTACCGGCGGGCACTTACCAGATGGGGCAGACGGAGTCGGAGAAAGAGAATTTGATCAAAGTGATGGGGCGCGATAAATACGAAAAATATTGTGCCGAGGAGTTGCCTCGTCATCAGGTCATAGTTGACGGTTTCTGGATGGGGCAGTGCGAGGTGACAAATGCCCAGTATCGGCAATTCAAGTCGGATCATGATAGTAAGTCATACGCAGGCCACTCGTTGAATGATGATAAGCAGCCGGTGGTCGAGGTCTCCTGGGAAGATGCGGTTGCTTATGCTCAATGGTTGTCGGCTAAAAGTAAGAGAAAATTTCGCCTGCCGACTGAGGTCGAATGGGAGTATGCCTGTCGGGCCGGGACGACCACGGTTCGCTATTGGGGTGATGATGAGAACTTAGCTTGTCGCCACGCGAATGTGGCCGACAAGACGGCCAAGCAGGAGTGGCCAAAATGGAGTATACATGATTGTGATGATGGTTTTATGGTGACCGCCCCGGTGGGCAGTTTTCAACCCAACAGTTTTGGTCTTTACGATATGCTGGGTAATGTCTGGGAGTGGTGTTCCGACTGGTATGGTGAAAATTATTATAAAGAGAGTCCGGAGAAGAATCCACGGGGTGTTGATTCAGGTACTTATCGAGTTGCGCGTGGTAGTTGTTGGGTCAACCCGTCGCGGTATGTCCGTTCGGCCAGTCGTAATCGGCGCCGACCTGATAATCGCACCTACGCCCTCGGGTTCCGGTTGGTGGCTTCAAATGTGTCGCCTTAAATATGATTTCAGTCGTTATTGAAAAATATGCGCCACCGGGAAACGGACTTGGTTTTTATCAGGACAAGGCCGTTTTTGTCCCTCAAACAGCGGTTGGCGATGAGGTTCTGGTAAGGGTTGAAAAAGAGAAAAAACGCTATATCATCGGGCACCTTGAGGAGGTTGTAAAGCCTGGCTCTAAGCGTCGAAAAGTGCCTTGTCCGCATTATGCAGAGTGTGGCGGTTGTGATCTGCTCCATCTCCCTTATCGGGATCAGCTGGAGCTTAAACAGGAGATGTTGGTTCAGGTTCTGGCCGGAGCCGGGATTCAGGCGGCAGTTAAGATGGTTGCCGCACCGAGCGAATTTTATTACCGGCATCGAGCGCTTTTCCGGCGCGATCCGGAGACCGGAGATTTTGGTTTTTTGCGCCGTCGCAGCCATCAAGTGGTTGCGGTTCCGGGTTGCCTGGTTTTAACGAAAGGGTTGACGATCTTGCTGAAAGAGCTTGCAGCGTCACCGACTTTGCCGAAAAAAATGACGACATTTTACGGGCTGGCAAGTGCCGGTGGAGACTTCGCTGCGGCCGCAGATAATGGTCGCAACTATCAAGCGATTCCCGGGATTCAGGAAACCGTGACCGAAAACTATGGTTTTGGTGATCTTGAATTGGCGGCTTCAGGTTTTGCCCAAGCAAATCCGGCGATAACCCGGCTGATAATCAACGATCTTCGGCAATATTGCGTCGATGCTCGTGAAGTGGCTGAACTCTATGGCGGCAGCGGCACTTTCTCGTTGCCGTTGGCAACCATTGCCCGGAATTTGACCGTTTACGAAAGTGATTCCGCGGCCGCCGCCAGAGGCCGCCGCAACGCGGCTCGTAACGGTTTGGAAAATGTGCGTATAGTCAGCGGTAGGGTCGAGAAAAAAGCGTTGCCCAAAGCTCTTGATACGCTGGTTGTTGATCCTCCGCGTAGTGGCTTGCAACCGGTTATTATCGAAAAAATGGTTAAAAGCCGGGCTGCACAGCTTATCTATATCAGCTGCAATCCGGCCACCCTGGCCCGCGATCTCGCTCGTCTCAAAGCATTTTCTAACAGTTTTACTTTAGATTCACTTAGTGCCTACGACATGTATGCCGGTACTACCCACCTTGAAGTCATGGTCTCCCTTAAACGATAAATCTAAACTCAACGTAACTGTTCAGCGTGATTACCTTAAAACCACAGCAAATGGTGCGAACATTGGCTTCGCCCGGCTTCGAGGGGGACACAGCTCAGACCGGCATAAAGGCTTGGCAGCCGCCGCCTGGAGCAATGTCCCCGTATCGAGATAGTTTGAAGAATACATTACGCTGAATAGTTACAACTCAACAAATTCTCGGTACCAGATCACCACTCGGTTGATCAATAATGCGTTCTCCTCCGATCAGCGTTTTCATCGTGACTCTTCCCGTTGGCTGATTTTCTTCACTCACCCGGCCGATAATTGCGGCATTTTTTCCTAGGGGATCATCTTGCATGATCTCCAGAACTTTTTTGGCCTCATCGGCCGGACAAAAGAGCAGCATTTTCCCCTCGTTAGCCAGGAAGAGGGGTTCTAATCCGAAGATTTCAGCAAAACCGCGAACCTCTTCTTGAACCGGGAGAGATTTTTCCTCAATTTGTAGGTGGGTTCGAGATTGTTCGGCGAGTTCGGCCAGAACACCACCGGCACCGCCTCGGGTGGCATCTCGCAGACAGTGAATGTTGACGGAGTTTTTCTGTAATTTTTGCACCAGATGGTTTAAGGCGGCGGCGTCCGAGATTATGTTGTTTTCCGAAAATCCCTCCTCGCGGGAAGTGATGACGGCGGCTCCATGGTCGCCGATTGTGCCATTGACGATGATAACATCATCCTTTTTAATCCGCTGCGGTCCTAATGGTGCTTTTTCATGAACTCCGATTCCGGCGGTATTGATATAGACACCGTCGGCCATGCCTCTAGGGACAACCTTGGTGTCACCGGTGACGATCTGAACGCCGGCAGATTGTGCGGCTGCGGCCATCGAGATAACGATTTTTTCAAGATCGGCCAACCCAAATCCCTCTTCAATGATATAACCCGCACTTAAATAGAGGGGCCGGGCTCCGGACATGGCGAGATCATTAACCGTGCCGTGTACGGCCAGTGAGCCGATATTGCCGCCGGGGAAAAAAAGGGGGCTGACGACATAACTGTCGGTTGTAAAACTAAGGTTTTTGTGGTCGACGGTCAGCAGGGCGCAGTCATTGAGTGGTTCTAAATGAGAATTGCGGAAATTTTTCAGAAAAAGGTCACAAACCAGGTCAGATGTTAAGCGGCCGCCACCACCATGACCAAGCATAATCAAATTATCCATAATTTTAATATCCTAATATTATTTTGCCATCTGCTGGGCTGCAATCAGGGCTTGACCAAGGGCCAGACCGCCATCATTGGTTGGCACTTGACGGTGACAGTAGATCGTCATTGTTTGATTTTTGTTGTTGTCAGAGTTACACTTATTTCCAGGCCATTGTTGACAGCCTTCGATGAGCAGGCGATTCTGAAAACAGCCACCGCTCAAAACGATTCGCTCAAGGTTGTGTCGTTTAGCTAACCTTTCCGCTGTGGTCATCAGTGAACTGGTCAGTGAGTCGTGATAAAGAGCCGCCAGAGCCTCTCTGGAATGTCCGCTAAGGGAGAGCTCCGCGAGTTTTTTTATCATGGGTAAAAGGTTTAGTTGATAGTAGCGCTCGTCTTTCGCTCGCAACTCCTCGGTAATTGTCCAGGGTAGTAGAGCTGTGGTTGAAGTTTTGTGGTTCTGGTGAATCCGGCGGAATTTCGTCGCCATGGCTTCGAGCTCAATTGCGGCTTGGCCCTCGTAGATGGTCGCTTGGGAAAAACCGAGGATGGCGGCAACCCCATCAAAAAACCGTCCCAGGCTTGAGGTCAGAGGATTGTTGACCGATTGTTTCAAGATTAACGAAAGATCCTGATCGGAAAAAGAATCAGGAAAAAATTTTAGATCTCGGGCTTTTTTCAACCAATCGTCAGGATCGGCCTGCTGCAGCAGGCTTAAGCCGATGCGCCAAGGTTCGCGAATCGCTCGTTCTCCGCCCGGCAGCCGGAAGTAGGTGAGTTGGCCGAGTCGGGTAAAGCTGTTTTCCTCCACGTGTAAGAATTCTCCGCCCCAGATATGACCATCCGTACCATAGCCGGTACCATCCATGGCCAAACCTAAGACCGGGCCTGAAATCTGGTTGTCGGCCATACAGCTGACGATGTGGGCGTGATGGTGCTGAACCCTGATAATGGTCTTGGCGGAAAGCTTTTTCGCGGCGGTTGAGCTGTAGTAAGCGGGATGCAGGTCGCAAGCGATGATTTCCGGTTGACAAGCAGAGATTTTTTCCATCAGTCCAATATTTTCATGAAAAAAATCACGGGCCTGTGGGGTCTCCAGATCGCCGATATGGGGAGAGCTGAGGGCTTTTTTATCTTTTAGCAGACAGAGCGAGTTTTTGAGCTGACCACCCAAGGCAAGAATCGCTGGAAACGGATCTGGGCTGTTATCATCAAGTGAGAGGCTTTGCGGGACATAGCCCCGGGAACGTCGAAGAAGTTGCATCTGCTGATTGACCACCATGACGACGGAGTCATCAAGACGGATAACAATATCGCGATTATGGAGCAGAAAAAAGTCGGCAATTTTTTTTAAGCGTTGCAACGCTTCCCGGTTATCAATGCAAATCGGTTCATCATGAAGATTAGCGCTGGTCATCACCAGCGCCGTAATCCCCTCGGCAAAGAGCAGGTGATGGAGTGGTGTATAGGGCAGCATGATGCCATAGTGGGCCAAACCCGGAGCTATCGCGGACGATAATTGGTGGCTGTTCTCATCTTTTTTCTCAAGCAGGAGAATTGGTCGGGACGGGGTGAGGAGGAGTTCTTTTTCGGTTTCATTGAGATAGGCCAGTTTTTCGGCGGCGGCCAAATCTTTGACCATCAGAGCGAAAGGTTTACCATCACGTTGTTTCCGTTTGCGCAGGCGGTTGACGGCTTCGTGGTTAGCGGCGGCTACCGCTAAGTGGAAACCACCGAGTCCCTTGAGGGCAACAATTTTGCCCTCTTTGAGAAGTTTTCCGGTTGCATGTAGTATGTTCGTAGCCGCTATTTTCTCTCCTTGAGTATCGCATAATGTCAGTTGCGGCCCACATTCCGGGCAGGCGGTGGCTTCGGCGTGGAAGCGGCGGCTTTGCGGATCATCATACTCATCCTGACATTTACGACAGAGAGGAAAGGGGGCCATTGATGTTCGTTGTCGGTCATAGGGAAGATCTTTGACAATCGTCAGGCGCGGGCCACAGTCGGTACAGTTGATAAAGGGATAGCCAAAGCGTCGATCAGCGGGATCATTCATCTCGTTAAGACAGGCCGGACAGGTTGCCATGTCGGCCCCGATAGTGAGTTCTTGAGAACCTTCTTGCGGGCTTTCTCGAATTTCGAACGGGTTGGATGTCTCCGGTCTGCCGTCAGGAATCTCCTTAAAGAGTAACTCTTGCCGGGTGGAATTGTTGACTATTGCCGGAGCCGGCAGGGTCGAGAGGAGTTGTTTTGTAAACTGATCAACGTCTATCTCCAGGCCTTCGATCTCAACCCTGACTCCATCCGGTCGATTACAAACGAAACCGGAGAGTCGCAACTTTGTGGCCAGGCGATAGACATGCGGGCGAAAACCGACACCCTGAACGACGCCGGTAAAATGAAGACGTAATCTTTTTATTTTCAAGCTTTATTGACCTTTTTCCATCGCCTTCCGGAAATCTTCGATGGCTTTAGTCAGCCAGGTAAACCATTTTTTCAGGCCGTTCTCATCTTTGCAGGAGACTTTAAAAATCTGGAGATCAGGATTGATGGCAAGAGCATCATGACGGGCTTTTTTAAGATCGAAATCAACGTAGGGGGCGAGATCGATCTTGTTGATCAGAAGAACCGATGATTCTGCAAACATGAGCGGGTATTTGGCCGGTTTATCGGCTCCCTCCGGCGTACTTAAAATCATGATCTTCGCATTCTCACCGATCTTGAACTCCGCCGGACAGACCAGGTTGCCGACATTTTCGGTGATCAGAAGATCGAGATTGTCAAAATCGAACGAAGGAAAAGTCTCCTTGATCATGTTGCCGTCAAGGTGGCAGGCACCGCCGGTATTGATCTGGACGACCGGGATATCAAGTTTGGCGATTCTTTCGGCGTCGTAGCTATCCTGGATATCTCCTTCAATGACGCCGATTTGAAAGCGCTCGCGCAAAGCAATAATCGTTTTTTCAACCAGAGTGGTCTTGCCCGCGCCCGGCGAACTCATCAGGTTAATGACGAAAACTTTTTTTTTATCAAAAAAAGCACGGTTATCTAAAGCAATCCGATTGTTGGCATCAAGAATATTGGTGACGACATTAATTTTCATATTGATGTTTCCTTAAGTTGTTGGATAGCGAAAAAAGGCGGCGCAACAGCCTTCGTTTGAGACCATGCAGGGGCCAAAGGGGTTGGCCGGGGTGCAGATGGTGCCGAACAGATTGCATTCGGAAGGTTCGATGAGGCCGCGTAAAAC
>JAYEGS010000065.1:0-4909 GCA_034659215.1 Pseudomonadota bacterium | reverse complement strand
TTGATATGGGAAGAGCTTAGGTTAAAAGCCTGAACCTGAAGAACGGCTATGACCAGAACCGATAAAATAGTAAAAAACATTGTACGCAACATCTTGGTTACTCCTGTTCTATAAAATTATTAACAACAGGAGCCTGTCCGAGAATAGAAATTTTTTCTCAGATCGAGGCATTTTTTAAAAATAAGCACAGACATACACTTAGTATTTCGAGCATTATTTTCAAAAAATAACGATGAGCTGGGGGAAAAGAGCATTCTCGGACAGGCTCCTAAAATGAGTAAATCAGGGCTGAACTAATGCTGTAACCGGCGGCCGTATACTCACCATAGAGCGTCGGGGCGTAGGAAAGTTCCAGACTTAAATGTTCATTGAAATTGACTCCGACGGTGGTCTCTAAAGTAACCAGATCATATTCGGGGGTCAGAGTGATGTTGGTAAACCCGGCATTACTGTCAGCATTGTTAGCACTGAACAGACAATCAAGTTTGATACGTCCATAAAAATATTTTCCGGCGTTACCACCGAGTTCGGCAAGCAGACGCCACTCATCGGCCGGAGCTTTAGTCCGCCAACGATAGGCTGCTTCAAAACCCATATAGAGAGGTAGCGGATAGAGTGATTTGCCGAGCAAAAGACGCAGTTCAAAATCGGTCTGGTCGTTACCGAGACCCGGAACATCATCATCGTCATAGGGACCTGAAATTTTTGTCAGCCCCTGAATTGCCAGAACCACCGGGTCGTCTAAAATCTTCCATTTGAGACCAACTTCAAAGTCGCCGACGCCCCTGCTTTTGGCCCTGAAATAGTCATTTTCCTGCTCAAGCCATTTATAATAGAAGGAACCGATCAGGGTGAGCTGATCAATGAGGCCATATTCGAGGTACCAGTTAAGATTAGTATCAGTATACTTGCCGTCATAGGCCAGACGATGCCGATCGCCATCCTCATCGTAATAATGTTTGCTTTCAAAATAGTTAAACGCCAGCTTATTGTACATGCCACCCTGCTTTGCAGTCCAGGCCCCGGCAAAAACCTGATTGCCTGATACCATAACCAGCAGCAAGGCCATAATGAAAACCATACCTTTACGCTTCATCTCTTCTTCTCCACGATCATTAATATTTGGTAACTATTCAGCCCAATTGTCAGCCTCTTAATATCCAGAGATCAATGATTAGTAGATTTTCATTTAAAAATCCAATCGCTATTGTAGATTTAACAACGCATTAGATTGATAATTTCTATAACAGTGTAAAAACAACAAAAAAGCCACGAAAAAACTTCCCTCTTCGCAAAAGGAATTTTTCGTGGCTTTTATGACTAAAAGGCTGCCCGCAACACGGCAACCGGCTTATTTGGTTCAGCGCCCTAAGCTATCGCAAAAATTATATCAATGTTGTTTTTGATTGATTCTTAAAGATCAGAAGGTGGCCGCAAAAAGTAGGTCAGCACGACTGCCCCTCCGGTTAAAATCGCACATAACCAGAATGCCATACTGAATGTTCCAGTGATATCTGCTGTAAAACCTGCCACAGCAGGACCGGTGATTTGCCCAACTCCAAAAAATAATGTAATAAAACCAAAGGCCTTTACAGCTCGAATAGGCCCCGCGTAGTCTCCGACAGTTGCCGACATAATGGTCGGGATACTCCACACTGATATACCGAAAATGCCAATAGATGCATATAAAAACGGATTCGGAAGGTTGGCAGCTACCAAGACATAAGAAATGGTGAACAATGTGTAAACCAGCATCATGCCAATTTTTCGCCCAAGACGATCAGATAGCCATCCGAACAAAGGACCGGAAAAAATTGAAAGCCCACCGACAACAGCCCAGAATGTGCCTGCTGTGTTCTCACCAAACCCCCGTTCATTAACCATGGTGGTGACAATAAATGTAGCATAAACTACATAAGTGGCCCCGAAGAGGGCATAAATGCAGCCCAGATGCACCATTGACCATTTATTAGATTTTGATTCTTTTTTTTGGGACTCAGATTCAGAAGATACTGGTATAGAATCAACTTTACCCATGGGTGTGAGACCTTTTTCTCTGGGTTCATTACGTAGGAAAAATGCGGCTACAGCGGCAATGAAAAGAGAGATAATGCCAATGGTCAGCCAGCCGGTTCGCCAGCCTTCTGCCCCCATGGAAAAATTAACCCAAGGGATGAACAGCCCTGTAAACACAATAGCAATCCCGTTACCAGACAGCATGGTGCCTGCGGCCCGGCCCCGGTTGCTTTTAAAAAACCAGTGGGAGACCAGTCCCATCATAGGTACATTTGCAAGTCCAGACCCGATACCCGTAGCTACATATAATGTCATAATTTCGATAAATCCTGCGGCCCGGCTGATAAGCACCATGGAACCACCCACCAAAACAAGCCCTAATGAAATGGTCCACCTGGCACCAATAACCCGGGCAATAATTCCGGCCAGAGCCACAGAGATCATATATCCCACAAAATTGCCCGTGCCAATGAGTCCCATTTGAGAATAATTCAAATCCAGGGAGACCCCCATGGAGGGCAGGAGCATTCCTAAAGAAAAGCGGCCCAATCCCAAGCAGGAGAAAAGAACGGCCATACCTGTAAAAGTGATGATCCAGCCGTAGTGCATTTGTTGTTTTTTTTCCAATACCTGACCTTTCTGACTCACCATCGCCTCTTCGTTAATTTTTTAAATTGTAAAATCGGTTGTCACCTCAAGTTTTTTCATGACTTCCTCATAAAGAGCGATTAGTAAAAAAACTGGGGTTGGGAAATGCCATATTGGATGAGGCGATCACGGTAGACCTTAGCCATTTGTCGAGAGACTTTGCCTAATGAAAAGCAGATGCATTCCTGAAAAAGCATAACTATTCCTCTGTATTTTTGATAAAGATGTGAGACTCTCTGTTTCTGCGACACACAAAATCATTGTAAAGTTTGAAAAAAACGGAAAACCAGAGGATGTTTAAGTTCAGATCAGCAATTTCTTGTTTTTTAGGTTGTCAAGACACTCTATTATTTAGTATAGAGTTATCTATACCAATAGTTTGTGTACTGATTGTTTGAGTGGTTGCTTAATATGGATAAAGAACTATTGTCAAGCTTAATCTCATTTCTCACTTCAACGGTCTACATTGTTCCTCCCTCAAAACTCAGTCAGCAAGAAGATTTCGATGAGCTCGATTTGTTCTTTATGGCAATAGGTTGAGATTGCCACGGTCAAGCTTAAGTAATTATATATATTCCCAAGGTTAAGATGTTCATGGTCTTTTGCCGGCTCCTGATAATTTATTAAAGCGTATTGTGAAGGCGACAGCTCAGTGGTTTTTACCTTTACGGAAACTTTGCGTTAGAAGGCCTTACTCTTTGATTGGTTAAGGCTTTCCGGGTGCTATTAAAGCCCCACTGTTTTTAAATCTTTTATTAGAGGTGTGGAAAATGAGTTATGAAAACGTATTAGTCGAAGTAGTTGATGAGTTTGTTGGTGAAATAACCCTTAATCGGCCGAAAAGTTTGAATACTTTCAGCCTGCCGCTGGCCCGTGAGCTCAATCAGGCCTTGCTCGAACTGGATGGTCGCGATGATATTCGCGTGATTATCCTCAAAGGTGCCGGCAAGGCATTCTGCGCCGGGATTGATGTCAGTGATTTCTTTGGCAAGACGGCGATGGAGTACAAAGAGTGGATCGAAACCATGGAGACTCCCCTGGTTAATATCAGCCGTATGAACAAGCCGGTGATCGCCCAGGTTCATGGGGTGGCTGCGGCCAATGGTGCCGGGGTGGTGGCCGCCGCTGATCTTGCGGTTATGGCCGAAAGTGCACGCTATGGTCTGACGGCAATCAATGTCGGTTTGAATTGTATTGGCCCTGTGGTGCCGGTCAGCAAAATGGTGGGCCGGAAAAAAGCTCTGGAGCTACTTTTCGACGGTCAGCTGATCAAGGCCGACGAGGCCCTGCAAATGGGTCTGGTAAACCGGGTCGTAGCCGACGATGAGCTCGAAGCCGAAACCCGTAAATGGGCTGCTGAATTGGCGAAGAAAAGTCCGATAGCCCTGCAGATTGCTAAGACGGCTTACTATGGTGCCGCCGACCAGGATTACTATAAAGCATTCGAATACATGAACGAAGCTTTTGCCCGGATGTGCACGACCGAAGATGCCGCCGAAGGGATCAAGGCTTTCATGGAAAAACGTTCCCCCAACTGGCAGGAGAAGTAAGTAACACGTTTTAGTCATAAAATTAAAAAACCGTCCCTGGGAGCCGACCTCCCTGGGGCGGTTTCCGACAGTCGTAATTGTTATAGTTTGGGACGATTTTCAATGCAGATCATCTGACTGACTGAATAATACCTACCTGTGCCCCATCCAGCCCGACCAATTCCACGGCGAAGTTATTGAAAAGTGACGTATATTTACGATATATCTTTTGTTTGCGAAACATCAGGAATGTTGAGATTGCCAGTGGATATATTTGCCAGGTTATCTGTTTGACTTAAATTATTTAGTACATTATATTTAGAGCATGATGGCTACAATATTTATAATTGACGATGACCCTTTCATACGTAAGGTGTTATCCCGTTTAATTAATACCGCCGGGATAAATTCTGAAGCATTTGTTTCTGCCCGTGAATTTCTCGACAGCAAACGGTATAATGTTCATGGATGTATTCTTCTTGATATCGAGATGCCGGAGTTGAGCGGCCTGGAGCTTCAAGAGGAGCTTACAAAAAGGGGTTGCGGTATGCCGATTATTTTCATTTCAGGACAAGCTGATGTGCCGATAGCAGCCCAGGCCATGAAAAAGGGGGCCATAGATTTCCTGACCAAACCGATTGATCGGGATCATCTGCTCTACGCTATCGATGAATCCTTAAAAAAAGATTGTGCCAACCGAAAAGTCCTCGACGATC
>JAYEGS010000064.1:0-4930 GCA_034659215.1 Pseudomonadota bacterium | reverse complement strand
AAAACGACTGCCTTTTAAGCGGCCCGTAAAATCTCACCTTCACGCCGAACAATTTCGACAATTGCACTCATATCATCTTCCCGCCATTGCCTGGAACCACAAGGTATGGGCTCAATGCGGCTATCGACGAGAGCGGCAAGGCGCCAAAGAAGATTTACAACACTTCGGTCTTTCATATCATCAAACTCAGGAGAGACCACCATCAGGTCAATATCACTCCACTCATGACTCTTTCCGCTAACTTGCGAACCAAATACCACAACAAACTCAACTTCAGTTCCAGAGCGTTTTATGGCGTCAATATAGTGTCTTGCCGACATCAGAACATCTGGTTCAAGCATTTCATCATCTCTCCGATCTTGTTAATGTAGTTGTCCGCTTCCTGCTGAGACGGAAGCGGAAGAAAAAGTTCGGGGTAACGCCCTTCAATATTGAAACTGTTCACCTCCGCCAGCAAGTTTCGTTGCTCCGGCCCCAAAGAAAGGTTGGCTCTTTCAGCCAATCGAATCAGATTGTGAATAGGTGGGGCAAGTTCGCGATTAGTTCGACACACATGGGCTTTAAGAACCTTTTCCAAAGTCAGGTGAGCGAAGAAAAGTCCATGCCGGAGCTTGCCCTGCGACACCAAACTACAGGCAACGTCCCAATCTTCAGTTGCACCTGCACACCAATGGCTTATCTGCTTTTCAATATCCAGCATAGGCCGATCTTGTTAAAATAATATTTATTAGAAGACGCATTATGATTAGTTATATCAGATTTCTGACTGATCATCAATTATTTACTTTGAACAGTATTGTGCTCATCTGGATCGCTGACGTCATTAATGATGACATTGATGTATTGAGTTATACCTATTCAATACTTTTCATCAATTCATTTGCAATATTGGAACTTTCAATTCGCATGATACTTTCTTGAGCACTTCCATAACTTAGCAGGTTGATGCTGCCATACCACACAACCTTTTGATCAATGATTGCAAATTTCTGGTGGATATTGGATTTAAAAATGACATTTACTCCGTTGGCTGTTAACAGGTTTAACGTGTTTTGCAAAGAGGGGTGATCTTTCACTGCAAAATCATCTTGCGGTCGAGTTACGGCGCTGACTCGAATATTTTTGCTGATTGGAATTTTCAGTTGTTGTATCATCTGCTGAGTGCGTCTTTTTCTGACAAACGGGCTTACGATTAAGATCTCTTTATTAGCAGCAACGATATCCTGATTAAAAACCGGCAAAAAATTGTCTTTATTGAAAATGATATCCAAGGATGCGTCCGTTATCTCTTCACTTTTGGCTTTATATCCCATCAAAGCGTATCCGTTCAGCCGCTTTTGATACATTTTTTCCAGCATTTTCACCTGGATATCCACATAATCATAAATTCGCACCTCTTTTTTCGTTTCAAACAGTCGGTGAAGCCTCCCGGCATATTGCTGGAGCGTACCTTTCCATGATATCGGCATGGCCAGAAACAGCGTATCAAGGCGGGGTTCGTCAAATCCTTCTCCGATAAAATGGCCGGTGGCCACCAGGATAAAATTTTTGCCAGCAGGAATATCGGTGAGACGTTGGAAGGCCTGCTTCGTTATTTTTTTCCCCATGCCGCCCATCATGATTATAACATTCGGAACTTCTTCCGTTAACCTTTTGGCAAGCAGTTCAACATGGGCGGTTCTGAGCGATAAAACAATGCAGTTTCTGCCTTGAGAATAATTTTTCAGCACATCTTCGACAATCTGTTGATTCCTGAAATCGTTATCAGTGATTTCAGCATATAATTCCTGAATGGAGAGATCCTTTTCGTCACTGCCCAAAGGAATCCGCAGAGATGTAAATCGCGGAACGATACAATGATCAAAAGGTCTCTTCTCGGCTTGTTTTATAGGATTGTCCCGGTAGCGAATGGGACCGCAATACATAAACAAAAGCGGATGGTGCCCATCTTTTCGAATTGGTGTGGCGGTTAGACCATAGATATATTTCGCATTGGCGGTTTTCAGGATTTGTTCATAGGTGAATGCCGCAGCATGATGACACTCGTCGGCAATGATCATCCCGTAGTTCTTAACGTAATCTTTAACCTCTCCCTGTCGACCCAGCGACTGCATCACCGCAATATCGACGATACCGTTTAACGAATTTTTGCCGCCTCCCAATTGACCAATTACCTCTATTTTCTTTTTTCGCCCCCTTTTCTTGATTGTAGCTATTGGCTGCTCCGGCAATGGTTCATTGACAACCAGAAATTCCGACAGTTTTTCCTTCCATTGGGACAGCAGGCTGATTTTATCAACCAAAATCAGCGTGTTTACCTTTTTCTCGGCAATCAGCTTGATTGCCACGATTGTTTTACCAAAGGCGGTTGTGCCTGAAAGTATTCCGCTATCGTGTTGCAGTAGTGATTTCAGGGCCAGAAGCTGTTCATCTCTCAACTGACCATTAAATTTGACATCAATACTTTTCCCGCTAAAGGTTTTATCGACAAACCGGACCTCAATCCCGAGAGCTTCAAGTTCGCGGGACAACTCAGGTTCGCATCCTCTGGGCAAACACAGGTACTCTTTGGTCTCGTCCGAGCAGGAAATAATCCGGTCATACCCGTAAGTTGACAAACGCATGGCCTGTTGTCGATAGAACATCGAGTTTTTAAAAGAGGCGAGCCGCTTTAACCGGTTCAACGCCTTTTGCGAAATTGCTGCTTTGGGAATAAACAACATATTTGCTTTGACAATATCGAGCTGTTTTGGAAAATCAATCTTTTGCAGAACAATTTGATTCTTATGAGTTTCCCAGGGCTTTTCCTCTTCCTCATCAATTTTTAATAGGCCCAGTTCATGACCTTGACATAGTTTTGAAATGAGATGGTCAAGATGGTTTGCGGATATCTTTTCAATTGTGGACAAAAATGCCCATTGGTCGAAATAGGATCTGAAATTTTCATCGACAAATTCACTGTTTGCATTTTCCCTTGCCGATCTTTGCAGCGGTAGAGCAATCAAATTCCCCAAACCGCCTCGAGGCATAGTATCTTGACTGGGAAACAGGCGGTCATATGATTTGAATTGAATTTCATGTCTTCTGTTCATGGAGAAAGTAAGCAAGGCCGTACCGAATTTACGCACCAAAGCAGCAGGCATTCTATTTTCGAAAAAAAACCAGATATGACCGCCTTTTCCAGATCGTGACCGTTCGACCGCAACCGGTACATTGAACTCGATACAAACATCTCTCAGCACGGAGATATCGTTTTGCCAGTCATCCTTGTCAAAATCCATTGCCAGAAAGGAGCACGTATCATCCGGCAGCATGGGATAGATGCCGGCAACGATGTTCCCCCTCAGGTGATTCTCAATGACACCTTCATCCAAAGCGGCATATGATTTGTGTTTGCATTTGGAGCAGGTAATTTTAGGCTTGCCACACACCCCTGGTTGCCACAAATTCAAACAAACGGGAGAATAACCCGATAATCCTTTACTCTTATTCTCCCATCGCTTCGCGTAAACATCATCACGACCTTTAAAGAGCGACATAAACAGACGGATTTTTGCGAGGGAATCCGATGCGCTGTTTACATCTGAAAAGCGATTTGCGTCGGATGTTTTGTTATCTGGGGGATTTTTTTCTGTTTTTATTACAGGGGTGGTATTTGGAAACAACTTCGGTTTTGTCAGCCCGAGTTGAGCTTTCAAGTGACTGTTTTCTTTTATCAGGCGATTATTCTCATCTAATAAAAAATTATATTTTTCGAGCAGCTCATTGTAATCCATAATTATTATTTCATCAATCTTGAATCAAATGAAAACTTTTCAACAGATGTCAGAGTTACAAATTTCATATCCTGATATATGAGATACTCTTACGCAACTGTTCGAGCTGGTTTTCATTAATCATCCAGCACCTCCCAATGACCACCCTTGGCAGGACCGATGCGCCTAATCAGCCCATGTTCACGCAAATAGCGGATATTATTTTCTACGGCTGTAGAGCTGATTCCAACCATCTTTACCAGCTGAGCTACTGTAACAGATGAATCATCCAGCATCGCTTCGACAATTACCTTTCGATTTTCACCCAACTTTTCACCCAACTTTTCACCCAACTTTTCACCCGACGTTTTCCCCGAGCCCGGCCATGTCATTTCCAAACGGGTCTGATTGTACGGTTCGAAAGAATCGAAAAGTTGCAAAGTGCCACCATTAATCTCCCAACCCTGACAAATTTTAGGCAGGCCGGAACCGGCCCTTTCACCAAGATTGATCATCAAAAACATCTGGTGCAGGGTTTTATTACGGCAATCGCTCTCCCCACCCAGCAGTGCCTGCTCCGCCGGAACTCGCATCATACCGGGATTACGAAAGAGAAAACCACCCGGATCTTTCACCACCAAAATGGAAGCCCTATCCGTATAGTCGGCATGGACAAGAGTATTGACCAGAGCCTCACGCAAGGCACGATGTAACGGGGTATCGTCTTGACGGACATCACCAACGAGAACAAACGGCACCTTCAGATCAGCCATCAACCTACGGGATATCTTCCGGTAAAAATCGAAGATATTACCACTCCAGATTCCGTCAGGAACCACCCGGTCAAGCCAGCGAGTTTGCGAAGTTTTATCTTCCGGCTGTTCTTGATAATCGATAAAATAACCAGGCACTGCCTCCTGAATCGCCAGCCACTGACCAAACATCAGAAGTCCGGCCAACGTTAAACCCTCATCACCCGTTGCCCGATCATGGCGCCACCCACCAAGTGAACGAAGAAAATCAAAGTCATCAAGCACCGTCCAAGGGTGATCCAATTTATGAGCTGAAAACATATTGCGATAAGCGTGCAAGCTATCCAAATCAAGATCTTCCAAACCAAAACCGGAAAGAATCCGCGTATCACGGCTATCGTCCAGCTGCTCAGCCAACATGCG
>JAYEGS010000063.1:0-4934 GCA_034659215.1 Pseudomonadota bacterium | reverse complement strand
GGAGATCGCTCTCGACGGTTGCAACGAAACTACGAACCAGGCTGCTTGATGCCCGGCGGATTGCCTTGGCAATCAGTTTGCGGTAATCCTGCTCAGCATACATACTCTCAGGTATGACTTCGACTTCGGAACGGTTACTCCAGAGTAGACGACCGGTATGAGCATCCTGAACCATAATCCGAATCTGGACAACCGCCCGCGGCACCTTGCCACCGTTATGCGCAAGATAGGCGGCGCTGGCACCGGCCACTCCCCAAAGGGCTGTATTTAAAGCATGATAATCGGAGGTTTTGGTTACGGTTGAACCAAAAAGAGGATGACCTGAGGTCGTAACCTTCTTACTATCATCAAAGGGGAAATTTTTGTTGGCATTACCGACGACGGCACCGAGAATGCCGCCGATCGCCATTTTGTCCATCAGTTCATAATTTTCCGATTTTGCCAAGCCAAAGAGCAGGCGTTGGCTGCTGTTAAAAAAGAAGGGCAGCATACCAACATGAAAGGGGTTGAAATCATCTTTGGCCACCCCTTTTTCAAATTCAATCAAACGGCCGCGGACAATATAATCGGCACCAAAAAAATCACCGATTTTAGAAACCTCATCACTACTTAGAGAGATATGAAGAGAGCTTCCCTGGGTACCGTCTGCAACCGCCTGCCGCTGTTTATCATTTTTTTCAACATCTTCATTTCGGTTAATGGCATACTTAAGCTCATCTATCATAGCCTCCGACCAGTTACCACTATCTACTTCAGAACGCATATAGTTGTTGTTAGGGGTATCGGCAAAGAAAATTTCCGGCGGTTCGATGATATGTTCGCTCAAGAGGTAATCAACCACATCCTCTTCCAGAGCCGTCATCAGACCATAACGAGCAAATTCATCCTCTAGAGATTCGTTCACCAGAAGATTGCGCCGCCAGTAGAGCTCCGGACTTGAATCCGGTGTATAATCAGCAAAAGGCATAATCACCACCCGTTTACCGGACGACATAATTTTATCGGTCGGAACCGGGCTCACCGTCTCTTTTGTCACCTGCCCGCAGGCAACCGACATCAACATCATAACGACAACCAAGGCAACATATTTCAGTTTCATCGTCCAATCTCCTCCCGCCATAAAATCATTTTCTTACACACAAAATAAAATTGTGCTCATTAACATCTCTTCATTTACACAATTCATAACAATGAAAACCACCAATGTCAACTAATTAGTCAATATTACAACGGAATAACATTGCTGAACCTGTTTTTTCCAGGCTTGTAACCCAAAACCTATCAATTTGCTAAAAACCAGCAACTATCGGCAAGATTTTTAATGAGACCTTGAGGCTTTGAAATCAATGCAATCCATGTACCACAAACAAAAAAAAAGGGTTTCCGCAATCCGGAAACCCTTTTTTTGAGCATACATTTGTTAATGAGAGCTATTCGCTCTTCGGTGCAACCGGCTTTTCCTGAGACCCGGATTCATCCACCTTCTCCGCCGGGGCCTTTGACTGCACTTCCGAAGCCGGAACTGCCGGAGTTACAGGAGCTTCAATCGGGGCCGGGCTGTAATCCTGCATCACGGTACCCTTAGCCCGATGTGCCGACATCACGGTCAGGGAGATTGAGGTAATCATAAAGAGAGCCGCAACAATCGCGGTCAAACGGGTAAAAAACTTACCGGAACCGGAGCTTCCAAAAAGGGTCTGGCTGCCGCCTCCACCGAAGGCCGCCCCCATACCACCGGCGCTCCCGGACTGGAGCAGGATCACGACAATTAGGACAAGACTAACAACAACATGGACAGCGATTATGATAGAGGTCAAAGTTTTTTTCTCCAATTTATCTGATGTTAAATGATGGAACCGCGCCTTCTACCAATATGTGCGAACAAAGTCAAGAAAAAGAAGATCGGAGCTTGCGAGATCAAGCCAGGGCAATCTGTAAAAATGACTCCGGGTCAAGAGATGCTCCACCGACCAGCAGACCGTTGATTTCGGGTTGAGCCAGGAGTTCCGTCGCATTCTCCGGTTTGGCGCTACCGCCATACAGAATCGGCACCATCTCCCCCCAGGGAAATTGAACCTCTAAAAATTTACGAATATGGGCATGCATGGAACGGGCATCTTCCGCCGTTGCGGTCTGGCCGGTACCGATCGCCCAGACCGGCTCATAAGCGATGATCAACTTTTCACCGGGAAACCCATCAAGACCCCTACGCAATTGCTTAGTCACAATTTCGAAGGCCTCCCCGCCTTGTCGCTGCTCCAGGGTTTCGCCAACACAGAAAATCGGCACCAAATCTCCACCGACAACAGCTCGCGCCTTCTGCCGGAGAAGATCATCACTCTCGCCAAATATCTGACGGCGTTCAGAATGACCAACCAAAACATAGGCGGCCCCGGCATCCTTGAGCATAGCTACCGAAGTTTCACCGGTAAAAGCTCCAGCCTCCTGAAAGGCACAGTTTTGGGCCAGCAAACCGATACCGCAATCGGCACAACCTTGGGCAAGTCCCGACAGCAACGTAAAATTCGGTGCCAGCAGGAGCTTTCGCACAAGTTTTTTACCAATCAGTCCGGAGGCCAGAGTATCAATAAAATTCCGCCCTTGAGTCAGAGTCAGATTCATCTTCCAGTTACCGGCAATAATTTGCGGGATCACAGCCATCAATCTTCTCCTAAAGAGCCATTACTACAATTTTCAAGCGCCTTGACTGCGGGCAGGACTTTACCCTCCATCAATTCAAGAAAGGCCCCGCCACCGGTCGAGATATAAGAGATCCGATCAACCTCACCGGCCTTGTGGACGGCAACATCGGTATCCCCGCCGCCGACAATCGTCAAAGCATAGGTGCTGGCGATATTATGTACCATCCCCAAAGTCCCCCGACTGAAAATCGGCACTTCAAAAACTCCCATCGGACCATTCCAGACAATCGTTTTAGAGTCCTGAATAACCTCATTAAACAGGGTTGCCGTAGCCGGGCCGATATCGAGCCCCATCCAGTCTTTGGGAATTTCCTGAACCGGCACCAGCCGGGTTTCGACATCGGGAGCGATACGGGGAGCGGCGACACAATCAACCGGCAGATAGAAACGAACCCCCTGAGCCATCGCCTGCTCAAAGATTTCCCGAGCCTGATCAACCATATCGACCTCTACCATCGATTTTCCCAAACCAAAACCTTGAGCCTTGAGAAACGTAAAAGCCATCCCGCCGCCCACAATTATTCGATCTACCGAATTGAGGAGATTTTTAATAGCATGCAATTTACTCGACACTTTGGATCCACCAATGATGGCAGTCAGAGGCCGCAGCGGGTTTTTCAGAGCTCTGGCAAAGTAATCGAGCTCTTCGCGCATGAGAAAACCACCCAGACAGACCGGAACATTACCGCACACCCCGACAACCGAAGCATGAGCCCGGTGGGCGGTTGCAAACGCATTGTTGACATAAACATCAATACCGGCAACCAGTGCCTTAGCAAACTCAGGGTCATTTTCAGTTTCGCCGGCATAATAGCGTAGGTTCTCCAACATAAAAACCTGGCGAGGAGACGCCGTCGAAATAACTTTTTCAACCTTTTCGCCGATACAATCATCGAGAAACAGCACCTCTTTTTTCAAAAGTCGGCTCAATCTTCTGGCTACCGGTTCAAGCGAGAACTCGGGTACCACTTTACCTTTGGGACGACCCATGTGAGTTGCAATAACAATAGTTGCATTTTCATCAAGCAGATAATGGATACTTTTGAGAACCCGACGGATACGCACATCATCAGTAATGTTGCCGTTATCATCCATAGGGACGTTAAAATCGACCCGCATAAGAACTTTTTTTCCGTTATAAAAGCCTTCCGGAACCTGATCAATATAACGAACACTCATTTTATCATCCCCTCCCCCTTATATAAGCAGTGGTCAGTTAATTTAGACCAACTTTTTCGGCAACGTAGAGAGTCAAATCATTCAGCCGACAGGCATAACCCCACTCATTATCATACCAGGCCATGATCTTAATCATGGTACCACCCATAACATTGGTCAACGGAGCATCAATAATCGAGGAGTTGGGATTTTTATTAAAATCAAGTGAAACCAGAGGCTCATCGGAGACCGCCAGTATTCCTTTGAGTTCGTTGGCGGCGGCCCGGCGAAAAACATCGTTAACTTCCTCGACACTGGTCGCCTTCTCACTTTCAAAAACGAGATCGACCATTGAAACATTGGGAGTCGGCACACGCACCGCCAAACCATCAATTTTGCCTTTCAACTCGGGCAAGACAATGCCCACTGCGGCGGCGGCTCCGGTTGTCGTCGGTATCATCGACATCCCCGCAGCCCGAGCCCGACGCAGATCTTTATGACGGGAGTCCAGAATCTGCTGATCCCGGGTGTAGGAGTGAATAGTTGTCATCATTCCTCGGATAAAACCAAAATTTTCCAGCATAACTTTAGCCGCCGGAGCCAGGCAGTTGGTGGTACAAGAGGCATTCGATATTACATAGTCTTTGCCGGCATCAAAGATATCTTGATTAACCCCAAGAACAATTGTCGCGTCAGCTTTTTTTACCGGGGCCGAGACCACCACCCGTTTAACCCCAAGATCAAGAAATATCGAGGCTTTGTCCCGATCACGGTAGAGCCCGGAACACTCCATGACAATATCAACGCCAAGATCCCGCCAAGGTACATCTTTGGGATCGCGGCTGGCAATCAGCTCAATCCGTTTACCATTTACGGTCAGAAATTTATCTCCAGCCACAATCTCCGCATCAAGACAACCGGCAACCGAGTCATATTTTAAAAGATGAGCCATCGTCTGAGCATCGTCCGTAGTACTGATGATTGCCTTAAAATTAAAACGATCATCGTTACATGCGATCCGCAAACAATCCCTGCCAATCCTGCCAAAACCGTTAAGCGCAACATTTACAGCCA
>JAYEGS010000062.1:0-4995 GCA_034659215.1 Pseudomonadota bacterium | reverse complement strand
CAACCAGTCCGGCAATGTGGGCGATATCAACCATCAGCAGGGCTCCGACTTTGTCGGCGATTGCCCGAAAGCGGGGAAAATCGAGGGTTCGGGAGTAGGAGCTGGCACCGGCAACAATCATGTTCGGCCGTTCGCGCAGGGCGATCTCTTCGATAGCATCATAGTCGAGTTTTTCAGTTTTTTGATCTACTCCATAGAAGACCGAACGGTAGAGCTGGCCGGAAAAGCTGACCGACGCCCCATGTGTAAGATGGCCGCCGTGGGCCAGATTCATGCCTAAAATAGTGTCGCCGGGTTGTAAGGCGCTTAAATAGACCGCCATGTTGGCCCCGGAGCCGGAGAGCGGCTGGACATTGGCATGGTCGGCATTAAAGAGTGCAAGTGCCCGGTCGATTGCGAGTTGTTCGGCTTGATCAACAAATTGGCAGCCACCGTAATAGCGTTTTCCCGGATAACCTTCGGCATATTTATTGGTCAGGACGCTGCCTTGAGCTTCGAGGACGGCTTGGCTGACGCAGTTCTCCGAGGCGATCATGATCAGTTTACTCTCTTCACGTTCAGTCTCATTGATGATCAGCTGATTGATCTCCGGATCGACCTGGCTCAGAGGAGCGGCAATATTGCGGGTCGAGTTAAGGTTGCGTCTCTCGATCAGGTCGAGTCGTTGCTGATGCCGGCCGTTGCTGTATTCCGTTTTAAGCCATAGCTCAACCAGTTCCAAAGCCAACGTCGGCTCCAGAACCCGGCCGCCGAGAACAATAACATTGGCATTGTTGTGCTCTTTTGCCATCTGCGCCGTAAACGAATCGTGAACCAGGGCGGCACGAATATTCTGATGGCGATTTGCGGTGATCGACATGCCGATTCCGGTTCCACAGATCAGGATCCCCAAAGCGTTGGGTGTTACCGCTACTTGGTCGGCCAGGGCATGGGCAAATTCCGGATAGTCAACGGATGTATCAGAATCGGTGCCTAAGTCTAGGAGGTTGTATTGTTTGGCTAAATTGCTTTTGAGGAACTCTTTGAGTGCGTAACCGCCATGATCGCTGGCAATGAACAGGGTTTTTGGGGTGTTCTCCGGCATTATGTTTCTCTTTTTGATTGATTTTTAGTAAGCTGAAAAGGCCAGGGTTGCATTAGTGCCACCGAAACCAAACGAGTTAGTTATTGCATTTTTAATATTAGCTTCAACCGCTTGGTTGGGGACATAGTTGAGATCGCATTCAGGATCCGGAGTCTCAAGATTGATGGTTGGAGCAACTTTGCCGTTCATGATCGTTAAGATTGTGAAGGCCGCCTCAACCGCGCCGGTGCCGCCGAGCATGTGGCCGGTCATCGACTTATTCGAGCTTATCAGAAGTTTATTGGCTTGAGTGCCGAAAACTTTTTTGATGGCCTGGGTTTCATAAAGGTCGTTGAAGTAGGTCGAGGTGCCATGGGCATTGATATAGCCCACCTCTTCCGGTCTGAGCTCGGCATCTTGTAAAGCATCTTCCATGGAGGCTGCGGCTCCCACCCCTCCGGGAGCCGGGGAGGCGATATGGAAGGCGTCGCAGGAACTGCCGTAGCCGGAGAGCTCCGCCAGAATCGGGGCGCCGCGTTTTAAGGCAAATTCAAGTTCTTCAAGAATTAAAATTCCGGCCCCTTCGGCCGGGACAAAACCGTCTCGATCTTTGTCAAATGGTCGGCTTGCCTTGGTTGGTTCATCATTGCGGGTTGAAAGGGCTTTCATGGCGTTAAAACCGGCTATACATAATGGAGTGATGGCCGCTTCGGTACCGCCGCAGATCATTACGTCACTCTGGTTGCGCTGGATAATCTTCATACCTTCGCCGATTGAGTGGGTACCGGTGGCACAAGCTGTTACCACCGAAATATTTGGTCCTTTGGCTTGGTGGCGGATGGCAATGTTGCCGGGAGCCAGGTTGGCAATCATCATTGGAATGAAGAATGGTGAAACTCGCCGCGGCCCTTTTTCCAGCAATACCTTGTGATATTGTTCTAGACAGGGCAAACCGCCGAGCCCGGCTCCGACAGAAACGCCAAAACGTGGGCTTAAACTCGGGGTGACGTCAAGTTTCGCCATCGCCATGGCCATGTCGGACGCGGCCAGAGCTAAATGGATGAATCTGTCCATTTTCCGGGTCTCTTTGGCTTCGATGAAGTCGGTGGCCTCGAAATCGGTAACTTGACCGGCAATCTTGGTCGCAAATTTTTCGGTATCAAAAGAAGTTATCGGGCTGATGCCGGATTCTCCCGCCAGCAGACGCTGCCAATTTTTTTCTACTCCGGTACCCAGAGGGGTCACCATGCCAATTCCGGTTACGACGACTCTGCGTTTCACTTTTATTACCTCAATGTCAATATTTTACCATTATTTTTGTCTCTTCACAGTGGTGATCACCAGACGCGGTACTTTTTATCGACAATGGCGATAATTGTAAAGAAAAAAACGCCTTTCCAGATTTGGAAAGGCGTTTATTGGAACTTCTGTCGCTGGTATTGTGAAATTGAGATAGATTTTAAGCGGAATGCTGAGTGACATAGTCGATAGCATTTTGAACGGTTCTGATCTTTTCAGCTTCTTCATCAGAGATCTCAACGCCATACTCTTCTTCAAAAGCCATTACCAGTTCAACCGTATCAAGAGAGTCGGCTCCTAAATCATCAATGAATGAGGCTTCGTTGTTGATCTCTCCAGCATCTTTAATACCCAATTTTTCAGCAATAATTTCTTTGATTTTTACTTCAATCGACATGTGACATTCTCCTTTTAATTAGTATCTTAATAAATTAATTTTTACGCAAATGATTAAAAATCTTTTTAGGCTATTAACATTCCGCCGTCAACCTGTAGTACTTGGCCGGTCATATAGTCAGCCAGAGGTGAGAGCAGAAAAAGAACCGTGTTGCTGATGTCGTTGACCGTGCCCAGTCGACCGGCAGGAATCAACTCGATGATTTTTTCCTGGGCCTTAACATCCATGGCTTGGGTCATTTCAGTTTGGATGTAACCGGGAGCGATGATGTTGCTGGTGATATTTCTTGAGGCCAGTTCTCGTGCCAGGCTTCGGCCGAAGCCGATGATGCCGGCCTTGGCGGCGGCATAGTTGGACTGTCCGCTGTTACCCATCAGGCCGATAACTGAAGAGAGAAATATGAGTCGTCCATAGCGTTTTTTGATCATGCTGCGGACAACCGCTTTGCTGCAGTTAAAGCAGCCTTTCAGGTTGACGGCCATAACCTCGTCCCAATCACTCTCTTTAAGACGCAAGAGCAGATTGTCTCGAGTGATGCCGGCGTTGTTGATAAGGAAGTCGATCTGTTGAGCTTCGTCGGTGATTTTCGCCACCATATCCTTGCAGGCTGTAAAATCGGCAACATCAACTTTGAGAAATGAGGTTCCAGCGCTATTCGGTGCTAACTCCTGGTTGATCTCATTCGCAACCTGTTCGCCGAGCTCTTGATTGGTGCCGCAAAAATAGACCCGCGCCCCATGTTGGGCCAAGGTGCTGGTCAGATCTTTGCCGATGCCGCGGGTACCACCGGTAACCAGGGCGACTTTGCCGCTGAAATCGAAAGGGGTTGAGGGGGTCATCATGCGTAGCTCTCGGCAATTCGGTCAAGGTCTTGAGCCGCTGCAAGGTTTAAAGTTTTGACTTGGCGATTGATGCGCCGCATAAGTCCGGAGAGAACCCGTCCGGGACCGATTTCGATAACTCGAGTAACCCCTTGGTTGACGGCCAATTGCATCGATTCTTCCCAGCGAACCGCGCTGCTGACCTGCTGTATCAGAAGACGGCGGACGGAGTCGGCGTGGTAATTGGTTTGCGCATCAACGTTAGAAATGATGGGAATTGTGGGCTCCTTGACTTTGACATCGGCAAAGCGGGCGGCTAGTTTTTCGGCAGCCGGCCGCATTAAGGAGCAGTGGAAGGGGGCGCTGACAGGTAGTTTTACGACCCGGCTGGCACCCGCTTTTTGCGCTTTTTCGCCAGCTTCCATAATTGCCGGGACATGTCCGGAAATAACGATCTGTCCGGGGCAGTTGTAGTTGGCCGGTTCCACGATTTGATCGTTTTCGAGGTTGGTGGCTTCGTCGCAGATATCGATAACCTGTTGAGGTTTCATGCCCATAACCGCGGCCATGGTTCCAAGGCCGACAGGAACCGCACTCTGCATGAATTTGCCTCGGGCCCGGACGATGCGTACGGCATCAAAGAAAGAGATGGTGCCGGCTGCAACCAGAGCTGAATATTCACCCAAGCTATGTCCGGCGGCGAGTACCGGCTTGAGGCCGAGTTTTTGGCTCAAGACGCGATAGGCGGCAATGCTGGTCGCGAGTATGGCAGGTTGCGTGTTGGCAGTCTGGTTGAGCTCTTCCGGTGAACCGGCAAAGCAGATTTTGGTTAGATCCTCACCTAAAGCTTCACTGGCTTCGGCGAAGGTTTCACGGGCTTCCGGAAAATTATCGTGCAGTTCTTTGCCCATGCCGATATGTTGTGAACCCTGACCGGGAAATATAAATGCTGTATTCTGGTTGTTGCTTTCCAATATGGTCTCCATTTATCATCTGATTAAAAGACAATAATATGTGTAGGTGTCTTGTCTTTTCATTTAAACCTATCCACCAAATCTCACCAATATAGTGGATTTGTTGGGTAAATGTCAATGAAAACCAATGCGATTAATAGATTTTAATCTAAAACGGGCTATTTTGTAAGTTCTTTAGGGGGGGGGGAGTACTATAGGTCAGGTTCGATTTCAGAGAGTTTTACGGACTAGTATCTTACGAATGAAATTTAGCCGATTTTTTGGGCTACGAAATAATACGAAAAGCTTTTATCCGTGTTATTTCGTGCTATCCGTGGTTGATTTTTCACTCCTTCTGACCACGGATTACACAGATGGCACTGATAATAAAACTTTTCTGGTTTCGGCTTTGCCGGGTCAGGTTGCTTGTTCCTCTTCCTGGTCTGCTTCAGATGAATCTTT
>JAYEGS010000061.1:0-5002 GCA_034659215.1 Pseudomonadota bacterium | reverse complement strand
GGCGTTAAGGGCTGCCGGCTTGGCTCAACAGATGTTGGCCTATTCCGGTCGCGGCAAATTTACTTCGGAAAATATAGAGATTAATGAGCTGGTTGAGGAGATGGGGCACTTGTTGGCGGTGGCACTCTCCAAAAAGGTGGTTCTGCGTTATCATCTGGCCGAAAGCCTTCCCCTGATAGATGCTGATGCAGCTCAAATTCGTCAAGTGGTCATGAATTTGATCACTAATGCTGCCGAAGCCATTGGTGAACGCAGCGGTGTGGTCACAGTGACTACCGGTTTGATCGATTGTAGTGAGCCCTATCTCCAAGGAACCTTCACGTATGATGATCTTGAATCAGGTTTGTACGTGTTTGTTGAGGTCGCCGATACCGGTTGCGGGATGAATGAGGAGACTAAAAACAAACTTTTTGATCCTTTCTTCACGACAAAATTCACCGGTCGGGGGTTAGGGATGGCAGCCGTTCTCGGAATTGTTCGGGGGCACAAAGGGGCTATCAAGGTTTATAGTGAGTTAGGTAAAGGTTCGACTTTTAAAGTTCTGATCCCGGCCCTTGAACGGCCCGCCGTTGAGATAAATCATCGCCTAAAAGATGTCGATAATGGTTGGCAGGGAAGTGGCACTATTTTGTTGGTTGATGATGAAGAGACCATCCGGGCTCTGGGAAAAGAGATGCTCAACCTGTTGGGGTTTGCCGTTGTGACGGCTGCAGATGGCCGTCAGGCATTGGAAGTTTTTAGAGTAAACAGACGTGATATTGTGGTGGTTGTCCTCGATTTGACCATGCCACACATGGATGGTGTAGAGACCTATCGCGAGCTCCGTCAGATCGATAAAGATGTAAGAGTTATAGTGGCTAGTGGGTATAGTGAAAATGATATCAGTGAACAGTTTTCCGGTAAGGGGCTGGCTGGAGTTATCCAGAAACCCTTTCAACTGGCCGAGCTTCGGGCAAAACTTAAAACTGCTTTAAGTTCTTAATCATCCCATGAATTTCATGAATGTATAAAAAAACTCATCGATAAGAGCCGCGACCTAGCCAAAACCAAACAGCTTGTTATTTTTACTTGACAAGCATAGAGCGATTGTATACAATCTCGCGCCATTAAGATTCCCTGTGTAAATTGTTTAATTTATGTTTCCAGGAGTAAAGTTGCTGATGTCGTATTCACTCGCCAAGGTTGACCAGATAATCGATGGTTACGGGGCTGATAAAGAGGCTCTGATCCAGATTTTGCTGGATATTCAGCATGAGTTTCGCTGGCTTTCCCGTGAAATCCTATTGCATACGGCTGATCGTCTCGGTCTGCCGATGAATCATCTCTACAATGTGACCACCTTTTATAAACATTTCAGTCTTATTCCTCAAGGCCGGCATGCGGTTGCGGTTTGTGTTGGTACCGCCTGCCATGTGCGTGGTGCGACGCAACTCCTTGATCGAGTCTCTCAGGGGCTTAAGCTCTCTCCTGATGAAACCAGCGCCGATGAAAAATTCAGTCTTAAAACCGTCAGCTGTTTAGGTTGTTGCGCTTTGGGGCCGGTCATGGTGATTGATGGCAAATATATGAGTAATCCAACCTCTAATGAGATCGCCGAGATCGTTGAGGAGTGTGAATGATGAGCAAATTGACATCCGTTTCCGCTCTTGAAGCTTTAAGAAAAGATATTCTTTCCCGGCGAGATCCCGAAAAAACCAAACTCTCGGTCTGTTCCGGTACCGGCTGTCGCGCTTATGACAGCGACAAGGTTATTGACGCTCTCAAAGCCGGACTCCTGCACCATGGTCTTAACGAAAAGATCGACGTGGTTACCACCGGTTGTCACGGCTTTTGTGAGCTTGGGCCGGTGATGGTTATCTATCCTGACGGAACCAGCTATTTCAAGATCAAACCTGATGATGTTGACGAGATTATCGAAACCGTGGATCAGGGAAAGGTTGTTGACCGTCTTTTATATGTTGATCAGGGGGGTAATGTTCAGGCCAAAGAGGACGACATTCCCTTTTATAAATATCAGAACCGGGTGGTTTTCGGCAATAACCACTTTATCGATCCCGAGAATATTGAAGACTATCTGGCTCTTGACGGTTACCATGCCATGGCTACCTGTTTGAACAGTCTGAGCCCGGAAGAGGTTTTGGAGACTGTGAAAAAGGCCAATTTGCGCGGTCGCGGCGGCGGCGGTTTTCCCGCCGGTCAGAAATGGGAAGCAACCCGCAACGCCCCGGGCGATGTTAAATACGTAATTGTCAATGCCGATGAGGGTGATCCCGGAGCTTATATGGATCGCTCAATCCTCGAAGGAAATCCGCATAGTGTTCTTGAGGGGATGCTGATCGGGGCTTATGCTATCGGGGCGCACAAAGGTTTTATCTATATTCGCCAAGAGTATCCCTTAGCCGTTGAACATCTAAATCGGGCGATCTTGCAAATGGAAGAGTTGGGACTTTTAGGCGAGAACATTCTGGGTACCGGTTTTAACTTTGAGATTTCAGTGCATCGTGGGGCCGGGGCCTTTGTCTCCGGCGAGTCGAGTGCCTTGATGAGCTCAATTGAGGGAAAAGTCGGCGAACCCCGGCCTAAATATATCAGAACCTCGATCTCCGGTGTCCATGGTTGCCCCAGTGATCTTAACAACGTCGAGACTTGGGCCAACGTGCCGATTATCTTTAATCGGGGAGTCGATTGGTTCACCTCGATTGGTACCGAAGGGAGCAAGGGAACCAAGATCTTCTCTTTGGTCGGCAAAGTCAATAATACCGGTCTTGTTGAAGTCCCGATGGGGATAAGCCTGCATGATATCATTTTTAAGATCGGCGGTGGTATCCGGGATGGCAAAAAATTCAAAGCGGTTCAAACCGGAGGTCCCTCCGGTGGCGTAATTCCTGAGGATATGCTTGACCTGCCGGTCGATTTTGATGCTCTGACCATGGTTGGTTCGATGATGGGCTCCGGCGGTATGATCGTCATGGATGAAGAGACCTGCATGGTTGATGTCGCCAAATATTTCCTTGAGTTCCTAGCCGATGAGTCCTGTGGCAAATGTGTACCCTGTCGCGAAGGCATTACCCAGATGCTGCATCTTTTGAAGATGATCTGTTCCGGAGAGGGTCAACCGGAAGATCTGGTATTGCTCGAAGAGGTTGCGGCTATGACCAAGGAGTGCTCGCTTTGCGCTTTAGGCCAGAGTGCTCCTAATCCGGTATTGAGCAGTCTCAAATATTTCCGCGCTGAATATGAGGCCCATGTTAACGATAAATGTTGTCCGGCTCATGTTTGTAAAGATCTGGTTACTTATCATATCGATCCGGCAAAATGTAAAGGCTGCGGTAAATGTCTGAAGAACTGCCCGGTCGGCGCGATTAGCGGTGAGAAAAAAGAGCCTCATGTCATTGATCTTGAGAAATGTACTAAATGCGATACCTGTTTCTTGGTCTGCCCGCCCAAATTCAGAGCAGTTACCAAGCTGTCCGGTAACCAAACCCTGCCGGTTTCAAAACCTGAGGAGACTTAGGTATGAGTCAGATCAATGTGACAATTAATGGTGAGCATATCCAGGCTGATGAGGGGATGACGATTCTCGAGACCGCCCGTGAAGCCGGAATTTTTATTCCGACCCTTTGTCACCATGGGCATCTTGACTCATACGGCTCCTGTCGTCTTTGTGTGGTCGAAATCGGCGAGGGCGAGCGCAAAAAAGTCGTTGCTTCATGTCTTTATCATATCTATGAAGGTTTGGTGGTTGAGACTGAAACTGAAAAAATAAATAATTATCGTCGTATTATACTTAACTTGCTGATGCATCGTTGGGACAATGTTCCGGTGATCCTGCTTGAGAAGTATGGAGCTCAAAACCACGAACGCTTTGTCGATAATCCGACATTTTGTATACTTTGCGGTCTCTGTGTGCGTTATTGTCGGGATGTTAAGGGAGCCAATGTCTTGGGTTTCGTTGGTCGAGGAACCATTCGTCAGGTGGTTATCTTTCCCAATCAAGCGGCCAAATATTGTCCGACTTGTTGTCCGACGGAGATGGAGTGTCTGCACTACTGTCCGACCGGAGTGATCTGCAGTAAATATTACGGTAGTCGTCCGGCAGACGGGCAGGATGTTCCCCATGCTCATCCGGTTTGTATTAACGATGACATCAATGTCCTTGATGTACTTGAACATGTGGGTCATGTCTGAGTGTGAACGTTGCTTTGTCCCTATAAATGGGGTCAAATTTTGACAATGGCTGTTGCTGGTTTTCGACTTGTCCGATTTTCTCGATACGCCATAGTCCAGAAATGACCTCGCCCAGGAAAGAGTGAAGTTTTTTTCCGGTTTTTGTTCGATCTGTCTCGGATGGGGTTATTTCTGGACATTTGGCGGCCGTGAAGTTTGCGTAAAAACATTGAGTTAACCCGCCAATTGTCAAGATGTGACCCCGTTAGTGAGGGCGAAGCAAAGTTCGCTCCCGATTTGCTATAATTTTATGGTAAGTGCCTTAAATCCCCCCTTTTATATCGCTAAAACATTGAAAATAAAGGTGAAATTTATCAATAAAAAAAATGACTATTTATCAATATAATCAGTTGACAATCTTGAAGGTATACAGTATACAATCACCTTTCAGGTCAATTATGATGTTAAGAGATATGGTGCTTATCAATGCGTGAAGTTAACGTTTCCGAAGTTGTCAAAACCGTCTCCAGTCTTTGTGTGGATGCGAACTATAATCTGGGGGCGGACATGGTTCGAGCTCTGGATCAGGCTTTAGCTGTCGAAGAGTCTCCGACCGGTAAAGACGGTATCGAGCAGCTTATAGAGAATGCCGCAATTGCTAAACGTGATCAGGTGCCGATTTGTCAGGATACCGGGCTCGCCGTAATTTTTGTTGAAATTGGTCAGGATTTAAGAGTTGTTGGCGGAAATCTTGATGAAGCAATTAATGAAGGAGTCAGACAGGGGTATCTGGAAGGGTATTTAAGAAAATCGGCCTGTCATCCTTTTACCCGAG
>JAYEGS010000060.1:0-22044 GCA_034659215.1 Pseudomonadota bacterium | reverse complement strand
AAGCCGCCCGTTTAGGGGCGGCTCAAGTTCGCCTGGATCCGGAAGCTATTGGTGAGCTTCTTAATTTGTTGTAGTGTAACTATTCAGCGTAACCACCTTAAATCCACTATAAATGGCGCGAACATTGGCTTCGCCCGGCTTCGAGGGGAACACAGCTCAGATCGGCAAGCGACTTGCAGTCGCCGCCTGGAGCAATGTCCCCGCACCGAGAGAGTTTGTGGACTACATTATGCTGAAAAAGTTAAGTTGTAGTTACCCTTGAGGTTTTATTGATGTTTTCACAGATTGCTTTAATTGCTGCTTTGCGGCATGAATTACAACCTTTGCTGGCGACAGGTAACTGGCGTCGGGAGAAGATTGCCGGGCGTAATTTTTACCGGCGCAGCTTTGCGGGTAAAGAGATTGTCGCCACGACCTCCGGTCTCGGTAAGGTTATGGCGGCGGCTACCACTCAGATGTTGATCGACCGTTTTCAGGCGGATCTGGTTTTGAATTTCGGCTCTTGCGGAGCCCTTGATCCTGAACTTGTCGTCGGCGACCTGGTGTTAGCGTCCCAGGTAATTGAATACGATTTTACGAGCGAACATAAAGCCGTGCCGACCACCGATTGCGATGCCTCTCTGTTATCCGAACTGAGCCGCCGTTTCTCTGAACTTAAAGTCGGCCCCCTGGCTTCAGCTGATCGTAATGCCGATACTTTCGAGATCAGAGAATCCCTCTTTACCCAACACCGGGCCATTGCCGCCGACTGGGAGGGGGCTTCAATTGTTCGGGTGGCTCGCCGAATGGGGATTCCGGCCCTGGTCTTACGCGGGGTTACCGATATCGGCGACGCTGATCTAATCACTGAATATGAGAGTAACTATCAAACAGTTCTGCCTCAGGTTGCAAAAGTTGCTGAGCAGATGACAACCTTTCTGGCAGAGATGGAAAAAGGAGAAATTAATGCAATTTGTTGATCTTAAAGCGCAATACCGTGCCTATCAGGTGGAGATTGATGCCGCCATCAAAGAGGTGACCACCTCAGCTCAGTTTATTAATGGTCCTCAGGTGGAGGAACTCGAAGAGGCTTTGGCTGATTTTGTCGGCGTCAAGCATGCGGTCGCCTGCGCCTCGGGAACCGATGCCCTGCAGTTAGCTTTGATGGTCTCAGGGATTGGGCCCGGTGATGAGGTGATTACCACCCCCTTCACCTTTATCGCTACTGCCGAGACCATTGTTCTGGCCGGAGCGCGGCCGGTTTTTGTTGATATTGAAGAGCGCACCTATAATCTTGACCCGGCTCTGTTGGAAGCCGCCATTACCGAGTCGACCAAAGCTATTATTGCGGTCGATCTCTACGGTCACCCGGCAGCTTATCAAGAGCTTGAACAATTGGCTGAAAAACATGGTCTGAAACTCATCGAAGATGCGGCCCAATCGTTGGGCGCGGCCCGCCTGGGGCGTAGTTGCGGCAGTTTTGGTGATCTTGCGGCAACCTCTTTTTTTCCCGCCAAACCTCTGGGTTGTTATGGTGATGGCGGCATGTTGTTTACGGACGATGTGGAGATCACCGAAAAACTTTGTTGTCTGCGCAATCATGGTCAAAGAAAGCGTTATTACCATGAGATGATCGGTTGTAACAGTCGCCTAGATACGTTGCAGGCCGCCATTTTGTTGGCAAAATTACCCCATTTTCAGGGTGAGATAAGTCGTCGGATTCAGGTTGCAGCCGTGTATAGCGAGGCCTTGAGTGATTCTTTTGTTACACCTCAGGTAGAGAATGGTTGTATCTCGGTTTTTGCCCAATATTCGCTGCGTTCACAGCGGCGCGACCAGATTGTTGCCGTTCTCCAGGAGGCCGGGATTCCGGTGGCGGTTCACTATCCCGTACCTCTGCATCTGCAGCCGGCTTTTGCAGATTTTGGTTACCGGGTCGGCGATTTTCCGGTAGCCGAAAAAATTGCCTCCGAGATTTTCTCTCTGCCGATGCACCCTTTTCTGGCCGGTGAGGAGCAAGAGTTGGTTATTGCCACACTCCTTAAGGCGGTTTAATGTATAGATTGAATTTTGCTGATGCGGCGGTGGTTCAGCTGCTCTTTGGCGAGGGCGGCGAATATCTGCAGCAGCTGTCCGATAGTGCCGGGGTGACGATCAATACCCGGGGTACTACGGTTATGGTTGAGGGTGACCCGTTAAAGGCGGAGCTGGCGCTCTCCGTATTGCAGGAACTCTACGATCTGGCGGCGGCCGGCTATCCTCTCTATGCCGCCGATATCGATTATGCCTGGCGCATAAAATCAGCTGATGCCGGAGCCGTTTTAAAAGATATCTTTCTTGATAAGGTCTATATTCGCGGCCAGGGAGGCCGGCGGCGTTTCATTTCGCCCAAGAGTCGGGGACAGAAGTTCTATATCGATGCCATCAGACACCATGATATCGTTTTTGCCGATGGTCCGGCCGGTACCGGGAAAACCTACTTGGCGATGGCGATGGCTATCGCCGCCCTGCATGAACATAAAGTTGAGCGGATTGTTCTGACTCGGCCCGCAGTTGAAGCCGGCGAACGTTTAGGTTTTCTGCCCGGAGATCTTCAGGAGAAGATCGACCCTTACCTGCGCCCTCTCTATGATGCCCTGCATGATCTTATCTCGATTGACAAGACTCGTGAAATGTTGGATAAAGGAATTATTGAGGTGGCTCCGCTGGCTTTTATGCGCGGGCGAACCTTAAATGACTCTTTTGTGATTCTTGATGAGGCGCAGAATACGAGCAATGAACAGATGAAGATGTTTTTGACCCGTTTAGGCTCTGATTCTCAAGCGGTGGTCACCGGTGACGTGACCCAAACTGATCTGCTTGGTGATTGTGAGTCGGGCCTGGTTACGGTGCAAAAGATTCTTAAGGGGGTCAAGGGGATCGGTTTTTGTCATCTAAGTGCGATTGATGTTGTCCGCCATCCTCTGGTGCAGAAAATAATTACGGCCTATGAACGCTATAATGGTAAGGCGAACTGATGTCTCTCTATATTAGCGACCGACAAAAGAGTGAGAAGCTTGAGTTAGAGACTTTGCGGCGGTTGTTGGCACCGGTTCTGGTTGAACTCGACATTGTTGAGCTTGATCTTGAAGTTGAGTTGCTCGATGACCGGCAGATTGCCGAACTTAATGAAAAATTTTTTAGTCGTCCTTGGCCGACTAATGTGATATCTTTCCCGCAGGAGAGAGAAGCCGGGCACTTAGGTGATGTCGTGGTTTCGGTGGAAACAACCCGGCGCGAGACCGAGGCTCTCGGCTATAGTCTTGAGGAGGGGGTTCTCTACTACCTTATTCACGGAATTCTTCACCTCTTGGGTTACGAACATGTCGGCGTTGAGGCGGAAATCGCCGCCGCAATGGAGCGCCGTCAGGATGAATTGTTTGAGTTGGCACTTAGCACTGGTTAGGAGTTTTTTAGAAGATGGCTTATAAAGTACAAAAATCGATCCAGGAGATCAACGAGCGCATCAAAAGCGGCAAGGTGGTGGTGGTCAATGCCGAGGAAATGATCGATATCGTTGAGAAAAATGGTGCCGAAGAGGCGGCTCGTAAAGTTGATGTCGTGACCACCGGTACTTTTGCGCCGATGTGCTCTTCCGGGGTTTTTCTTAATGTCGGCCATACCTCACCCAAGATCAGGGCGGGCCGGGCCTGGATTAACAAAGTTCCGGCCTATGGCGGTGTGGCGGCGGTTGATTTCTTTCTTGGTGCGACCGAGCCCAGCGATGATGATCCCTTAAACAAGGTTCATCCCGGTCAGTTTCGCTATGGCGGCGGCCATGTTATTCAGGATCTGGTGGCCGGTAAGAAGGTTCATCTCTATATGGAAGGTTACGGCACGGACTGTTATCCGAGCAAAGTCGTGGAGAAGGATATCGATCTTGAGTCGATGCCTAATGCCATCCTCTGTAACCCTCGCAATGCTTATCAAAACTACAACTGCGCCATTAACCTGGCGGAAAAAACTATCTACACCTATATGGGGGTTTTACGGCCCAAAGGCGGCAATGCCACCTATTGCAGTGCGGGTCAGCTAAGTCCTCTATTTAATGATCCTTACTACCTGACCACCGGCTTGGGGACTAAAATTTTCTTAGGCGGTGGCGTCGGTTTTGTGACTTGGAGTGGGACTCAGCATAGTCCGAATGTGCCTCGGGGGGAGAATGGCGTGGTCAAAGAGGGGGCCGGAACTTTGATGTTGACCGGCAGCCTCAAGGATATGTCGCCGCGTTGGTTGGTTGGGGTCAGTATGTTGGGTTATGGTTGCAGCCTGGCGGTCGGCGTCGGAATTCCGATACCGATTCTTAATGAGCAGATGGCGCAATATACCGCAGTTCGTGATGCTGATCTCTATGCTCAGGTCATAGATTATGGTTACGATTATCCGATGGCTGTCTCCAGAAGTTATGGTGAGGTTAGTTATGCCGACCTGAAAAGTGGGATGATTGAGGTTAACGGCAAAAAAACTCCATCGACCCCGCTCTCCAGCTATAGCCGGGCTTTAGAGATTGCCGATACCCTGAAAGAGTGGATCGCTTCAGGACGCTTTACGTTAGGCGAAGCTCAAATGCTACTTCCTGGTCATGAACTAGCGCCTCATTAAAATGCAAAATTTAAATCTCTTTAACCCTTTAACTTTTTTTATGTCACGAATTAGAAAAATTACCGCTTGGTTGCTGATTGCCATGTTCGTTTTTTCCTGGCAGCAGCCCCTTTTCTCGAATCAGTCAGGGGAAGGTTTGCGCCTGCCCGAGGTTGTGGTAATTGGTGAAGACAGTGCCCGGCTTGAAGGCTTTCGTGATTTTGGCCTGTTGCCGGTGCTGGCTCCCGGAATCAAACTCGAACCGGTGGCCGACAAATTAACGTTGGAGGCGAGCGAAAAAGGGGCAAGCCCCAATTGGGAGACGGCGGCGGCCCAAACGCCCGGTTGTGCCTACCGGAATCCGGTTACCGCTTCCCTGGCTCGGGGGTTTAGTGGTGCTGAAGGCTATTATCGCAGCGGTCGGCAAAAGTATCTTGATGGTCTTCTGGATGAAGCCGGAGAGTATTTTCAGGCTGGCCTTAAAAAATTCAGTGACTCAGCCCTGGTTCCCGATTTTCATTACTGGTTGGCCGAGATTGCCTTTCGTCAGGAGAACTATAGTACCGCCAGGATCCATTTTGTCGCTGTGAGCAAAGTTCCGGCAAATCAATTTTATCACTTTTCGTGTTACTCTCTGGCCTGGCTTGACTATCGTGAAAAAGCGTATCCGGCGGCGGTCGAATGGTTTGCGGTAGCCGCTCAAACTGCTGATCGGCGATTGGCCGCAGCCGCCCTTTTTTGGGGGGGCGATGCCCTTTTTCTTGACGGTCGCTCGGAAGCTGGGCGTTTAGCCTTTTTGCAGCTCACGAATGACTATCCCGAAGCGGCGGAGTATCGAGCTGCTCTTTATCGTTTGGCGACAATTTCCTTTAATCAGCGTGACTATCAAACCGCACTCAACTATCTTACGGCTTTGCCCAGGCCCGCTTCCGGGAGTGACATGTTGCAGCGTCAGGCTGATCTGGCTCGTGGCTGGTCACTCTATTTTCTGGACTCTTTTGTTGAATCCCAAATACTTTTTAAGGGGCTGCAAAGTGAGAGTGCAGGCGTTGATGATGTTGTACCGCTCGCTTTTTTAGGTGAGGTACTTTCACTGTTAGGCCAAAAAAAGCTGGCTGAGGCGCGCCAGGTTTTTGCTTCTCGTCCTGCACAATTACAAAAATCTGCAGTTGCAGCGGCGGCTTTGCGGGAGTTGGCGTCGGCCTTTCTTGAAAATGGAGAATATGCATCGGCCGCAGTTTTGGGAGAGCAATTGGTCACCATTTTTCCCGTCTCTCTGATTCAGGTCGATGATTATCGCCGCCTGGCCCGGCTTCAGGCTGAGCTGGGTGAAAATGACCAAGCTCTAAACTCTCTGGCTCTTGGCCTTGAGGCATTTCCCGGGAGCGGGGAGACCGGGAAAATAGGGGAAAGCGTAAACGCGAATCTTATTTTACGGCTTGAACGGGCGCAGATTTTACTCGCCGTCGGCGAATCGGAAAAAGCCCTGGCTGTTTTGGAGCGTTTGTTTGTTGAAAAAGAGCACCTTTTAACGAGCGCTGATCTTTCTCTTCTCTATCTTCTCTTGGCGCGGGCTCTGAATCGTCTTGAAAAATTCCCTCAAACCTTGAGTATCCTTTTGTCATTGCCGGTTAATTGTGATCACTCAGAGCGGGCCGATCTCCTCTACGAGCGGGCTTGGGCGGCGTTGCAAAATAGTGAATTTGATCGGGCCGTCAATGATTTTTCCGTCTATATGAAGTGGGCAGAAGAGACCGGAAAAGCAAAACTTATTATTCAAAATGCGGAAATCAATCGGGCCGAAGCGCTCTTTAACCTGCATCGTGACCTGGAATCCGAAGCCGCCCTGAGGCTCTTTGTTGAGCGTTGGCCGCAGAGTCCTTTTCTGGTTCGGGCGCAAAACTATAAAGGCTTGATTGCTCTCAGGCAAGGGGAGTTTGAAGAGGCCGCCACCATTTTCGATGACCTTCTCTCTTCTGAAAGCGCAAACGATGCCGCTCTTCAGGCGGAGATTCTCTACAATCTCGGGGAGAGTTTTTTCAGTCTGGAAAAGTTTTCGCAGGCGATCATCACCTACCAGCGCTTAATCGACGACTATCCCGGAGATGAAGTCTGTGGTCGGGCCTTGATCCGGATGGGGGAGAGTCACTTTAATTTGGGGGAATATCTAAAAGCCCAGCTCGTCTATCTTAAGGCTAAACATACTTATCCCGGTGGTTCAATTGATGAAAAGGCGAGTTACGGGATGTTACTGCTGGCCTACAATCAGGATAAATTTGACTATCTTGAGATTGAGGTAAAAAATTTTATTGGCCGTTTTCCGGACTCATCCTATACCGTGCCGTTGATGTTGCTGCTGGCCGATCTTTACCAGCGGCAGGGGCGTCAGACCGATCTTTTGGTTCTTCTTAAACAGATGGGAGAAGGTGATTACGCCAGGGATCTAAGGCTTGAGGCTACCTATCGGCACTTTAAGCTTGATCTGGAAAACGGTCGTCAAAAAGAGGCCCGAGAAGATTGTCGGCGCTTGCTTGAGCGTTTCCCTTTCAGTAAATATGAGTGTGACTGCCGATTGTATCTGGCCCGTTCGGCCTTTGCCGACAACGATTTTGATAGAGCTCTGGCAACCTTGGTCGGCTTACCGGAGGTTTGCCCCGATCCCGATCTCAAAAGGCAGATGACCTTGCTCTTGGCCCAAATTTATCAGCAGCAGGGAGATTTTTCCAAAGCGCGAAGCCGGTATCTGTCAGTTATTGACACGCGCCGCAGTGATCATGCCGCTTTTGTTGCTTTTGCCGGTCTCGGGGCGCTCTTTACCGAGCAGGGCGAGTTCGATGAAGCCCTCTTTTTTTACGACAAGGCGGTTAAAAATCCGCTTCCGGCCGAGGCCTCTGTGGCGGCTTTGGCCCGGGCGGCAGTGCTGGAAAAGGCGGGCCGACTTGAGGCGGCGCAGCAAGCTTATCTGCGTTTGAGTTATCTCTACCCGGAACAAAAAAAACTGGTTGCCGAGGCTCTGCTTGCAGTGGTGCGGTTAGCTCTTAATAAGAAGGATGCGCAAACCGTAAAAAAAATGACGGAAAAGTTAAAAACCATGACCCTGACGCCGACTCAGCAAAAAGAGTTAAAAAAACTTGTTGCCGAAAATGCCGGAGCAAGATAGAATTGCCAGGGAAGATTATTATTTTTTACTGGAATGAGGTTGATTGATGTATCAGTTTGTTATGAAGGGCGGGTATCTGATGTACCCGATTATGTTCTGTTCGGTTCTTACTCTGGCAATCTTTTTTGAGCGTCTCTTTGCTTTGCGTCGGAGCCGGGTAATTCCGGATAAATTTATTATTGAGGTTAGTGATCTGGTTCGCCAGGCGCGGATGGAAGATGCTTTGACTCAGTGTCGTCTCAATAATTCCTCGATTGCCCGGGTTTTGATGGCCGGTATCTCGCGTCATAATAAATCGCGTCAGCAGGTCAAAGAGGCGATTGAAGATGTTGGTCGTCTCGAAGCGGCGACGCTTGAGCGTTTTCTGACCATTCTCGGCACCATTGCCGGGATCGCTCCCCTGCTCGGTCTTCTCGGTACGGTCACCGGTATGATTAAGGCATTTACTGTGATTTCGAATGCCGGTATCGGTAATCCCCAGATGTTGGCCGGCGGCATCTCTGAGGCTTTGATAACGACGGCTGCCGGTTTGACCGTGGCGATTCCCGCCTTTGTCTTCTATAAGTTTCTGCGTTCCCGGGTTGATAAGCGGATTCTGCGCATGGAACGGGCTTCAATCGAGATTCTTGATCTTATGGATCAGGAAAAGGAGTGAAGGTAGCAGCTTATGCGTTTTCAAACTCGCAGTCGGGATGATGTGCAGCTCGATATGACCCCGCTGGTCGATGTCGTTTTTCTCTTGCTGATCTTCTTTATGCTCTCCACCAGTCTTTCGGTTAACCCCGGAATCAAGATTGATCTGCCGAAAGCCACGGCTGAACAGGTGAAAAAGAAGAAAACCACATTGCGAGTGGCGGTTGAGCCCGGCGGGCGGATTTTTCTTGAAGGAAAAAAACTTTCTCTTGAGCAGTTGCGGGAAAAATTTAAGACCGTGGGAAAAGAGCACGGAGATGAGGCTCTGGTCGTGATCGAAGCTGATAAAAAAGTCTATCACGGTCTCGTGGTCAAGGTTATGGATGCCGCTAAAAGTGCCGGTTTGAATAAATTGGCAATTGCGACCCAACCCAACGACGAGTAAGTTCCGGCTTCGCCGGGCAGGCTCCTAGGAGTTAGTTGTCAGTAGCTAGTTGTCATTTATCCCTGACGACATGAAAACCGGTCGCTGACGACTAATAAAAGAGGTGATGTTGCTGTCCACACCACGCTATAGGCCGGTTGTCCTGCTTTACTTTCTGGTCATCTCCATTCTTCTGCATGTCGCTTTGATTGTGGTCTTGCCGGATTTGACCAGGCTTTTCAATATCCACATAAATCGTTTAGGGTTGCTGGAGGAGACTGAAATTGAGGTTTTACTGGTTGATCCGGAAGTCAGACCTGAGCCGAAGCCCAAGCCTAAGCCTCCTCCGGCTGAAAAACCTTTATCTTTGCTGGCTGATGAGCATGTTTCTGCCTTGATTGATCACCGCCTGGAAGAGCTTTTCGCTCTTGGTGATGCACCGCTGTCACCGCCGGCTCCGATTAAGCTCCCGGAGCTGTCGCCGCCGGGCAAATCAACCCTTAAAGCACTTCCTTTGCCGGAAACGGTGTTATTAGTTCGTTCGCAAGAACTTCTCGGGCGCTTGGGTAATAAACCGGCCGGTAGGTTGCGCGGGCGGCGTCTTGGCGGAACTCTGGTAAAACCTGCCTCTGCATCCGGATCTTTGGTCGAGGGATTGCTCTCGTCTTCCGGTCGGAAATCACTGCTCAAGATCGAAACTCCTGTAAAAAAACCGATTGCTTCCGATTTTGGTTTAAGCGGGCCGGTGGCCAGGAGCCGGCAAGTCCTCTTTCGGCCGGCTCTGCCGAAGGTCTCTCTGGCCAAAGATGTTACTGTCGGTTTTCGTTTTTGGGTGCGGCCCGATGGCAGCGTCAGTCGGGTCGAAACCTTAAAGATTGGTGATCTTGAACTTGTCAATGTGGCCGAGCGTTATTTACAGCAGTGGCGTTTTTCCATCCTTGCATCCGAGCTTCCGCAGCAGGAGCAATGGGGAACCGTCAACATCCTTTTTCGGGTGTCTCGATGAAGCATATGATCTCTGGACTGTTGTTGATTGTTATTGTCTATTTTGCCTGGCTTACCTGGTTTGGCAGTCGTGGATCCCGGGCTTTAAGAACGGTTGAGAGTGAAATCGATCGTCTTGGTCGACACAATCTGGAGCTTAAGGTTGAAAACCAGCATTTAGGCGACAAAATTCGTCTTTTGCAAGGTGATTCCCGTTACCAGGAACTTGTCGTTCGTCGCGAACTCCATATGATCCGTGATAACGAGATACTTTTTGTCTTCGAGGGTCGTTAGTTGCTATAATCGGGGGATAGGTTCGAATTGGTTTTGCTTGACAATTATAGTGCGACTGACTAATATTACTCTTATGCTTGTTGATTAGTGATAGTGATGGCCTCTGGTTCGCGCCGGGGGTATTTTTGTGTTCAGATTAAGGGTAAGAGACCGGTTGTCGATGAAGAAAAAAGTTATAAAATATGTCGAGAAAGCGGTTGCGGCGGTAGCCGCAGCGCGTGGTTTTGAGGGTGTGGAGCTGCCGGAGATCGGTATTGAGTTGCCGCGTGAAAAAGCTTTTGGTGATTTCTCTTCAAATATTGCCATGCAATTGGCCGGGCGCTGGAAAGATAACCCGCGGAAGATTGGCGCAGCTCTTAAGGATGAACTCGATAAAGAGACCGATCTGGCCGAAGTGACGATTGCCGGTCCCGGTTTTATTAATATGAGATTGACGTTTCCCTGCTGGCACCAGCGCTTGCAGGAGATTATTGAGTCGGGAGCGGACTTTGCCCAACTTGATTATGGGCAGGGGCGGCGGGTTCTGGTTGAATTTGTCAGTGCCAATCCGACCGGACCGCTGCATATCGGGCATGGTCGCGGGGCGGCGGTTGGTGATGTTCTGGCCCGACTTCTGACTTGGGCCGGTTTTTCCGTTGACCGTGAGTATTATGTTAATGATGCCGGTAACCAGATGATGGTTCTTGGCCGTTCATTGCGTTGGCGTTACCTGGAACTTCAGGGGCAGCGCCAGGGGGAGATTCCCGAAGGTTACTATCAAGGGGACTACCTTTTGGGTTTGGCAAAAGAGCTTCTTGCCGATCAGGGGGCTGAGCTGGCGGCCGCAAATATCGATGAAGAGGATGATGCCGGGTTAGAGTTTTTTACTAAATTCGCGGCTGATGCCATTCTTGCCGGCATTCGTGACGACCTCGATCTTTTCGGGGTTGGGTTTGAGCACTGGACCAGTGAAAAGAAGTTTTTTACTTCGGGCCTGGTTGATGATGCGTTGGCCGATCTCAAGAAAAAAGAGGTGCTTTACGAAGAGGAGGGGGCGATCTGGTTTGCCTCGTCTCGTTTCGGTGATGAAAAAGATCGGGTCGTAGTTCGGGCCAATGGTGTGAAAACCTATTTCGCTTCCGATATTGCCTATCACCGGGAAAAATATGAGCGTGGTTACGATCTTCTGATTGATGTCTGGGGAGCCGATCATCACGGATATGTGCCCCGTCTCAAAGCCGCAATTGAGGCTTTGGGTCATGAACCGGAGAGCTTTGCCGCAATTTTAGTTCAGTTGGTTAGTCTTTCACGGAGTGGAGTTCCGGTGGCGATGTCGACTCGGTCGGGTCAATTTATTACGCTTGAGGAGGTTGTCCGCGAGGTGGGCAAAGATGCGGCTCGTTATTTCTTCTTGACGCGACGCTCCGATAGTCAATTAGATTTTGACCTCGAACTGGCCAAATCTAAAAATAATGACAATCCTGTCTATTACGCCCAGTATGCCCACGCCAGGATATGTAGTATTTTAAGAAGGGCCGAGGAGGAAGGAGTTAAGCCCAATTGCGATAAATCCTCTTTTGCGGCCTCCTTGACGCTTCCTGAAGAACTTGATCTGATTAAAAAACTGGATAATTTTACGGCTCTTCTAGAGAGTGCCGCACGCACGCTTGAGCCCCATCGAATTACCTATTACCTTGACGAACTCGCGGCCCAGCTGCACTCTTATTATAATCGTAACAAGGTGATAACCGATGATCTGCAGGTTTCCGGTGACCGGCTTCTGCTGGTTGGCGCAATTCGTCAGGTGATCAAGATCTGCCTGACTCTTTTAGGGGTCTCAGCCCTGGAAAAGATGTAAAAACTATGCTTGAACAGTTAAAAAATATTACTGTCTTATTTGTTTTTCTCTTCGTGGCTTTCGGCGTCGGGGTTCTGGTCGGTTTGAAACTGCCGGAGAATGAATCCTATCAGCGTTGGCATAGTGCCAATCAGGCGATGGTTGAAGAGGCCCGGCCGACGGATGTTGCGGTTATGCAGATGCCCGGCAGTGAGCCGCTTAAGTGGGGGTCGTCTTCTTCCGGGGCTCATTCAGATGCCTGCCCCGGCGGGGTTTGTAAATTGCCGTCGCCGAATGAAACTTCAACCCAGCTTGCCGATCCACCAAAGAAGGAGCTTGATCTGACTTTTTACAACTCTTTAGCTGATAAGCCGACAGAGAGTGGCGGTTCGGCCATTAGAACCAAAACCACTCCGATAGTCGAAAAGAAAAAAACGCCTTCCGGGGCGCTGAAAAGTGAAAAGCGGTTACCGAAAACCGGCGCCGGCTGGGAGGTCAGAATTTGTTCTCTGGCGCAAGAGATCAAAGCTCGTCTGGTGCGCAGTAAATTGATGAAAACCTACCCTGGAGTCGAGATTGAAGCGGTTCAAGTAGCTGGTAAAGGTACTTGGTATCGGGTGAAAATCAGTAATATCAAAGATCTGGGAGAGGCCGAACGCTACCAGCGGGAACTAAAATCTTACAGTTATGATCCCATGATAGTCAAACAGTAATGGCTGCTGTCATAATTTAATTTAGTCAATCAGGCGCGTTGCGTCTTTTTTTGTATACAGGTTTTGGTCTAAAAGTATATGGCTTCTTCTCAAAAAAATATCCGGAATTTTTCTATTATTGCTCATATCGATCACGGTAAATCGACGCTCGCTGATCGTCTGCTTGAGGTGACCGGGGCGGTTACTGCTCGTGAGATGAAGGCGCAGCTTTTAGATACGATGGATATTGAACGTGAGCGCGGGATTACGATCAAGGCGCAATCGGTTTGTCTCGACTATAAAGCTAATGATGGTCAGCTCTATCAGCTCAACATGATTGACACGCCCGGGCATGTCGATTTTTCCTATGAAGTATCGCGTAGTTTGGCCGCCACTGAAGGGGCGGTACTGGTGGTCGATGCGGCGCAAGGGGTTGAAGCCCAAACCCTGGCCAATGTTTACCATGCTCTGGATGCCGATCTGGAGATTATTCCGGTCTTGAACAAAATCGATCTCCCGGTAGCCGAACCCGAGCGGATCAAACGCCAGATTGAAGAGGTGATCGGGCTTGATACCGAAGATGCACTTTTGATCAGTGCTAAAACCGGGGTCGGCATTGATGATTTTCTTGAGGCTGTGGTTGAGCGTATTCCGGCCCCGGAAGGTGAGCTGGATGCTCCATTAAAGGCGATGATTTTTGACTCCTGGTTTGATGCTTATCAGGGGGTAATTGCTCTGGTTCGGATCTTTGATGGGGTGATCAAGCCCGGTATGAAGATCAAGATGATGTCGACCGAACGTGAATTTGAGGTTCTGCGGGTCGGGAAAATGCGTCCGACCATGGTTGATACAAAAATCCTTGAAGTTGGTGAAGTCGGCTTTGTTATTGCCGGTATCAAAACCGTGGCTGATTGTAAAGTCGGAGATACGATAACCGGCTTCAAAGAGGCGACCGCGACTCCCTTTCCCGGTTTTAAAGAAGCTCAGCCGATGGTTTTCAGTGGTCTCTATCCGACCGATTCAATTCAGTATGAGCCTTTAAGGGATGCGCTGGCCAAACTTCGGCTCAATGATGCCTCCTTTACTTTCCAGCCGGAAACCTCAACGGCTTTAGGTTTTGGTTTTCGTTGCGGTTTTCTTGGCTTGCTCCATATGGAGATTATTCAGGAGCGCCTCGAACGTGAATATCAGCTCGACCTGATTACAACTTCACCGACGGTAATCTACAAAATCGAGCTGAAGGACGGCACAACAATTGATATTGATAATCCGAGCAGCATGCCGCCGGCGGGTGATATAAGTAATATTGGCGAACCCATGGTCCGGGCTTCGATCCATGTTCCCAATGAGTATATCGGCAATATCATGAAACTCTGTGAAGATAAACGGGGGACTCAGCAAGAGGTTAAATATTTGGATGAGACCCGGGCTATGATTATCTACGATCTCCCTTTAAATGAGATCGTTCTCGATTTTTATGATCGTCTCAAATCGTTGACCCGAGGCTACGCTTCGCTCGATTATGAACCTTGTGGTCACCGCCATGCCAACCTCGTAAAACTCGATATCATGATCAATGGGGAGTTGGTTGATGCGCTCTCGATGATTGTCCATCAGGAGTGCTCTTTTGATCGTGGTCGTGATCTTGCGGTCAAAATGAAAGAGCTGATTCCCCGGCAGATGTTTGAGGTCGCGATCCAGGCCGCAATCGGCACCAAAGTGGTGGCTCGAACAACGGTCAAAGCTTTGCGCAAAAATGTTACCGCTAAATGTTATGGCGGCGACATTACCCGAAAGCGGAAATTGCTGGAAAAACAGAAAGCCGGTAAAAAACGGATGAAACGGGTGGGTAAAGTTGAACTGCCTCAAGACGCATTTCTCGCAATTTTAAACATTGATAATTAATTGGAAATAAACATTTTGGCTAAAAAAGATAAAGATATTAAATCAAAAAAAAGTAAGGGTAGCGTGATTCGCGAGTATGCTGAATCGATTGTCATCGCCATCCTGATTGCCCTTTTCATTCGCGCTTTTGTTGTTCAAGCCTTTAAGATTCCTTCCGGTTCGATGGAGCCGACCTTGTTGGTCGGAGATCATCTGCTTGTCAATAAATTTATTTATGGCATCAAACTGCCCTTTGTCGACCGTAAGTTCCTTATTTATAAGGAGCCGCAGCGCGGTGATATTGTCGTTTTTGTCTTTCCCAAAGATAAAAGTAAAGATTTTATCAAGCGGGTGGTTGGAGGCCCCGGCGATACAGTTGAAATTCGTCGGAAAAAGATATATATTAATGGTAACCTTTGGGATGATCCGCATGGCGTCTATCGCGATGCCGCGGTTACCGGCCTGGTGCCGCGTGACAATTTCGGTCCGGTCGTGGTTCCGCCGGAGCATGTTCTGGTCATGGGCGACAATCGGGATCGTAGTTATGACAGTCGTTTCTGGGGCTTTGTCCCCTTTGATCAGATAAAAGGAAAAGCCCTGATTCTCTATTGGTCGTGGGATAGATTGACTAATAACGTAGCTGAAAAGATACGTTTTAAAAGGATTGGGCAACTGATACACTAGGTTTTTGGAGGTTTGCAATGGCCGAGGCAATTGATCTTGAATTCAGTGAAAGTGGGAGTTGGTTGATTGTACGTTATACGGGAATGATCAATCTGTTGATTCGTGACCAGTTGCGTCAACAGGTGATAGCCGAGCTTGATAAACATCCCGGATGTGATTTGGTTTTTGATCTCTCCACGGTGACGGCCATCGATTCCTCCGGGCTCGGAGCAATTTTTAGTCTCTACAAATTTCTCAACGAACGGCAGTCATCTCTGGCTCTGGCGGCACCCAACCATGATGTTGCGGCTCTGCTTGAGCTGACTCATCTTGATAAAGTAATCAGGATAGAGAAATCGTTAGCGACTATTACCGGATAGAGAGCAATGTCCATGAATGAGAACAGAGTATGTGACTCGCAGGAGATGGATCGGTTGATGGCCCGGGTTGCGGCTGAAATTATGGATCGTAATAAGGGGTGTCAGAAACTGGCCTTGGTCGGGATTTTGACCCGAGGAGTCTGTTTAGCCCGGCGTTTACAGAAGATTGTCAGTGAAACCACGGGTCAGGAGTTACCTTTAGGGATCCTTGATATTACCCTCTATCGCGATGATCTTTCGCACGCCACCCATCATCCAATTGTACGAAAAACCGAGATCCCTTTTTGTCTCGACGGTGCAACCGTGGTTTTGGTCGATGATGTGCTTTATACCGGGCGGACGGTGCGGGCGGCCATGGAAGGTCTGATCGATTTTGGCCGGCCGCAAAGCATTCAACTGGCGGTGCTGGTTGATCGAGGTTGTCGAGAGCTGCCGATTGCGGCAGATTATGTTGGGGTCGGGGTTCCGGCTTCGCCGCAGGATCGGGTTATGGTGCGGGTCGAAGAGAGTGACGGATTTGATCAGGTGACCGTCACTCCACGCTCTTTGGTTTCTGTTTCTTCTTCCGGGGGAGAGTAGGCAAGATGGGATTTAAACGTAAAGATCTACTGGGTACCCGAGACCTGTTAGCGGTTGAGATCAAAAGCTTGCTTGAAAGTGCCGAATCTTTCAAGGAGATTGCCGAACGACCTCTGAAAAAGGTGCCGGCTCTGCGTGGTAAAACGGTTGTAAATCTCTTTTTTGAACCGAGTACGCGAACCCGAACCTCTTTTGAGATTGCGGCTAAACGTTTAAGCGCTGATGCGGTTAATATGAGTGCTTCAACGAGTAGTGTAGTTAAGGGCGAAAGCCTGATCGATACGGTGGATAATATTCAGGCCATGGCCCCTGATATTGTTGTAATTCGTCATGGACATGTCGGTGCAGCTCATTTGATTGCCGGGCGTATCGGGGCCAGTGTGGTCAACGCCGGTGATGGTGCCAATGAACATCCGACGCAGGCGCTGCTCGATCTTTTGACGATTGCGGAGCATAAAAAGCTGGAACCCGGCCTGACCGTAGCTATTATTGGTGATATCGCTCACAGCCGGGTGGCTCGTTCAAATATCTGGGCTTTAATTACTTTAGGAGTCACGGTCAGGGTCTGTGCCCCGCCGACGATGCTGCCCCGAGGCTTAGAAAATATTGCCGGGATTCAAATTTGTCGGCGGCCGGAAGAGGCTTTAGACGGTGCCGATGTTGTGATGATGTTGAGAATTCAACTTGAACGTCAAGATCGGCTTCTCTTTCCCTCAATTCGTGATTATGCCAGGATCTTTGGTCTTAATCGCCGGCGTCTGAACCTGGCTCGTCCTGATGCTATTGTTATGCATCCAGGGCCCATGAATCGCGGGGTTGAGATCACCTCAGAGGTGGCTGACGGCGAGCACGCGGTGATTCTTAATCAGGTCAGCAACGGCGTTGCCTTGCGGATGGCGGTTCTGTTCATGTTGGGAGGTCAAGGCGCATGAGTGAAAAACTTTCCTCGATCTTGTTGAAAAACGGTCGTCTTATCGATGCCGGACAAAATCTCGACGGCAATTTTGATATCTTTCTGCTTAATGGTAAGGTTGCAGAGGTTGCGCCGAACCTGGATGTTGCCGCTGATCAAGTTGTTGATCTTAACGGCTTATGGGTGCTGCCCGGAGCCATCGATCTCCATGTTCACTTGCGCGAACCGGGCTATGAATATAAGGAGACGATTTTAAGCGGAGCCCGGGCTGCGGTGGCCGGGGGTTTTACTTCAATCGCCTGTATGGCCAACACCAATCCGATTAATGACAGTGCCGCCGTAACCCGATTTATTCTTGAACAGGCGCGTCTCGCGCCGGCTAAAGTTTTGCCGATTGCGGCAATCAGTCAGGGGATGTTGGGCGAAGTTTTAGTTGAGATGGGCGATCTGGTCGCCGCCGGGGCCGTGGCTTTCTCTGATGATGGTAAAACCGTACCCAACTCCAAACTTCTGCGTCATGCTTTAGAGTATGCCTCACTATTTGAAAAACCCCTCTTTTGTCACTGTCAGGATAACGCCCTCTTTGCTGATGGAGTTATCCATGAAGGAATGATTTCCGCCGCTCATGGTTTAACCGGGATTCCGACTCTGGCCGAAGAAGTTGATATCGCCCGAACCATTATGTTGGCTGAATACTTGAAAGTTCCGGTTCATATCTGTCACTTGAGTACCCGAGGCGGGGTTGAACTGGTTAAAGCGGCGAAAGCGCGCGGCGTTAAGGTTACGGCTGAAGCGACGCCCCATCATCTTTTTCTCGATGAACGGGCCGTGGTCGATCTGGAATATCGGGAACCACTTGATGAAAATCTTAAACCTTCAATGCTCTGTTACAATACTAATACCAAGATGAGCCCGCCGTTGCGGGCGGCCGAGGATGTTGCGGCCTTGCGGGAAGCTCTGGCGGCAGGTATTATTGATGCAATCGCCACCGATCACGCCCCGCATGAGGCGACCGAGAAAGCGGTTGAGTATGGTTTGGCCCCCTTTGGCGTCGTCGGTCTGGAAACGGCGCTCTCTCTGGCTTTGCGTTTGGTGCAAGAGGGGGTGCTGACACCTTTGCAGGTGGCGGCCAGAATGAGTTGTGAACCCGCCGCTATTTTAGGGCTCAAAGATCGGGGCAGTTTGGCTCCGGGTATGGCGGCTGACCTGATGATCGTTGATCCCGAACGTGAATGGGCGGTCGATCCCGATAAATTTTATTCTATAGCCCGCAATACACCATTTGCCGGCTGGCACCTAAAAGGCCGGGTCATAAAGACAATTGTCGACGGCCAAGTAGTTTTCAGTTTGTAAGGATATAAATAAACAATGACAAAAATGATTAAACGGGGCAGCAAAGCGGTTCTCTTACTTGAAGACGGCACCCTTTTTACGGGTCGGGCTTTTGGCGCGGCCGGCGAGGTTGCGGCGGAAGTGGTTTTTAATACCAGCCTATCCGGTTATCAGGAAGTTTTGAGTGACCCCTCCTATTTTGGCCAGATGGTGCTTATGACCTATCCGCAAATGGGCAACTATGGGGTCAATGATGATGATGCCGAATCGCGGAAATGTTTTCTTTCCGCCTTTATCGTCAAAGAGTACTGTTCTTTTCCGAGCAGTTGGCGCAGTCAAAGTGAGATGGCGGAGCTTATGGCTCGCGATGGGGTTATTGGTCTCGAAGGAATCGATACCAGAGCCTTGACCCGCCATATCCGCGAGGCCGGGGCTCTACCCGGGATTATCAGCACTGAAGATTTTGATCCCGAATCCCTGATGGAAAAGCTCAAAAAATGGCCTGGTATTGAAGGGGTCAATCTGGTTGATGGGGTTACGGTCGACCAAGGTTATGAGTGGAGTCAGGAACCTTGGGATTTGGCGCACGGTTACCGGGATGGCGAGCGGGTTGAGCGCCGGGTTGTGGTCTATGATTTTGGCGTCAAGTACAATATCCTGCGGCTCTTAAAAGAGGTTGGCTGTCAGGTTACGGTAGTCCCGGCGGGAACTCCGGCGAGTGCGGTTTTAGAGCTTAAACCGGATGCTCTTTTTCTCTCTAATGGTCCCGGTGATCCGGCGGCTTTAGGGGGGATTGTCAATGAGGTGCAACGTCTGGTCGGGCGCTTGCCGATCTGCGGTATTTGCCTTGGACACCAGATTCTGGGACAGGCTCTGGGCGGGAAAACCTACAAATTAAAATTCGGTCATCATGGCAGCAATCATCCGGTTATGGATCTGACTACCAGAGAGGTCGAGATTACGGCGCAAAATCACGGATTTTGTGTTGATGTCGACTCTTTAGGTGATGATATTGAAGTGACCCATATTAATCTCAATGATCAGACGGTCGAAGGCTTGCGCCATCGCCGTTATCCGCTCTTCTCTTTTCAATATCACCCCGAGAGCTCTCCCGGCCCGCACGACTCCGCCTATCTGTTCAAGCGGTTTAGGAAGCTTATTGACGATAATTGTGAAAAGTGAATTGACCATCCTCTAAAATAAGATAGGAGCGATCGTTGATCCAGCCGCCGAGCAGGTAGAGGGGTTTGGGGCCTTGTTTGGTGATAAAAATTTCTTGGTCGGCCTGATGAAAATGGCCGATAATCAGGGCCGAGATACCACTTTCCAGGAGTTTGGCGCAACTGGTTAAAACTTGAGTCGGAATGATCTTTTTAGTGCCATTGTAGCTCCGGCTGCCGTGCGAGAGACGGCTGGCGATCTTCCAAGTCAGAGAGGCGGGCAGGCTGTTGATTATCTTTAAAGTCAAGGAATTGCGAAGTAAAGTGCGCCAGATACGGTAGATGTGGTCATCGGGATTGAGGCGGTCACCATGGGCGAGATAGACATTTTGACCGTCGAGCTCTACGATGGCCCGGTTTTCATAGCATGATCCTAAGCTTTCAAGATAAGAACCAAAAGAGATCTCGTGATTGCCGGCGAAAAAACTGATTTTAATTCCTTTGGCGGAAATCTCCTCAAGGGCGGCTAAAATCGGCACATAAGCGCTGAAAACAACATCTTTGAAACCATGCCAGAAATCGAAAAAATCGCCTAAGATAAAGAGGTTGTCAAGGTCGTCGGGGAGCTCTTGCAGGAAAGTGAGCAGGTCACGATAAGCTTGATCTTCGGGATCTCGCAAATGGGCATCAGCCAGAAAAAGTGATTTCATGGCTGAACTTATAATCGTAAAACAATTTCATTGTCAACAGGATTGATGATTTGCCGAAACGTACTGATATAAAAAAAATAATGCTGATAGGCTCGGGGCCGATTGTCATCGGTCAGGCCTGCGAATTTGACTACTCTGGAACTCAAGCCTGTAAGGCGCTGAAAGAGGAGGGCTACGAGGTCGTGCTGGTTAACAGTAATCCGGCAACGATTATGACCGATCCCGAATTTGCCGATCGTACCTATATCGAACCTTTGACGCCGGAGACCGTGGGGCGCATCGTTGCTCTGGAGCGACCCGATGCTCTGCTGCCGACTTTAGGCGGGCAGACCGCTTTGAATATCGGTATCGCCCTGGCCGAGAACGGGACTCTGGAAAAATATGGGGTCGAGATGATCGGGGCGTCGCTTGAGTCAATCAAGAAAGCTGAAGATCGTCAGCTTTTTAAAGATGCGATGGATAATATCGGTCTCGACCAGCCTTTAAGCGGGGTTGCGAAAAGCCTTGATGATGGTTGGAAAATCCTCGATAAGATCGGTTTTCCGGCGATTCTCAGACCCTCATTTACGATGGGCGGCAGCGGCGGCAATATCGCCTATAACGTTGAGGATTTTGAGAGGTATGTCAAACGGGGCCTGGAGATCAGCCCGGTGCATGAAATTTTGATCGAAGAGTCGATTGTCGGTTGGAAAGAGTATGAACTCGAAGTCATGCGTGATCATAAAGACAATGTTGTTATTGTCTGTTCGATCGAGAACTTCGATGCTATGGGGATTCATACCGGCGACAGTATTACGGTAGCTCCGGCCCAGACTTTGACCGATAAAGAGTATCAGATCATGCGCGATGCGGCCCTTGCCATCATGCGTGAAATCGGGGTTGCGACCGGCGGCTCCAATGTTCAGTTCGGGGTTGACCCCAAAAACGGCCGCCTGGTCGTAATCGAGATGAATCCCCGGGTCTCCCGGAGCTCAGCCCTGGCCTCCAAGGCTACCGGTTTTCCGATTGCTAAAATCGCCGCCAAATTGGCGGTCGGTTTTACTCTGGATGAGATTCCCAATGATATTACGCGTGAGACCCCGGCCTGTTTTGAGCCCTCCATCGACTACGTGGTCACCAAAATTCCACGTTTTACATTTGAAAAATTTCCTCAGGCCGATACCACGTTAACGACTCAGATGAAATCGGTTGGTGAGGCGATGGCCATTGGCCGAACCTTTAAAGAGTCGTTCCAGAAAGCGATCCGCTCGATGGAACTTGACTCTTATGGTTTTGAGCGCCAATTTGCGGCCGCGGCCTATATTAAAACCGATCAAGAGGTTATCGATTTGGTTGAGGAACGTTTACGGGTACCGGGACCGGAACGTCTCTGGTATATCGCCGACGCCCTGCGCTTAGGGTTTGATATCGAAACCATCTACGAGATGACCGGTATTGACCCCTGGTTTCTCAACAATATTCGCGAGCTTGTCGAGTTTGAGGAGGATTTGGCGGGGGTCAACATAAACAAGCTTTCCGAAAGCCGGTTGCGGCGTGCCAAAGAGTTGGGCTTTGCCGATAAATTTCTGGCGGGCCGACTTAACTGTTCAGAAGAGGCGGTCAGAGAACAGCGTATCGCGAAAAAGGTTCTGCCGGTCTATAAAAGGGTTGATACCTGTGCGGCTGAATTTGAGGCTTATACGCCCTATTTTTATTCAACCTATGAATCCGAAGATGAGACCCGGCCGACGCAGCAAAAAAAGATTATTATCTTAGGCGGCGGCCCTAACCGTATCGGCCAGGGGATCGAGTTTGATTACTGCTGTGTTCACTGTGCCTTTG
>JAYEGS010000059.1:0-22087 GCA_034659215.1 Pseudomonadota bacterium | reverse complement strand
CGGAAAAAGTTTATATTTTGCCAGGAGTTACACCAATGAAGAGTGTCGGTATGGCGAAATATATGAAAAATAATGTTCCCGGAATGGATGTCCCTGATTGGATTATTAAACGCCTGCAGGGGGTTGAGAAGAAACAGGTTGCGGATGAGGGAATTAAGATTGCCTGTGAGCAGATTGCCGAGTTCAAAGAGACTAAAGGTATAGCCGGGGTTCACTTGATGCCGATTGAGTGGGAGCATAAAGTGCCGGAGATTGCTGAAAGAGCTAACATGCTGCCTCGGCCTGTATTTGAGTAGCTCACTTTTTACGAACCGGTTTTTTACCAATCAGGGTTTTGCTGAAAACTCTGTTTCCGTACCTTAAATCAGGAGGGATCAATGGATATTTATGGTCTTGTAAGCGGACCGCTGGTGTGGGTCGCCTTAGTTGTTTTTGGACTGGGGCTTATCTACCAGGCGCGGCAGTTTCTCGCAGACACCAAGATTCAGGAGGTGGTGCGACCACCCGCCTCTGTTCTTGGCAAAGTGGAATTGCCCAAAACGCTTAGTTTGGCGGATATAAGTAATAGTTTTTTTGGGGTTCACCCGGTGATGGCTGTGGTGACCACGATTTTTCATGTTTTTCTGATCATGTTGCCGATCTTTCTTTTGGGTCACAATGTGCTGCTCGAAGAGTCAACCGGTTTCAGTCTTTTTGTCTTTCCCGAGATGGTGGCTGACGTTTTGACTCTGCTGGTAATTTTGGGCGGGGTGTTTTTCTTATTGCGGCGGGTTTTAGTGCGCCGGGTAAGGGCCATCACCTCACTTTATGATTTTATTATTTTGGCGATCGTCGTCGCTCCTTTTATCACCGGTTACATGGCCACGCAACAATGGCTCGATTACGATACCATTCTGATTCTCCATATTCTGGCTGGTGAACTGATGTTGATGGCGATTCCTTTTACTAAACTCAAACATGGACTCCTTCTGTTCCTCTATCGCTATCTGATGAACTATGAGCATTGTTTGGGATCCGGAACCAGAGTCTGGTCCTACAATCAAGCCAAATAAGGAGAAGATCAATGTCCGATCAAGAAAAGAGAGCAGTGGACAGGGCTGAAATCTCAAAGATGCTCGAGAAGAAAGCACCTGAGATGAAGCGTATCTTAAATTACTGTGTTCATTGCAGTATCTGTGCTGAAAGCTGTTTTTTGTATATGTCCCATGATGGTGATCCTCAATATATGCCTTCTTACAAGGTAATTAACTCACTCGGTAAACTTTACAAGAAGAATGGTAATGTTGACCACGAATTCCTCGAAGGGATCAAGGGGATGGTGTGGAATAACTGTGTTCTTTGCCATCGCTGTTACTGTCCGATCGGGATCGACATTCCGAGGATGATAGATTTTACGCGGAGTATCTGTCGCTCTCAGGATGTCTTTCCCAAACTTGACGAAGGCGAAAGCTGGTTATAACGGCAAAGGAGATGGGTTCAATGAAAAAAAAGAGCTTAATAATAGTACTGGTTGGAGTCATGCTGGCGGCGGTCTGGGTTACCGCAAGCTGGGCTCAGCCGGAAAAGATAGTCTTAGATAATAGTGAAGCTTTTAAACATAAGAAACGCTCCCCGGTGACGTTCCCGCATGAGCTTCATTGTGATAGTCTGGAGTGCCTTGATTGCCATCATCGCTATGAGAAAGGTGAGAATGTTCTCGATGAAGATAGCCTGGAAGAGGGTAATGCTGATATTCGCTGTGCCTCTTGTCACACTTGGGAAGCCAGGGTTCAGTTACGCTCGGCTTTTCACCTGATGTGTACCGGCTGTCACACCAAGAATGCAAAAAAAGGTGCGAAAACCGGCCCGCGCACTTGCGGCGGCTGTCATGTTATCACTAAGTAATCAGAAAATTTTTATCTATACACTAATAGCTAATAGCGAATAGCGGAGAGAAAAATGATTATAGCTGAGAGAAAGCCCTTTGAAGAGATCAAGGAGATGGTCAAGGGTTACAAAAATATATTAAATGTTGGTTGTGGTGGTTGTACTTCGATCTGTTTGGCTGGTGGCCAGAAAGAGGTCAATCAGTTGAATGCGGAACTCAAAAAAGAGAATCCCGAGCTCAATATTGACAGTTTAGTTATTGAGCGTCAATGTAATTACGACTTTTTTGTCGATCTTGATGAAAAGGCTCCCAAATATGATGCTATCTTGTCGATGGCTTGCGGTGCCGGGGTGCAGTTTGTTTCGGAACGTTATACCTCGATTCCGGTTTTCCCGGCTCTGAATACGGTTTTTTGCGGGGTTGATCGCAATGTTGGTTGGTTTGAAGAAAACTGTCGTACCTGTGGTGAGTGTGTCTTGGGTGAGACTGCAGGCATCTGTCCGGTTACCCGATGTGCAAAAGGGATCTTTAATGGTCCTTGCGGCGGTACCCGGATTGACGGAAGTTGCGAAGTTGACAAAGATACGCCTTGCGCCTGGACTGATATTTTTAATCGTCTGACCGAGCAGGGTCGGGTTGATAAAATTACTGAAGTCAAACCGCCGCGTCTCTGGCAGAATCAGGTTCGTCGAACCTTGATTCAGGAAGATTACAAAGCTCGTTACGCTGAATAGTCTGATAATATTCAGGTGCCCAGCGAATCACCTTAAAGCCACTACAAATGGTGCGAACATTGGCTTCGCCCGGCTTCGAGGGGGACACAGCTCAGATCGGCAAGCGGCTTTGCCGCTGCCTGGAGCAATGTTCGTTGCTATATGCTGTAACTTAATTTTTTAACCGTCCCGGATCCCTCTTTTGATTTTAGCGGGCGTTTCGGGGCGGTTTTTTTATGGATAAGAGGTAAATGAATTATGGAAAACAAGTATAGAGATTCATTACTGGATAAAAGTCGTTTTTCGGTCGAATGGGAAGTTGTTCCGGGGCGCGGATCTTTTGAAAAGGCGCAGGATAATTTTATCCGCAAGGCGGAACAGGCGGCCGCTTACGACAAGATAGATTGCCTGACCATAACCGACAATCCCGGCGGCAATCCCTCAATCTCGTCTGAGATTATGGGAGCTGAAGTCAAAAAATTGGGGATTGAGCCGATGGCCTATTTTACCTGTAAGGACAAAAGCCGTAATGAGCTCGAGAATCTGCTTTATGGACTCGAACGGAGCCAGGTTGCCAATTTGCTGGTTATGAGTGGTGACTATCCGGCCAGCGGTTTCAAAGGGCGCTCACGTCCGGTCTACGATCTTGATCCTCTTCATGTTTTGCAGATGATAACCACGATGAATGAGGGCTTAGAGTATCCCGGCATGAAAGCGCCGATTAAATTGAAGCCGACTAACTTTTTTCCCGGTGCGGTGGCGTCACAATTTAAAAAGCTTGAATCAGAGCAGATGCTCCAATATTATAAACTTAAAAAGAAGATCGCCGCCGGAGCTCGCTTTATTATTACCCAGACCGGTTATGATGCGCGTAAATTCCACGAGCTCATCCAGATAAAAGAGAAAGAGGGTTATGATGTTCCCTTTATCGGAAATATCTATATCCTGCCCTTTGGTGCGGCCAAAGTCATGAGCAAAAATATGGTTCCCGGTTGTGTCGTAACCGATAAGCTGGTCGAGGTTCTTGATGGGGAGCGAAAAGCTGAGGATAAAGGTAAGGCGGCCCGTCTGTTACGGGGCGCTAAAATGTATGCCTTTATGAAGGGTATGGGCTATGACGGAGTCCATGTCAGCGGTCTCGGCGTGAGTTTTGATGATGTTGTTGAAGTGATCGAAAAAGGTGAGGAGCTGGCACCGGATTGGCAAAACGTGATGACTGAGTTTGATCTTCCGCAAAAAGGTGGATTTTACTATTTCAAGAGGGCTGAAGCGGGTTTGCTCAACAGTAAAAACCAGGCTCCGCGTACCGCCCGTCCGGTAGTTCCTTTCAGTTACAAGTTTTCGCGGCTGGCCCACAATCTCTGTTTTGAACCTCGGGGAATGCTGTTCAATCTGACCCGGAAATTGGTCGATAAATGTGCTGAAAGCGGTGTTTTTCGTTCATTTGAACATCTCTCCAAGGTTGCCTTCTATGAGTGCATGGATTGCGGTGATTGCGCCTTAACTGATGTTGCCTATCTTTGCCCGATGTCGCAATGTCCCAAAAACCAGCGTAACGGGCCTTGCGGCGGTAGCTATGAAGGTTGGTGTGAGGTCTATCCGAATGAGAAACAGTGTATCTGGGTTAAAGCCTATGACCGCCTGAAAAACTACAATGAAGAGAGCCAAATTGCCGGCGAGATTGTCCCGCCGCCCGACTGGGATTTCTTCCACACCTCTTCCTGGGCGAACTACTTCTTAGGCCGCGACCATTCGGCTAAAAAAGCCGGCATTAAAGCACCGCCGAAAAAGGATTGAGAACGTGAAGTTTCGAAAAAAAGCCCGGTCGAGATAATCGACCGGGCTTTTTGCTTGTCCAGTTGAGAAATGCCAAGAGCTATTTTTCTATTTGGTCAAGAATACCGTTGATAAAGGATGGAGAATTTTTATCGCCGTAGGTTTTAGCGATCTCGATAGCTTCATTAATTGAGACCTTGGGTGGAATTTCGTCGCAGGAAAGTAGTTCAAAGATGGCAATTCTTAAGATATTGCGGTCGATAGACGACATGCGATTTAGTTTCCAGTTATGTGAGCGTTCTTCAATCTGGTGATCGATTTCTTCCAGATTATCGAGGACGCCATTGATCAGTTGTTCTGTAAAGCGGCTCTCAGCCAGTTGATTGACGGGAGAAGAGAAGCGGCTTTTGGGTTTTCCCCGATCTTTACACTCTTCGGGGCAGAGGTGGCAGTCACTTTCGACGACCCAGTCATGATCCCAATAACGGCGAATGGCGTGAGACTGGTCTTTGGGTTTGCCGATCTCTACCATATAGAGGATCTGCAGGGCCGCTTCCCGGGCTTTACGACGTTTGTTAGCCATATTAATTTTCCTATCGATGGCAAAGAAAACTATTTAGGTGCCGCCTTCAAGTTGCCTTGATGTGGGGACATGCCTCCAGACCGGGCTTTAGCCCGTGGCGGGCTGAGCCGTGTCCCCTTCGAAGTGGGCGAAGCAACGTTCGCACCATTTGCTGTATATTTATAGTGAATATGATGAATAGTTTACTTTGTCATCAAATCCGGCGCAGCAGGTCGATCATTTCGAGCAGGGTAACAGTAGCATCCCAGCCCTTGTTGCCGGCTTTGCTTCCGGCCCGTTCGATCGCCTGTTCAATGGTGTTGGTGGTGAGGATGCCGAAAGAGATCGGGATGCCGGTTTCAAGTGAGGTTACGGCGATACCTTTGCTCACTTCAGAGGCAACAAAATCAAAATGCGGGGTGTCGCCCCGGATGACGGCGCCTAAGCAGACAATTCCGTCATATTTGCCGGAGGCGGCCAGTTTCTTGGCCACCAACGGAATCTCGAAAGCGCCGGGAACTTTAAAGACCGAGATTGCATCATCGGTGACGCCGTGGCGCTTTAAAGCATCAAGAGCGCCGTCTTGCAGGCGGTCACAGATGAAACTGTTAAAACGGCTGTTGATGATTGCTACTTTGAAATCACTGCACTGGTTTAATATTCCTTCAAAATAATTACTCATTTTTTCTCTCCCGGCTTATTGGTGTTAAGGTCTTCCTTGTGTTCCGGTACCTGATCAAGGAGGTGGCCCATCTTTTCCCGTTTGGTCTGCAGGTAACAGATGTTGGTATCGTTCGGTTCACATTCGAGTTGAACCCGCTCGACGATCTCGATATCATAACCCTGCAATCCGATAACTTTGGTCGGATTGTTGGTTAGCAGACGAATTTTTTTCAAGCCTAAATCGACCAGCATCTGAGCTCCGACACCGTAGTCGCGAAGGTCGGGTTTAAAGCCGAGTTCTTCGTTGGCTTCAACAGTGTCGCGGCCATGTTCCTGGAGGCAGTAAGCCCGTAATTTATTGACCAGGCCGATGCCCCGCCCCTCTTGCCTCATGTAGAGAATCGCGCCTCTACCCTCCTCTTCAATACGCTGCATGGCGACATGGAGTTGGTCGGCGCAATCACAGCGCAAAGAGCCTAAAGTGTCACCGGTAAAACATTCGGAGTGAACCCGAACCAAAACCGGTTCATCACCTGAAAGATCACCTTTTACCAGGGCCAGATGTTCAAAATTATCGATTTTGTTTTCATAGACGATGATTTCAAATTCGCCGAAACGGGTCGGCAGCTGGGCCCGCACCGCTTTTTTGACCAGAGATTCGGTGCGCATCCGATATTCAATGAGGTCGGCTATCGAAATAATTGAGAGGCCATGTTTTTCGGCAAAGATGCGCAGCTGCGGCATCCGCGCCATGGTGCCGTCATCATTCATAATCTCACAAATGACACCGGACGGCTTAAGTCCGGCCAGGCGGGCCAGATCAACCGAGCCTTCGGTTTGGCCGGTGCGTACCAGAACCCCGCCCTTTCGCGCCCGCAAAGGAAAGATATGGCCGGGTCGGGCGAGGTCGTGAGCCCCGCTATGTTCGTCGATTGCGGTGAGGATGGTATGGCTGCGATCTGCGGCCGAGATTCCGGTCGTAACCCCGCGCCGGGCTTCGATGGAGACCGTAAAGGCGGTTCCAAATTGGGCCGTGTTATCGGAGACCATCGGCGGCAGGTTGAGAAAGTCGGCCCGCTCTTCGGTTAGGGTCAGACAGATCAGGCCGCGGCCGTGCATGGCCATAAAGTTGACCGCCTCAGGCGTTACCTTCTCCGCCGCCATAACCAGATCGCCCTCATTTTCGCGATCTTCATCATCAACCAGAATAACCATCTTTCCGGCTTTAATTTCATTTAGTGCATTTTCAATTCGTGAAATAACCATTTTTTTTTCCTGTTAAAAGTAAAATTGTAACTATTCAGTGTATGTCGAAAAACACCATATATTGATGCGTTTCAGTGAATTCCGGGGACATAACCCGATTCTCCGCAGGAAATCGGGATTGTGTACCCGGAATTTACGGGTTAGCTGAATAGTTACGTAAAAATTAGGCGAAGCCATGTTTTTTCAGTAAATCCAGATTCAGCTTTGATGCCTGGTTATCAGAGCTTTGGGTTTTCGGTTGTAAGAGCTTTTCAATATATTTTGCCACCAGATCATTTTCGAGATTGACGATGGCTCCGAGATCTCTTTGCCCCATCGTGGTCTGTTGCAGTGAGTGGGGAATCACGGTGACTGAAAAGCTATCTCCGGTTAAAGCACTGATGGTCAGGCTGATTCCGTCGATGGCGATTGAGCCTTTTTCAATCAGATAGCGGCTGATGGCCGGTGCAACGCTAAAAGTGAAGATGGTGGCGTTACCTTCCCGGCGGCGGTCATTGAGGGTGCCGGTACCGTCGATATGACCGGAGACCATGTGGCCGCCAAAACGGCCATCGGCGGCCAGAGCTTGTTCGAGGTTGACCTGGTCACCTTTTTTTAAGTTTCCAAGGTTGGAGCGGCGCAAGCTTTCAAGCGAGACATCAAAAGCCAGCTCGCGGCCGGTGATTTTGGTAACCGTCAAGCAGACTCCGTTGACGGCAATACTGTCACCGAGTTTGCACTCCGTGACAATCAGTGGGGCTCCGATGCGTAGCTCTCCCGACCCGCCGATCAGGTTGGAGCTGATAACTTCGCCGATCTCTTCGATGATGCCGGTAAACATTATTTAGATAAAATTATTTTATGCTCAAATTAAACATATACATATATAGTAAAGATTCGGTGCCTCATATAGACGCGTAAGGGTATTGAGTCAAGAAAAATCCTTCCTTTCTTGACAAGTTGGGCGATTCGTTATAGACGAAGCCTAACGTACGCTATAAATTAATTTCGAGAGCTATTGATAACCATGACCCAAACCCTCTATAGTGAAAGTGATCTAAAAAAGGTGGTTGCTGAACTGGCGGCTGCGATTGCGGCGGACTCTTGCGGTCGGAAACTTCTGTTACTCGGCCTTTTGAAAGGCTGTCAGCCTTTTCTTGCCGATCTTTGCCGGGAGTTGAGCCGCCATCAGCTCGTTTTGACGGTTGAGTATCTTCAAGTCAGCAGTTATGTTGGTACGGCCAGCAGCGGCCAAGTGACGATCAGCCGGCTTCTGCCCGATTCGCTCTGGTCGGGTTGTGACGTGATTGTGGTCGATGATATTTTTGATACAGGTCTGACCTTGAAAAGAGTTGTCGCCCATCTTTGCGAAAAAGGTGCTGAAAAGGTCAGAACCTGTGTCTTGTTACGCAAGGAAGGCTGCAGCCGGGTGGAGATGGAACCCGATTATTGCGGCGCCGTTATTCCTGATGCCTTTATTGTCGGCTACGGCCTTGACTTTAATGAACAGTATCGCGAACTACCTTATATCAGGCTCCTTGATGAACAGATGAACAAGGTTAACGGTTAAGTGAAATAACAAACAGCCAATTTTATCACTTAATATAAGGTAATTATTAATTATTTTAGTTGTTAACTAATTGTTGAAAAATTGTTTATTTTACTTTGATAAGTTATAGTAAATGATCAATAAATCAACCGGAAAAAATATTTATCAACAAGATTGAAGATGTCCACAATGGCAACTAGATAATCAACAAATATTTCAATATATTTAGTAACAGAAAATACTCTGTAAATTTATAAAGTTAAGTATATTCTTCACAAATCAACAAGCTTTATTACTATTATTAGTTTTTAAAAGTTTATATAATATTAATATTAAAACTGGTTTATCAATATGAAAAAAACTACAACCGGACATCGTCTTGAGATATTTTTTCGCGATGTCGATCTTGATACTCGCGGTCAGCTTTTGCGAGACCGACTTAACTCTTTGGAGTTATCAACGGCTATCGAAGAGGTTTGGCTTTCCGAGGTCTATGCTTTTGAAGGGGATTTCAGCCCGGCCCGTTTGCAAGAGGCCGCCGACCTGCTTTTAAATCCGGTGGTTCATGATTGTCTTATCGATGAAGCTCGTCCTTTAGGTTCGGCTGATCTCATTTTAGAGGTTGGTTTTCTGCCCGGGGTGACCGATAATATCGCTCATAGTGCAGTTGAGACCTTGGCTGATGCCTGGGGCGCACCGCTTAAAGAGGACCAAGGGATCTACTCCAGCACTATCTACTATCTCAAAGTGGCAGCGGCTTTGACGGTTGAAGATCGTCGTCTTGTCGGTCGGATTTTGGCGAATGCTTTGATTGAACGCCTCGACTGGAAAGAGCGGTCTCGCTATGAAGCTGATCAGGGGATGGAATGCATTATTCCCCGGGTTCGGCTCGGGGACGCGAAAAAAATCAGTTTGGTAGATCTCGAAATATCTGAGGCGGAACTTGTTGCTTTGGGCAAAGAGGGAATTATTGATCATCGTGATGAATCGGGTAGTATTATCCGGCGCGGGCCTCTGGCTCTGGATCTGCCCTCGCTTGGCGCCATAGCCGACTATTTTGCTAAAGTTGAGAAACGTCAGCCCACCGATCTTGAGCTCGAAGCCCTGGCTCAAACCTGGTCGGAACACTGTAAACATACAATTTTTGCCGCTGCTATTGATGATCTTGAAAAAGGTCTCTATAAGACCTATATCAAGGGGGCGACCGAAAAGATCCGTCAAGAACGAGGCGCTGATGATATCTGTGTCTCGGTTTTTGTCGACAATTCCGGGGCGATTATTTTTGATGATGATTATCTGGTTACCGACAAGGTCGAAACTCATAACTCCCCTTCCGCGCTTGACCCGTTTGGCGGTTCAATCACCGGCATCGTCGGCGTCAATCGGGATACCGTCGGTTTTGGTCTCGGAGCCAAACCGATAATTAACCGTTATGGTTTCTGTGTTGCCGATCCCGGAGATCAGGAACCCCTCTATCGTTTAGCCGGAGGTCAAAATCAGGCTCTGCGTCCGCGCCGAATTCTTGACGGAATTGTTGATGGCGTCAGGGTTGGTGGTAACTGCTCCGGGATTCCGACGACCCAGGGTTTTTTGACTTTTCATCCCGGCTACAAAGGTAAGCCGTTGGTTTTTGTCGGCACCGTCGGCCTGATTCCGCGAAAGACCAAAGCCGGGCGTTTGAGCCATGAAAAGGCGGCTCGGCCCGGCGATTATATTGTGGTGCTCGGGGGGCGGGTTGGTCTTGATGGTATTCATGGAGCTACCTTCTCTTCTGAAGCTTTAACCGGCGGCAGTCCGGCGACGGCGGTGCAGATTGGTGATCCGATAACGCAAAAGAAATTTACTGACGCTATTGTCAAAGAGGTGCGCCAGCGCAATCTTTATAGCAGTATTACTGATAACGGGGCCGGCGGCATCTCTTGTTCGGTGGCCGAGATGGCCCGCGAATGCAACGGCTGCCGGGTTGACCTGGAAAAGGTGCCGGTCAAATATCCGGGCATGGCTCCCTGGGAGATCTGGATCAGTGAATCGCAGGAACGGATGACGTTGGCAGTCCCGCCGGAGAAATGGCCGGAACTTGAAACGTTGCTCAAAAGTCGCGGCGTCGAAGCTCTGGTGATCGGCGAGTTTACCGATTCCGGCCGCTGTCAGGTCAGCTACCGGGGCGAAAAAATAATGGATATGGAGCTGGAGTTTCTTCATAATGGTCAGCCCGCCAAGCGTCTCTTAACTAAAGTTCGACCCTCTCAGGAAAATGTAGTTTTCCTGCCGTCGTTTACTGAACTTCCCCTGGAAGATCTTTTTATCAAGATGTTTAAGCGGCTTAATCTGGCTTCGCACGCCTATGTTTCGACTCAGTACGATTTTGAGGTGCAGGGCGGCTCAGTCCTTAAACCTCTGGTCGGTAGCCGGCAGATTGATGGTTTTGCCACCGTTGTTCAACCCTTGCCGGAATCGGCTAAAGGGGTTGCTTTATCGCAGAGTCTTTATCCGGCAATCAGTGACCTTGATACCTACGCGGCGGCGGCCACGGCTATCGATACGGCGGTTCGTAACCTGCTGGCGGTTGGTACGCCATTGTCGCATATCGCCCTGTTAGATAATTTCTGCTGGTGCTCTTCGGATGATCCCGAGCGTCTCTGGCAGCTAAAAGAGTGCGCCCGGGCCTGTTATGAGACCGCAATTTGTTACGGTACTCCCTTTATTTCGGGCAAAGACAGCATGTATAATGATTTTCGCGGTTTTGACAGCAGCGATCAACCGGTCACGATCTCGGTACCGCCGACTATTTTGATCTCTTCAATTGGGGTAATGCCCGATATCTCGGCTGTGCGCTCCTTTGCCTTTGTCAAACCCGGAGATATTCTTTATCTTCTGGGCGCAGGTGGTTTGGAAATCGGAGCTAGTGAATATCTGGCGCTTTTAAAAGAGGAAGGCTTGGCGACTTGCGAAGCTCAGGGTCAGGTGCCGAAGTTTGCACCGGCTGACCAACTCCCCCTCTACAATCGTTTACAGGAGTGGACGGCGGCCGGTAATTTCCGTTCTCTCTATCCTCTGGCTCAGGGCGGTCTGGCCCATGCTGTGGGAAAAGGGGCGCTGGCTGAAGGTCTGGGTTGTGAACTTGAGATCCCGGCTACCGAGCGCCCCGACCTTTTTCTTTTCAATGAATATCCCGGCCGTTTTCTGGTCAGTGTAGCCCCGGAATTGGGGGCCGAATTTGAAAAAGAGTTTGCCGAAAATAGTTTTACCAAGTTGGGCCGGGTGCGGGCCGACGAGGAGATTGTCATTAGTCAGAACGGAGAAATCTCTCTGCAAACGACGGTCTCAACCCTGCTCGCCGCCTATCGCTCGACATTTGTTGGATTTTAATCCCGGCTCACGTCGGATTTGGAGAATATAATGGCTCAACCCAAAGTTCTTTTGTTGACCGGTTACGGTATCAACTGTGAAGAGGAGACCGCTTACGCCTTTCAGGCTTGTGGTGCGCAAACGGCAATTGTTCATGTCAATGATCTGATTGCCGCACCGAAACAGCTTTCCGATTACCAGATTTTTGTCGTGCCGGGAGGTTTTTCCTATGGTGATGATACGGGATCGGGAAACGCTCTGGCTAATAAAATGCGTCATACCCTGTGGCCGGAACTTATGGCTTTCGTCGCTGCCGATCATCTGGTTTTAGGGATCTGTAACGGTTTTCAGGTGTTGGTTAACCTCGGCCTGTTGCCGGGAGATGGTGACAACTCTTTTGGAAATCGTAGAGTTGCCTTGATTGCTAACAGTACGGCTCGTTATGAGTGCCGCTGGGTGAATTTACTCGCCGCTGAAAGTGATTCGGTGTTTCTTGGCGGCGTCAGCTCTCTAAGTCTGCCGGTGGCGCATGGTGAAGGGCGCTTTTTTGCTCCGCCCGAAACTCTTGCCGAACTTAAGCAACAGCGGCAGATTGCCTTGCGTTATGTTGATGCCGAAATGCAGCCGGCTCAAGGCTCCTTTCCTGCCAATCCTAACGGTTCTCTTGATGATATCGCGGCGCTTTGTGCTGCTAAAGGCCGTATTTTTGGGCTGATGCCTCACCCCGAACGTGCTTTTCGCTTAAACCAGATGCCGGATTGGCCTGAGCGTCTGGCCTTGGAGCCCGATAGTGACTGGCGGCAGCCGGGGCCGGGGCGGGTCATTTTTGAGAACGCAGTTAACTATTTTTCCTGATAGCTTGCGAAACCCTTTAGGAGGGGCTTTTTAAAAAACAGTTGCATTTACTGTCTGATATGCTAAGGAGTTATATAGAAATAGCCCTATACCTGCTTATTACCACCTGCTGATAACCTAGAAAAACCGTTTTATCAAAAAGGATTCGCCATGCAGATTACCTCGATTATGGTTCCCATCGATTTTTCCGAAGATTCCTATTACGCTTTGACCCATGCCCTTGAGATTGCCCAACGTCGTCAGTGTCCGCTGACCATTCTTCATGTCAACCACGATGAAAGTCTGCTTCATCACTATCTCAGTGAGAAAGAGTATGAAAAACTCAAACAGGGAGCGTTAGATGATGCCCGGATTGAGCTTGAAGGATTGGTTGAGCGTTTTCCTGATTTGAAGAAGATTAAGTATAGCTACCATATTCGACGAGGTATTCCCTATGTTGAGATCCTTGAGGAGCTGGAGAAGAACCCGGTAGACTTGGTGGTTATCGGCTCTCACGGTCGTTCCAACCTCGATTTGAAATATTTTTATGGGACTACAGTTGAAAAGATTGTCCGGCGGGCTAAAACCAGTGTTCTGGTCACCAGAACCGCAGCAAAGAAGAGTATGAAGTAAGTTTTGATTTGTGTTATTTCGTAGCCAAAACTTTTAACCCCAAACGTTTGTAAGGAGAAAAATGATGAAAAAAGCTCTGTTGTTGTCTCTCTGTCTGGCTTTGGCCCTGCTCATGGCCCCGGCCGCCTCTATGGCGCGGATTCAGTTTGTAACCATTGGTACCGGTGGTGTCACCGGGGTTTACTATCCCACCGGTGGAGCGATTAGCCGGATGGTCAATAAAAAGGCCAAAACCTACAACATGAAAGCCACGGTTGAGTCAACCGGGGGTTCGGTTTTCAATATTAATGCTGTCCTGAATGGTGATTTAGAGTTTGGGATTGCCCAGTCCGACCGTCAGTTTCAGGCCGTTAACGGCATGAAAGAGTGGGATGGCAAACCGCAGAAAAAATTGCGCGCTGTGTTCAGCATTCATCCCGAGGCAGTTACTTTGATTGCCAGTGATGAGAGCGCTATCAAATCGCTTGCCGATATGAAAGGTAAAAGAATCGCTATCGGCAACCCCGGTTCCGGTCAGTTAGGTAACTCCCGCGATGCTTTGGCACTTGCCGGCCTGGATGAAAAGACAGGTATTAAGGCTGAGTACATCAAAGCTGTTGAAGCTGCCAGTGCTTTGCAAGATGAGCGCATTGACGCTTTTTTCTACACTGTTGGTCATCCCAATGGTTCGATTAAAGAAGCGACTGCCGGCCGTATCAAGGTTCATATCGTCGAGATTCCTGATGTTCAGTCCTTGATTGCCAAATATCCCTATTATGCTAAAGCTCTGATTCCGATGAAGTTTTATCCCAACGCCACCAATAAAACCGATATGGCAGCAACTTTCGGGGTTAAGGCAACCCTGGTAACTTCATCCGATATTTCCGACGATATTGTTTATGCCATTACTAAAGAGGTTTTCGACAATCTCGAAGCCTTCAAAAAACTGCATCCGGCCTATTCGGTACTGACCAAAGAGAATATGCTCGAAGGTCTCTCCGCACCCCTGCATCCCGGCGCGGTCAAATATTACAAAGAAGCTGGTTTAATGTAGTTTGCCTTATACCTGGAGGTTGTCCGAGAATAAAAATTTTCGGGCAATCTCCTTAGCTGGTCAACTTGGAACCAATTAAGTACGGAGCCATTATAAATGACGAAGCCTGAAGAAAAATCGGAACAAGAACAGAATGCTGCTCTGCAAGAGATTATTGCTGAAGAGAGTGGTGAAATTCGCACTCTGCATGGTTTTGAGCGTCATCTGGTTCCAATTATTGCGGTGGCCTGGTCTTTGTTTCAGCTCTCGATATCAAGCTGGCTCCTGCTCGACTCGATTGCTATTCGGGCCATTCACTTGGCTTTTGCGTTAGTTCTACTGTTTCTTAATATCCCCTTTTTCAAAAAACCCAAGCCTTTTCTCAAGTTTCTTTCGGCCCGCAACCATATCTCCTGGAATGACTATCTCTGTGCGGCGCTGGGAGCGATCAGCGCTCTTTACCTCTATTTTGAATGGGAAGGTATCGCTAACCGTTCCGGGATGCCGACGACCACCGATGTGGTTTTTGGCGTTATCCTTTTAGTTCTCCTTTTAGATGCCGCTCGCCGGGCCTTAGGGCCGGCTCTTTCCATTATTGCTATTGTCTTCAGTCTTTACGCTTATTTCGGCCCCTATATGCCCGATATCCTGGCTTTTCGCGGGGTTTCGGTAAATCGTTATCTGAGTCAGATTACACTCTCCGGCGAGGGTATTTACGGTATTCCTCTGGATGTCTCGGCCCGGGTGGTTTTCCTCTATGTACTCCTTGGCGGCATCCTTGAAAAAGCGGGAGCCGGTAAATTTTTTATTGATCTGGCTTTATGTTTTCTCGGCCGTTTCAAAGGCGGCCCCGCCAAAGCTGCGGTCTTGGCCAGCGGCTTTACGGGGATGGTTTCGGGCTCCAGTATCGCCAATATCGTGACTACCGGAACCTTTACTATTCCTTTGATGAAGAAGGTCGGTTATCCGGCGACCAAAGCTGCCGCAATCGAGGTTGCGGCGAGTACCGATGGTCAGTTAGCCCCGCCGATTATGGGGGCTGCGGCCTTTATTATTGCCGAATATGTTAATGTTCCTTACGTTGCGGTTGTCAAGGCTGCAGCGATTCCGGCCTTTGCTTCCTACGTTGCCCTACTCTATATTACCCATATCGAAGCCTCCAAGCTCGGCTTGCGGGGCTTGCGTAAAGATGAGCTGCCGGTTCTCTTGCAGACGTTGATGGAAGGCCTCCATTTTCTGATTCCGATCGGCGCCTTACTCTATGAACTGATCTTTCTGCGCCACTCCCCGGACAAATCCGCTTTTAACGCAATTTTATGGCTCGTGCTGGTGGTTGTCGCCAAGGATATGATTGACGGCCGCGGCAGCGCCGGGTTTATCGGCAAAAGCCTCAAGAAAAGTTTTACCACGATCTACGACGGGCTTGCTTCCGGAGCTAAAAATATGGTTACGGTGGCGGTCGCCTGTGCCTCGGCCGGGATCATTGTCGGGGTTGTCAATATGGGAATCGGCGGCATGATCACTCAGATCGTCGAACAACTTTCGGGCGGCAATATCTATCTCATGCTGCTGATTACTGCGATCGCCAGTCTTTTGATCGGGATGGGCCTGCCGACGACAGCGACTTATATCGTAATGGCCTCTTTGACGGCGCCGATTATTGTTCAGGTTGGCGGCTTAAATAACTTCATCGTTCCCCTGATGGCGGCCCATCTCTTCTGTTTCTATTTCGGGATTTTGGCCGATGACACGCCGCCGGTGGGGCTCGCCTCTTACGCGGCCGCAGCGCTGGCTCGATCAGATCCCATTAAAACGGGTATTCAGGGGTTTATGTACGATATCAGAACCTCAATTTTGCCCTTTATGTTTATTTTTAACAGTGATCTGATTCTCCATAATATCAACAGCTGGCCGTTAGGTATCCTGATCTTTATCATGGCCTGCGTCGGAACCTGCGCTTTTGCGTCGGCCACCCAAGGCTGGTTTCTCATGAAAAACAAGTGGTACGACCTCTTTATACTACTTGGTGTTTCTTTGATCATGTTCCGGCCCGAACTGCTCGCTAATTTGCTCTCATTATCCAATAAATATCTGGCCTACCCCATAGGTCTGGTAGTTTTGGGGGCCTTATTTCTGTTGCAGAAAATGCGGCTTGGCCGAACCACCGCTGCGGCTTAGTGGTATCAGACAGCCTTCTGGAACTAAGGTTTATGAATATTTTGTATCCCGCAACGTGGGGGATCTCACCGTTGCGGGATGCTTTTGTCAGCGTTATGCAAACTATCTCGATACGGGGACATTGCTCCAGGCGGCGGCAAAGCCGCTTGCCGATCTGAGCTGTGTCCCCCTCGAAGCCGGGCGAAGCCAATGTTCGTATCATTTGTAGTGGCTTTAAGGTGATTAGTTAATTTTTTAAAGGAGTATGATTGTAAAGGAGTATGACCGTGAAGACCAAAATAACCATTCTTTGTGAAAATTCTGTCGGCATGCCCTTTGGCGGTATTGGCGAACATGGTTTCGCCTGTTTTATTGAGACCGACCATGGCAACTATCTTTTTGATACCGGTCAGGGACAGGGAATTACTCAGAATGCGATGTTCCTGAAAAAAAACCTGGCTTCGATAGAAGCGATCATGATCAGCCACGGTCATTACGATCATACCGGTGGTTTGCCCCAGGTTTTGGCCCAGCGTGGTTCAGTGCCGGTCTATGCCCATCCGGAAATTTTCATTGAACGTTTCTGGGGCGAGGCTCGCCGGGCTATCGGGATTCCTTTTCGTCGCTCTTTTCTTGAATCGCTGGGAGCTGATTTTCGTTTTTCCCGCGAGATGGTCGAGGTCGGGCCGGGGCTATTTCTTACCGGTGAGATTCCCCGGCATACCACTTATGAAGTTGGCGATCCCAATATGGTGGCGGTGACCGAATCAGGTCAAGAGGTCAGGCCGGATCCGATAAACGATGATCTCTCTCTGGTCATAAAATCCGCCAAAGGATTGATCGTTATCTTGGGTTGCGCTCATTCCGGCATGGTCAATATTCTCGATTATGTCAAAGAAAAGTTCCCTGGCGATCGTATCTATGCGGTTATCGGGGGTACCCATATGGGTTTTTCCGGCGATCAGCAGTTTGCCGAAACCCTTAAAGTGATCGACAACTACGAGATTGAAAAACTCGGAGCCTCCCACTGTACCGGCCTCGAAAAATCGGCTCTTCTCTACGCCCGGATGCCGGAACGCTTCTTCTTTGCCTGTGTTGGTGCCAGTTTAGAAGCGTAAAATTTAAAGGATTTTTTATCGTTTTGCATAAATTTAATAAGATTGCCGAAAAACGGCGGGCCGGAGAGCGTTTGTCGTCAAACGATGCCCTCTTTCTTTATGAAGAGGGCGATTTTTTTGCCTTGGGTAAACTAGCGGCTGAAATCAACCAAAAGATCAATGGTGAGACGGTTTACTACAATATTAATCGTCATATCAACCCGACCAATATCTGTGTCAACCAGTGCCGCTTCTGCGCTTACAGCAAACTAAAAGGTGAAGAGGGCGCTTACGAGCAGTGTGTCGCCGATATTCTTAATGAGGTAAAAGATGCTGAAGCTCTTGGTATCCGGGAGTTTCATATCGTCGGCGGCCTGCATCCCGATTGGCCTTTTGCGTACTATCTGGAGCTCTTGCAAAGCCTGAAAAATGAACATCCGGGTATTGTTATAAAGGCTTTTACCGCCGTCGAAATCGATTACTTTGCCAAAATCAGCGGTCTCGATATCCCGACGGTTTTCAAACGTTTAAAGGAGGTTGGTCTCCAGGCGATGCCCGGCGGCGGGGCCGAGATTTTCACTCCCGCCATTCGCGAGCAGATCTGCCCCGAAAAAATCTCCGGAGATAGCTGGCTTGAGATTATGGAGATGGCACATCAAGCCGCAATACCGACTAATGCGACGATGCTCTACGGCCACGTTGAAAGTTTTTCCGATCGTATTGATCATATGGAGAAACTTCGTGCCTTACAGGATAAGACCGGGGGATTTCAAGTTTTTATTCCCTTAGCCTTTCATGCGACCAACACCGATATCCGCAAAAAAGGCGAGACCAGTGGTATCGACGATCTGAAAACGCTGGTTATCGCCCGCCTCTATCTCGATAATTTTCAGCATATCAAAGCCTATTGGGTCATGCTCGGAGAGAAGATCGCTCAACTGGCTCTACTTTTCGGGGTTAATGATCTTGACGGAACCGTAGTTAAAGAACGTATCACTCATGCCGCCGGAGCTAAAAGTGCGGCCGGTTTGAGTGAAGCCTATATCAGAAACTCAATTATCCGGGCGGGTCGTAAGCCGGTTGAACGGGATACTTTTTATAAAGCGGTAGCAAATAACTAAAATTTTTATGATTTCATCCAATATGACTACTTCAAGACTTGATCGCCAACAGGCTCTGGATCTCTTTGAAAATTACGATCTCCTTGAGCTGGGTGAGATGGCTCAGGCCCGGCGTCTCCAGCTGCATCCTCAAAAAAGAGTCACGTTTGCCATTGACCGCAATATTAACTACACCAATATCTGCGAGTGCCGGTGTCGTTTTTGCGCCTACTATCGGCGGCCCGAAGATGCCGATGCCTTTGTTATTGATGAAGTCACACTGCATCAGAAAATTGCCGAAACTATTGAGTTGGGCGGGACCCAGATTCTGCTTCAGGGCGGCCTGCACCCGGATCTCAAAATCGATTATTATATCGGTCTCCTGGAGACGATTAAAAAAGATTTTCCGGCCATCCATATTCATGGCTTCTCGCCCCCGGAGATCTCTCATATCGCCGTGTTGTCAAAACTCAGCCTGGATGAAACCTTGCAACAGTTAAAAAATGCCGGTCTCGGCTCAATTCCCGGCGGCGGGGCCGAAATCCTTGATGACCGGGTTCGTACCCTGATCAGTCCCAACAAGATCGGTTGGCAACGCTGGCTTGAGGTTATGGAAAGAGCCCATAACTTGAACCTGCGCACGACGGCAACGATGATGTTCGGCTCCTTAGAGACGCCAAAAGAGCTCATAGAGCACCTTTTCCGGGTGCGTGAAGTGCAAGATCGCACCGGCGGGTTTACGGCGTTTATTCCCTGGAGTTTTCAGTCCGCCAACACCGAACTCGCCCCTGAGGTAATCCAGACTGCGACCGGCGTCGACTATTTGCGGGTTCTCGCCCTCTCCCGCCTGGTTCTCGATAATATCGACAACCTCCAAGCCTCCTGGGTTACCCAAGGCACTAAAATGGCTCAGGTCGCCCTCTATTTCGGGGCCAACGATTTCGGCTCGACCATGATCGAGGAAAATGTCGTCGCCGCCGCCGGCGTCCACTTCTCAATTTCTCTGGCAGAGCTCGTTGATACGATTAAAGAGGCGGGTTTTAAAGCGACCCAGCGTGACACCCTCTACAACTTAATCAGAGATTATTAATCTCGAGATCGCCACCTCCCGCCAAGAGATTATCGACAACCAATAAACCTGTTTTTTGGTCATTAATTCTTTTTTGCTTGCTTTTTCACCTAACTAACCGTACAGTACGCACTGTACTTATCAGTCAAATGAGATGAGGGATTGAATATGCTGGAGCTCGGAGCGGAAACAGCGCGGAAAAGACTACCTGAACTATTGGATCGGGCGTATGCGGGAGAACAGACAATTGTCAAAAAACGCGGTATTCCGTATGCCGCAATAGTTGCACTCGACCAACGCATTGTCACAACAAAAGAAGGGTTGCTTTCATTAAGGTCAACAGGCAAAGGGTTATGGGGGAAAAATTCAAACAGAAAAATTGATCAGTACCGAGATGAATGGGAATGATGGACCTGGATTTCATTAAAGATAATGCATTGGTCACGGTCGATACTGCGCCGATAATTTATCTTCTTGAAGATCACCCTCAATTTGCCGAAAAATTTGTACCATTGTTTCAGCAAATTGAAGCCGGGCGAATTCAAGCAGTTGTTTCACCTGTCACCATTGCGGAAGTTGTTGCCGGCCCTTTAAGTTCTGGGAATGAAATACTGGCAAGCCGTTACTTTAACGCGTTAACATCAGGAACCCATTGGATGGTACAGGAATTAAATGCGGAGCTCTCCTTTTTGGCTGCGAGAATCCGAATACGCTACCATCTTAAACTACCTGACGCCATTCAGATAGCAACAGCTGTTTATACCGGTTCAGCGGCACTCATAACCCATGATCGTGATTTTCGGGAAGTCGATGAAATCAAAATCCTTGGAATATCCCCTTGATGCGATAAGCGAAATTGTACTAAACATGATAGTCCATCGTGACTATCGAGCCAGCGCAGACTCAACAATCAAAATTTTCCAAGACAGGATTGAATTCTACAACCCCGGCATTTTACTACCTGCATTCATCTACCGCAGGCTTTCCATAAAGCCCGGTATAACCGGTCTCCGGCAGGTCTCCGGGCGTAATAAAATTACTGACTTTGATGAAATCGTCAAACTTGACACTCAATATATCGACCAATGGTCGTTGTGGCTCGACTGCAAAATTTTGTCTAAAACCTTTATGGCTGTATGGAGTGGGAAATAGGTTGTGACTATGAAAAAACTACCCATCGGAATTCAGGCATTTTCCAAATTGCGTGACCCGCTTGAGAATTATGCCTATGTGGACAAAACCGAGGTGTTTCTGAGGTTGGTAACAAGCGGAGGGTATTATTTTCTCAGCCGTCCGCGCCGTTTTGGCAAAAGTGTTATGCTGAGCACTTTAGACGAACTGTTTTCGGCCAACAAGGAGCTGTTCAAAGGACTTTACATCGAAGATAAGTGGGATTGGGCTATCCGCTATCCGGTAATCCGGATTAGTTTTGGCGGTGGCCTCTATGATACGGAAGAAAATTTCAATCGGCAACTATCAAGAATTCTTGCGGATGCCCAAGAACGTTTGGCCATAAAATGTGACGCCGACAAAGATGATGCGGCCACCTGTTTTCATAATCTGATAAAGAAATCGTCCCGGAAATACGACCAAAAGGTGGTTATTTTAATTGATGAATATGATAAGCCAATCCTTGATCATATTACCAACAAAGAGACGGCCCGCATTAACCGGGATCGACTGAAAGGTTTTTACGGCATCATCAAGGATTTGGACGAGTATATTAAATTTGTTATGATCACCGGCGTTTCTAAATTCGCCAAGATGAATCTCTTCAGCGGCCTTAATAATCTACAAGATATTACTACTAACGCAGACTATGCCACTATTTGCGGGTATACTCATGCTGAGGTCGAGCAAAACTTTACAGAGCACCTGCAAGACGTAGAAATGGATAAGTTACGGCAATGGTATAACGGCTATAATTATTTTGCTGAACCGGTTTATAACCCCTTTGACATCCTGCTTTTTTTTGCAAACGGCAAGGAGTACCGCCCCTACTGGTGGAGCACCGGCAACCCCAGTTTTTTGATCGACATTCTGAAACAGCAAAAATACTATTTGCCTGAAGTTGAAAACTACATCGCAGATGACATTATTCTGGACACTTTTGATGTTGATAATATTGACTTGATCGCCCTTTTGTGGCAAACGGGTTATCTTACATTTGCGCAAAAGTTTACCAAAAGAGAAAAAATTGTCTATAAACTTAAAGTGCCGAATAAAGAGATACAGCTATCGCTAAATGAACTTTTCATCGATTATCTCACCGATCAGCGCCATGCCAAAACAGCTTGGCAAGATAAGCTTTATGATAGTTTGGCGGCAGCCGATTTAAACGCTTTTCAACAAAGTTTGTCCAGCCTGTTTGCCGGCATTCCCTACCAAAATTATGCCAATAAAATAATCGAAAAATACGAGGGCTATTACGCTTCAGTAGTCTACACTTATCTGGCTTCGCT
>JAYEGS010000058.1:0-5112 GCA_034659215.1 Pseudomonadota bacterium | reverse complement strand
GACTGGATTACAGGATTCCAATATCGCAACGAAGCAGATCGTTTTCAGCAGGAACTGCGTGAACGGTTGGCAAAGTTCGGTCTAAAACTCCACCCCGAGAAAACTCGGCTTCTCGAATTTGGCAGGTTTGCAATAGAAGACCGCTCAAAGCGAGGAGAAGGTAAGCCGGAAACATTTGATTTCTTGGGTTTCACGCATATTTGTGCCAAGACCTGGAAAAACAACAAATTTACAATTCGGCGGAAAACTATTGCCAAACGTCTACGGGCAAAACTGAAGGAAATAAGACAAGAGATCAAACGACGAATGCATAGGTCGGTTCCTGAACAAGGAAGATGGTTACGGGCAGTAGTCCAAGGTCATCTCAATTATTACTCAGTACCCGGTAATCATCAGTCAGTTGACGGATTCAGGACAGAAGTTGCAAAATCGTGGCTCAATGCGCTGAGACGTAGAAGTCAGAGAGGGCAACGACTAACATGGGATCGGATCAAAAGACTGGTGAAGACATGGTTGCCCACAGCAAAGGTAAAACACCCATATCCAAGCCAGCGGCTTTGCGTTATTTAACCCGAGGTAGGAGCCGTATGAGGTAATTCTTCACGTACGGATCTGTGCGGGGGGTGCCGGGTAACCGGCATTCCTACCGCGATTGACATTTTGACATTCTTTTGCCGGTAGGTTTTTGGTTTATAGCTGGTTTGTTTAGGGTTTTTTAGCCACCGACCCACACAGACAAAGGCGGACGGGAAAAGCTGGTGCGACGTCAAGAAATTAATTATCTTATTGCCTGTGTAAAAAATGCGAGAAGATAATTATTATTTTCTCAAGACAATCATTCCTAATCGAGGGGCAAAAAAGAAACATAGTGAGGGCAACGATGACTAAAAATGATTATAAGTTAGATTTGGAAGAGCAGGATATTCTTGATACTTTCAATCGTGGTGAATGGATATCAAAGGGTGAAAATCTGGATAAATATAAGGATGCTGCAAAGCAAACTTTCACAAAAAGTCACAGGATCAATTTTCGGGTGAGTGAAAAAGATTTCAGAAGTATTCAAATTGAAGCTAGAAAAGAGGGAATCGCGTATCAAACTTTAGTATCGAGCGTTATTCATAAATATTTATCTGGTCAAATGCGTGAGTACAGGTGAAAGTGCCGGTTTTTCTCGATTGACCTTTAGGTTTGAAGATCACTGATATCTACTCTAAGTTGGGTAGGTTCATCAGCTAAGTGGCTACTCCGCCCATGCCGATTGTGATGATCTTATGGCCTGGGTTTCTGCCATGGCCAAAAAACCGGGTCGGATTAAACTTGTGTATGGTGATCCTGAAGCACAGGTGGCATTATCCTCTAAATTGGTGGATGCTGGATGCGATTGCGGTTTTGACTGATAGACCCACACAGACGCACACGGACAAAAGGCGGACGGGAGCTAAAAACTGGGGATAACCACCTGTTTGTTTTGGATGGTTGGCAGCGTGAGTTGAAGAGACGTTGGGGGCCACCTCAGTTTATAATGGCGAATTTTCCTGAAAAGATCTATGTGCTACATTCTTTTCAAAAGAAGTCTCGTAAAACCAGCTCACAAGATATCAATATTGCAAAGGCCAGGTACAGTTCAATTTTAGATGAGGAAAAATCATGAATGATATTGATACGTCTATTGCTCACATAACCCCCGAGACAGGGAACGTTTTTAAAGATTTGGGCTTTAGCTCTGCTGAGGCAGTTAAGTTGAAAATCAAGGCGCAATTAATGTGTCAAATAAGTGAGTGGATCAACGAAAAAAAATTAGTCAGTCTGCATAGAGGGCTACGACCTGAAAGAGTATCAAGAACCATCCCCTGGATAATCGTGCCGACACTCACATCCATTTCAGTGGGCACCACACGGTTGATTATTTCAATCAGATTAACACGACGACAAAAAGCCGCAATCACGGGAAGGTGATCAGCCCGAGTGATTTGCATATGATCAAGATCATCACCGTATCAGCTGCGGCGGTTGCAGTTGATAGCCTGGAAGGTTTTTGGGGATGAATATAAGATTGGTTTTGCGGCGACGCCTTTTAAGAAGTATGATACGAGATTGACTTGAAGAGCGCATCTGAGAGATGGTGGCAAAATCAAGATAACGCTGATTAAAAATCGGCGCCTGTCCGACAGTTCTTTTGAGTGGATAGATTCGATGACAAAACTTGCATTTCAATATTTTTAGTGGTACAAGTAAAAGTACCAAAGGAGGTGCAACATGGGCAAGCTATCGAATATAATTCCAATAAGTGATCTCAGACAAGATGCTTCAAACCTATTGAAACAATTACGTAAAAGTAAAGAGCCTTTGATAATTACACAAAGAGGCAGGGCATCAGCTGTAATGATTGGTGTTGAAGCCTATGAGGAATCTGAACACGAGAAAGAGCTATTGCGCCTTTTAGCTAAGGGTGAAAAGGAAATCGAAATTGGCCAGGGAGATGACCTCGATAAAGTTCTTGCTGAAGCTGATGTCATTTTGTCTGAGATGCCTTCGTGAAGGTCAAGTTTACACCTTCTGCCAGAGCCCAATTTCTGTCTGCGCTATCCTACATTCGAAAGGATAAACTTTCAGCAGCAATTAACTTTCGTAATAAAGCTGAAAAAATCCTACGAAGGCTTGAAGATTATCCTGAATCCGGAAGAATTGTACCAGAGTTTCCGGAACTACCCTACCGAGAAGTAATCATATCGCCGTACCGGTTTTTTTATAAAACCAGGAACGAGGTTGTTTGGATTGTTGCAGTGTGGCACGGCGCACAGCTTCCAAAAGAACCTTCTTCCTAACGCCAACCAGGAAATACACCGGGCCCTAAAAGCCGGGCCGGTGATTAAGCTGTTGGGCGCTGTTGAATGATTCTTTATTTCTCTGCCTGTTTTACGAAATAAAATACCGCTTTAGTCTTCTGAATATACAAATTATTTCAACAGTTTCAAGTTATTTGATAATTTGCTGATCCAGTGGGTTTTTTAAGGCATAGGGGCGTCCGAATTCACCGGGAAACTTGTATGGTAACTGATCTCATCGTGCGCTTGACGGTCATGGTTCGCTAGACGCTTACTTATGAATAGGTATGCTTTCTGCGTCCAATACGTAAAATCAGCATCATAATGGCATCATCTTCAATGCGGAAAATGGCTCTTATTCTTCGAGCTATAGTGTAACGGTATTGACCTGTAAACCTGGTTCCTTTCAGTTCGCGCACTTTTTTAGATTGTTTAAGTTGTTCAAAATTTTCTGCAAGGTAATGGATCTTTTTTGCTATAAGGGTTCGATCGGCGGCATTGAATTGCTGAAGATCATTGACGGCTTGATTTGAGTATGTAACTTTCACAACTCTATGCCTAAATTGTTATATACTTCATCACTGCTGTGGACCTTCATTTTGCCGTTTTTGATCTCTTCAGTTATCTTGTCGGCGACTATCCCATCGGTATAGTCAAAATAGAAGTCTAAGGCTGTTTCAACTACTTCTTTCTGGGTCTTATTGATGGCTTTAGCAACGATCTCCAGCTCTCTGGCAATGTTTTCATCCAGAGCGAAAAGTTTTTTTACAGTACCCATAATCAGCTCCTTTCGAGATTAGTGGAGGGTAATTCTACTTGATGTTACTCAATGTAGCATGCTAACAGTATATCTATTCGTATATATTTGTCAATAGTTTAGGCAAGATTTTGCAATGGTAGTTGAAAAACCGGGGGCATAATACCTGTTTCATTTGGATAATTGGGTTGTGGTTCCGGTTTATGCTTCTGGGTTATGTTTTTTTAGCAAAATCGGCGACAATGTGGTATGTTGAAAATAGAAGTGGTTTTTGCTGATTTAAAGAGAAGGCTTTATGGCAAAACATGACAGCGGTTATAAGCTTATTTTTTCTCATGCACAAATGGTTGAGGATCTGCTGAAAGGGTTTGTCAAAGAAGAATGGGTTGAAAAGCTAGATTTCTCGACATTGGAGAAAGTAAACGGCAGCTATGTAAGCGATGATTTGCGACAACGTGCCGATGATATAGTCTGGCGAGTGCGTTGGGGTGATGAGTGGCTCTATGTTTATCTTCTCATAGAGTTTCAATCTACAGTAGATCCGTGGATGGCCGTACGGATAATGACTTATGTTGGTTTGCTGTATCAGGATTTGATCGAATCTAAGCAACTGGCTGCGAAAGGGAAATTGCCACCGGTTTTGCCGATTGTCTTGTATAATGGCAGTTCCAAATGGACAGCGGCGACAGATATTAGTCAGTTGGTGGTTGATGTGCCGGGTGGGTTGTCCCGGTATCGGCCGCAATTACAGTATCTCCTGTTGTCTGAGCGGGATTACAGTGATGCCGAGTTGGGCAAGCTGAAAAATTTGGTTGCGGCTTTGTTTCGATTGGAAAACAGCCATAATCCGGAACTTCTTTTAGAGGTTGTAACAACATTATTAGATTGGCTGGGTAGTGAGTCTCAGGATTCGTTGCGCCGTGCCTTTACAGTTTGGTTTGGGAGGGTTTTGTTTCCAAACCGTTTTGAAGTAGACAGCCAACCGGCGGTGGAAAATTTATACGAGGTGAAGACTATGTTGGCAGAGCGAGTTGAAGAGTGGAAGAAAAATTACTTGGAAGAGGGCCGACAACAGGGTCGACAAGAGGGCCGACAAGAGGGCCGACAAGAGGGCCGACAAGAAGGCCGGCAAGAGGGTGCCTTACAACTTTTGATACGTATGCTTGAAAAAAAGTTTGGAAAACTTGATGTAAATATTGTTGCCAAGCTGAATAAAGCTGATGAAGAGCAAATTCTTTTGTGGTCAGAACGTATTTTTACGACGGATACTATTGGTGATGTTTTTGGTCATTGATAAGGTGAATTAAATTTGGGGTGGCAGTTTGCTTTTGGCGCGGTTTTAAGTGGTAGAAATTATTGTCAAAATGGTGAAAGGTCGCAAAGCCTTACCACCAAATGTTCTGAATGACTTTAGTACTTTTGTTCATTCATATTCCGATCAGATAGTAAAAAAATGGATAGATTATTTTGTTCTACACAAAAAAGTCGCATGTGAAAAGATTGGGAGGAGGGTGAAATGATCAGTGAAGA
>JAYEGS010000057.1:0-55787 GCA_034659215.1 Pseudomonadota bacterium | reverse complement strand
CCACGACCAGAAAACCCCAGGTCGGCAATCCCCAATCAACAATCATCGCCGCAAGATGGTGCGGAATCCGCTCAGAGGTCAAAACATGAGCAAAAAGCATCGCGTTACCAATGATGAAAAGCAACATGATCGAAACTTTGGAGGCGTCCATCATTACTTTTCGCACATCTGAATGGGTAACCGAGCCCGGCAAAGCCATGAATGACACGCGCAGGTTGCGAACGACTGCACCCCCCAACGACTCATCAGCTTCTCTCCAGACCACCCCTTTCAAGGGGCCCATATCGCGATAGACAAAAACCGCGATCACAAAAGCATAAACGGCCGAAACCGCCGCCGCTTCAGTCGGACTGGCGATGCCGCCATAGATCGAACCCAGGACGATAATAATCAGCATCAAACCCCAAGCCGCATCAAAGCCGGAACGTAAGAGACCACCAAACCCGACCCAGGGCTGAGCCGGAAGATTTTTAACCCGGGCCACGATATAGATAACTATCATAAGCATCGTCCCCATCATAATGCCGGGCAGGAAACCGGCCATGAAGAGACGAGCTGCCGAGACTTCGGTTGCCGCCGCATAGACCAGCATCACAATCGAAGGTGGAATCAGGATACCCAGAGTTCCGGCATTAGTAATCACGCCGGCCGCCATCTTTTCCGGATAACCGGCCTTAACCATCCCGGCAATAACAATCGAACCAACAGCGGCAACCGTAGCCGGTGAAGAGCCCGAGACTGCCGCAAAAATCATACAGGCGAGAACCGAAGCCATGGCCAAACCGCCCCGAATCCAGCCGATGCAGTCGATCGCAAAATTAATGATCCGATTAGCCACGCCACCGGTTGAAAGAAAGGCCGAGGAGAGAATGAAAAAGGGAATCGCCAGCAGCGTATAGTGTTCGGACTGTGATTCAAATAGTTTCAGCGCCATTGAAGCGACTGAAGTATCAGAAAAGAATAAGATTGTCGTAGCACTGGAAAGACCCAAGGCAAAAGCGATCGGCATTCCGGTCAAGAGAAAAAGTAACAATAAAATAAAAAGCGCGGCAGTAGTCATACCGTATCACCTCCACGAGCCTTGGCACTTGCGGCTTGAGCTTCTTTCACCTCTTGCGCCAGATGCATGCTGTCTTTAGCCTCATCCGTCAGTTTAAAGCCATCGGCTTTACCGGTAATAATCTCCCACAGAAGCTGAAGCAGCCGCCCAGCCAGCATAACCATCCCGAGAAGCAAAATACTATGCCCCAACCATTTTGGAATCGGCATATCCTCCAACTCAATCCCGATCATATGCATCTTACTGAGATAGACCCAGGCGCCCTTCATAAAGATACCACAATAGATCAAACAGCAGATCACAGCAAAAGCACTAACAATCCGCTGCCACTTATGCGGTAAAACTTTGACCAGAGCATCAACCCCGATATGAGAACCGACTTTAACCCCGTAGGAGGCACCAAAGAGAACCATCCAGGCGGAGAGATGCAGAGTCAGTTCCTGAGCCCACATGAGACCGGTACCGAAACCAAAACGCAAGACCACCTCAGCAAAAACCAAAAGGGTCATGGAAGCTAAGAGAAGAGAGATAAACGTCTCTTCAAGATTATTGACAATACGGCTAATCATAAAAAACCTCTAGTCAAACAACAAAAAAAGCGCGGGCCCCTTAGAAACGAGGCCCGCTAAGCAAATCAAATCGTAACTATTCTGGAAAAAACTATTTATTGGCAGCGATGGCTGCGTCGATGTACTCTTTACCGATCTGACCTTCAAACTTTTTCCAAACCGGTTTCATTTTGTCAACCCACTGCTGACGCTCGGCATCGGTAAGCTCGATAATCTTGGAACGTTTGGAATCGATGATTTTCTGACGATCTTCAACCGATTTTTTCGCGGCAACTTCGTTACCGAAAGCGATCGCTTCATCCAAAGCAGCCTTGATTTCGGTGCGCAACTCATCCGACAAACCCATCCAGAACTCAGTTGAGGTAACGATCATGTAGTCGAGCAGACCATGGTTGGACTCAGTAATATAACCCTGAACTTCAAAAAATTTCTTGGAGTAGATATTAGACCAGGTGTTCTCCTGACCATCAATAGCCTTGGTCTGCAAAAGGGTGAAAACTTCAGAGAAAGGTTTTTTCAAAGGCATGGCTCCAACCGCCTCAAACTGGGCCGCCAAAACATCGGAACTCATGATACGGAACTTTTTCTGTTTAGCATCGGCCGGGACTTTAAGCGGCGAGCTGGAGGAGAGCTGTTTGAGACCATTATGCAGGTAACCCAAACCGATAAGTCCTTTTTTCTTTATTGACATCAACATTTTCTGTCCGTAAGGACCATTCTGAAAAGTAGAAACCGCGTCCATATCTTTGAAGAGAAAAGGCAAGTCATAGAGCTGCAGGCTTTTGGTGTATTTTTTAAATTTAGAGAGCGAAGGAGCGGCCATATGAACGTCACCCAAAAGCATCGCTTCAAGCACCTTGTTATCGCCAAAAAGCTGCGAATTAGGAAAGACTTCGACTTCAACTTTACCGGGCAGACGTTTTTCGACAAGTTCCTTAAACTTGTTGGCCATCTGACCTTTAGGAGTATTTTCCGCAACCACGTGCGAAAACTTGATGACTACGGGACCCGCGAAAGAAACCGTCGCGAACGCCATCATCGCCACTGCCACAACCAGACTTAATACTAAAAGCTTACTTTTTTTCATCTTTTTGCTCCCATCAACTAATGAAGGCCTCCCTGACAACGCCGCTACCATAACGGACATTTGAGAAACCCGGTTTTATTAGGATGGTTTAATAGCAAAAAAAGACCTGGATAAACAAGTCGACTATTTCTGAAACTCTTGTAAGAATTTTTATTACAAAGAGGTAGGATTTAACAGTTCTGTCCGGCTAGCAACTTGCTTGGCAAAAAATCTAGGGATATCAGGTTGCAATCAGCAAACCGGATACGACTGAAGATTTAGGGCTCAATCAGACGGTTTTGGATGGCAAAACGAGACAATTCGGCATTATTGCGCAGATTTAGTTTTTTCAGGAGGCGAGAACGATAGGTATCGACGGTTTTTACACTGATATGATAGGCATCAGCAATTTCATGATTGGTTTGGCCTAAAGCCAGATGCCGCAAAACTTGCATTTCCCGGGTTGATAATGAATCGAGCGGAGACTTTCCGGTGACTCCCTTAGCCAACCGTAAAGCCAACATTTCAACCGCTTCTTCACTTAAATATCGGGCTCCACCATAGACCTTACGAATAGCGGAAACCAGCTGTTCCGGAGCGGAACGTTTGGTCACATAGCCCATAACCCCGACTTCAACCGCCCGGATTACATACTGCTCCTCTTCATGCATCGTCAAAATGATAATCGGTAATTTTGGATAAGCCTCCAACAGCCTTGAGGACACCTCCAGACCATCCAGACCCGGCATCGAGATATCAACGATCGCCACATCAGGTGGAGATTTCAAGGCCAGACGAACCGCCTCACGTCCATCACAGGCTTCGGCAACAACCTCAATATCTCCACTCTCCTCGACAATCCGGACAAGACCGGCCCGGACAATCACATGATCATCAGCCAACAACACTTTTATCATGATTTCTCTTCCCTTTTGAATGGAGCCTTAAAGACGACCTTGGTTCCTCGGTCGGGAGAGGATAAAATCTCCAGAAATCCACTGACCAAAACCGCTCGTTCCCGCATCCCTGCAACTCCGAGTCCGGCAACTTCGGATAATTTGTCAATGAAAAAACCGCAACCATCATCCTCCACAGTTAAAACAAGCAAAGAGTCTTCGGCCACCAGGGACATGGAGACCTGATCCGCCGCCGCATGACGGACAACATTGGTCAAGGCCTCCTGAGATATACGATAGGCTGCGGTTGCCAATATATCATTCATGGAGGGAACAACCCCCTCAACCGTAAAAGCACAGGTAATCCCGGTTCGCCTTTCAAAGTCCGCCGCATACCACTCCAGAGCTTCGACCAGACCCAGATCATCAAGAATACCGGGCCGCAGACGTAAGGCAATACTCCTTACTTCATCAATCGTATCATCAATCAGCGAGCTCATCATTGCCGCCCGCTCGGCGGCCTTCTCATCAACCGGCCGCAACCGGTCGGCCAGCCAGACCGTCTCGATCCGTAAAGCGGTCAGCACCTGACCGAGTTCATCATGCAGGCCCCTGGCAATCGCAGCCCGCTCTTTCTCCTGGCCAGCCATAATACTGCCTGATAAACGGCTAAGTTCGGCCGTTCTTTTCTTCACCTGACGTTCAAGATCTTGAGTATAGAGACTAAGCTTTTTCTGAGCTTGCTGCAAAGCCTCTTCAGCCGCTTTGCGGGCACTGATATCGATCGATACCGCCAGTGAACGAACAATTGTCCCGTCCGGATCACGATCTCCGATGGCCGAAAGCAAAACATCCATAACGGCCCCATCTTTGCGCAGATACTGATAAGAGATATCTTTACAGAATCCGGTGCGAAAAAAATCCGGCAGAACCTCTTGCCGAGCGTAACGACTAGACTCCGGCGTCAAAAAGTCAAGCAGCGGCTCACCAACCACCTCCTCGCGCTCATAACCTAAAACATCAAGCCAGTGATCACTGACACTAACCAAGCGACCATCAACATTAATTGAGTGGAGCATCGCCGGCGTGTTATGATAGATCGAGCGGTAACGTTTTTCACTCTCGCGCAAGGCCTGTTCGGCATTTTTGCGCTGGACGATCTCGACACTGGCTTTGCGATAGAGAAAAAAGACTACCAACGCCATCAGAATACAGAGAGTTATAACGGTAGGCACGGTTACTCGAACCAGAGGATCGAGAACCACCTTGTAAATTGCCTTCAAACTGCGCAGATGAACTACATGCCAACCCGGAAAACCGTCAATCTCCAACCGATTAACAAAATATCGATTTCCAACCTTATCAATCGCATAGTGCTCACCATCTTGAACCAAACCCGTCCAGGACCAGGGCCCCTTACCAAACTGCCGGGATTCGGCTAAGCCCCGCAGTTCACGTTCGGAATGATGCCAGAGAAGCTGAAAAAGCCAAGCCTTGCGATTAGCGATAAAAATCAAGCCCCGAGGATCGGTTACGACAACGATCTCATCCCGGCTCTGACCCAATTTTTTCTCAATCTGTTCAAGCGACGCCTTGATCACGGCAACCCCCAACGGACTATCACCCTGCTCCGCAAAAACCGGATAGCTGCAATAAACCCCACGTTTCCCGGAAGTCGTTCCCAGAGCCAGATAGGAGGTCGGAAACCCATCCACCGCCCCTTGGAAATAGGGCCGGAAAGCAAATTTTTTACCGACAAAACTGTCAGCATCGTCACGATTACTGGAAGCAATCGTGACCCCGTCAAAATTCATCAAATAACAGACATCAGCCCTCAAAGCACTCTTGAAATGATCGAGCAAAACATCCGTCTGCACAACTGAATCACGCCCCCCGACGACCAGACGTTTAATCAGTTGCGGCATACCGGCCAGGGTACGAACCGGTTTAACATTTTCCGAAAGAAAGGTTGAAAGATTTTTCTGAATAATTTCAACCCGGGTAATGGCGTGATGTTCAGCCTCCTTAAAAGCCGCTTTTTTCAGAGAGGTATAGTGGAGATAGCCTCCGGTTGTCGCCGACAAAAATGCGAGCAAAGACAAGACCAGAAAAATAAGACGCAGTTTCATTTATAGGAACAGCTTTAAGATGATAGATTGATTTTTTCTGTGAATTAGGCTAAATGCCGCTACTTGAATGAAGTAACACGAGCAACCACGACTGTCAATCAGCAAGTCGGATTTCGCACTAACCGCTTTAAGTTAAAAGGTTTTCAACCCAAATGAAAAAAGTTCCTCTTTTAGGTTTTATCGGCAACAGCAACAGCGGCAAGACGACGCTGTTGACCACCTTGATCGCCGATCTGACGGCTGCAGGCCTGAAGGTCGGCGCCGTCAAACATCATCATCGCTCTTTTACGATTGATCATGAAGGCAAAGACAGTCAGCGCTTTACCGCAGCCGGAGCCCGGAAAACGGTTATTACCGGACCGAAGCAGACAGCTCTGATAGAACAAACCGCAAAGCAGCTCCCACTTGAGGATTTAGCGGCGACCTATCTGCAGGATCTTGACCTGATTTTAGTGGAGGGCTTCAAGCAAATCGAGATACCCAAGGTCGAAGTCCAACGCCAAGCCCTCGGCCTGCCGCTGCTAAGCCGTGGGGCAACCCCCGACCCCAACCTGATTGCGGTTATCAGTGACCGGAAACAAACCCTTGATGTTCCGCTCTTTACCCCGGATGAAATTTCTGCGATCAGCACTTTTATCTGCGACTATTTTGAACTAAATAGTTAACCACCATGCCCCCCAAACCATCACGCAAATACCCCCTAAGTGGAGCCGTACTCGCCGGCGGCCGGGCTCTGCGCCTGGACGGTATGGACAAAACCAAACTCCGCTTAGGCCGGGAAAGCCTGCTCAGTCGCACCCTCGGCATCCTCAACTCTTTCTGCACAGAGACCTTGATCAGCAGCAACACGTTGAAACAACATCCCCAGGGACGCATCGTCACTGATCTCGAACCGGATCAAGGCCCTTTGGGAGCAATTTACAGCTGCTTGCTTAAAGCCCGCAACCCCTATCTGCAGATCGTCGCCGGAGACATGCCTTTCATTAGCGCTTGCGGACTGACAAAACTCTGGCAGGAGAGAGAAGAGTTCGATGTCATAATTCCGCAAACCCCTGACGGCCTGCAACCCCTGGCCGCCCTCTATAAACAGAGCTGTATTCCCGCCATCGCCAAACAGTTAAAAGAGAAAAATTTTAAAATCAGACGATTCTTTAATGATGTCCGGGTCAAGATCATTATATGCTCAGATTTCCCCGACATTTACCCGGATCACACCTTCCTCAACATTAATTCTCCCAAAGACCTGCAAAAGGCCCGCTCTATCTATAGTAAAACAAATTAAATGTTTGAATTTTCAACCGTTACCTGCTATTAGACGCGCCGCAGAGAGTAACTGGGACAGTCGGCAGTGGGCAGTAAAAATCACTTCAGATTTCACACCTTCCAACCATCACCAAGAAAACACCTGTACTGACCCGAATTTACCGTACTTTTGACCGACTTGAGCCAAACCCTATCAGCCGTAGGAGGCTGTCCGAGAATAGAATTTTTTTCTCAGATCAAGGCATTTTTTGAAAATAAGCACAGGCATACACCTAGTATTCCGAGCATTATTTTCAAAAAATAACGCTGAGCTGGGGAAAAAGAGCATTCTCGGACAACCTCCTAATTTTACTCTTCTGCAACAACCATAGCACCCGGCAAAACCGGGACAACACTTTTTTATTTAACTAATAAGGATTACCAAAAACGTGCAACAAGTCTTTAGCGACACCAGCTTTACCCAACTCGATATTCCGGCCGAGGTTCTTGAAGGAATCGCCGCCGCCGGTTATGAATTCTGTACCCCGGTTCAAGCCGAGGTACTTCCTCAAACCCTTAAAGGCGACAATATCGCGGCCCAGTCCCAGACCGGAACCGGCAAGACCGCAACCTTCCTGATCACGTTGCTGACGCGCCTGATCCGCTCACCAAAAAACGGCGATAACTCCAGGATCAACGAAAGCACCTCCCGTCCCCGGGCTCTGATCCTGGCCCCGACCCGTGAACTGGCGGTTCAGATCGGACGTGAAGCTGATATCTTATGCGAATCCACGAATATTCGTTTTCAAGCAATTTACGGTGGCGTCGATTATGAAAAACAGCGCATGGCCCTGCAATACGAGCAGGTTGATGTCGTCGTCGCGACGCCGGGTCGTTTGATCGATTATATGAAGCAGAAGGTTATCTTCTTAGATGAACTTGAAGTATTAGTTATTGACGAAGCCGACCGGATGTTTGATATGGGTTTTATCCCTGACGTTCGCTGGCTCCTCAAACGCTGCCCCTCGACTGACAAACGCCAATCCCTGCTCTTTTCCGCAACCCTCTCAGAGAAGGTCATGGAGCTCGCTTACGAGCATCTTAATATCAGCGAAGCAACCAACATCAATCCGGGACAGATTACGGTTGACAAAATCGACCAGAGCCTCTACCACGTCGGCAAACACGAAAAGATGTCTCTGCTTTTTGGCCTTTTGCGCCGGGAAAAACCCGAGAGCAGCCTGATTTTCACCAACACCAAAAGAATGGCCGAAATCCTTGAAGAGTACCTCAAAGCTAATGGTTTTGCGGCGGCCTGCTTAACCGGTGATGTCCCGCAAAAGAAACGCCTGGCCACGCTGGAGCGCTTTAAGAATAAGAGACTCAACATCCTGATTGCCACCGATGTCGCCTCCAGAGGACTCCATATCGATGCGGTCACCCATGTCTTCAACTATGATCTGCCCCAGGATGCCGAAGACTATGTCCATCGGATCGGCCGAACGGCACGGATCGGGGCCACCGGCAACGCCATCGCCCTGGCCGGTGAAGAGGATGCTTTCTACCTTGAAGCAATTGAAAAACTAGCCGGAAAAATCCCGGTTATCTGGGCTGAAGATGAAGATTTTGAGCGCAACTTCAAACGCCCGCAACGCCGCTCCCAGAGCAGCCCGCGCAGTACATCGGGAAGAGGAAAACCCGGTGATTCCAGAGGACGCGGCGGTAGTTCCTCAAGCTCAAGAAAAAAACCGTCACGCTCAACCGGGGCAAAATATGAACCTAAAAAGCGCCGCCCGGATTCTGAGGAAAAATCGGATCAAGAGAGCAAACAATCCTCCCGCAGGCGCAGCAGTTCAAGCGGCGGCAATCAGGGAGAAGCGCAAAAATCGACGGAAAATCGTTCACGCCGACGTCCGCCCCGCAAGCGGAGCGGCGGGGAGCAGGCAGCTAAGGGTGCGGGGGCAAAGAGCACAGACAAAAAGCAGCAACCGGCAAAGTCCGCCCCTGAAACCAACAAAAACATTAAGAAACAATTTGACGGCCCCACCCCCAAGCCCCCGGTAAAAGGGCAGGCAACAAAACCGCAAAAGAAAAAGGGACTCCTGGGAAAAATCTTCGGTATTTTTAAGAACGGCGACAATTAGAGTTATGAGTACGAACAAAACCCCCATCTACCGCGTCCATTTTCAAACCGACGATCGCAGCTACTCACTTTTAGCACGATCCGTAAAAGAGTCGGAATTTTTTGGTTTTATTGAGCTCTCGGAGATCATCTTTGAAGATCTCAACCGCCTGATCATCTCTCCGGAAGACGAAGCTCTACGCAAAGAGTTCGCTAAGGTTGAAAGTATCACCATCCCCCATCAATATCTGCGCCGGATAGATCGCCTCTCCGACTCCGATGATGTCGGGGTCTCATATCTGAAAATAGCTGAAAACAAAAAGGAGAAATAAATCATGCATGAACATCATGATCACGGCCCCTGCGACAACGACGGCCACTGCCACAGCTGCAGCAACCATCAGGGAAAAATGAGCTTTGCCGAAAAATTGACGATGCTTTTGAATCACTGGATCGACCACAACGATAGTCACCAGACCGATTACAAGAAATGGGCTGTCCAGGCCAAAGAGGAGGGCCGTGAAGATGTAGTGGAGAAGATCTTGGAAGCGATGCAACTTTTCCAGGAAGGGAACCAACGCCTGCGCCAGGCCCAACAAATCATGACCATGGATTAGTAGAAGATGAGTTGCCAGGTATACCAAGAGCTTGAAGAGCGGGGGCTGGTTTATCAGAGTACCAACGCCGTGGGTTTACAAAAACTTCTGCAAGAGGCGCCGCAGACCTTCTATATCGGTTTTGATCCGACAGCTGACAGCCTTCATGTCGGCTCTCTCATCCCGATTATCGTCATGATGCATCTGCAAAAGGCCGGTCATCGCCCGATTGCCATCCTCGGTGGCGGCACCGCCATGGTTGGCGATCCCAGCGGCAAGACTGAACTACGACAGATGCTGACCCCGGAAATGATTGTTGAAAATGGAAATGGGATTGCGGGCCAGCTCGCTCGCTTTCTTGATTTCAGTGATGATCGCTGCCGACTGATCAACAATGCCGACTGGCTCTCATCGCTTAAATATGTCGACTTCTTAAGAGAGATCGGACGCCATTTCAGTGTCAACCGGATGATCACGGCCGAATCTTACAAACAACGCCTTGAAACCGGCCTCTCTTTCATCGAATTTAACTACATGATTCTCCAGGCTTACGATTTTCACGTCTTATGCAAAGAACAGCAGTGTCGCATCCAGATGGGCGGCCAGGATCAGTGGGGAAATATCGTGGCCGGCATCGATCTCATTCGCCGCACCCAAAGCGTTGAGGCTTACGGGGTTACGTTCCCGCTGCTGACCACCAGCAGCGGTGAAAAATTCGGCAAAACCGCCGCCGGAGCCGTCTGGCTCGCAATTGATCGAACTTCGGTACTCGATTTTTACCAGTTCTGGCGCAATTGCGAAGACTCTGAAATCAGACGCCTCTTAAGTTTTTTCACGTTTCTGCCGATACCTGAAATCACACGCTTAAGCGCCCTTCAGGATCAGGCCGTCAACCGCGTCAAAGAGATCCTCGCCTATGAAGTTACGGCCCTGGTGCATGGTCATGAAGCCGCAACCACGGCCTACAAAACCGCAATTAGCCGTTTCGGCAGCGCCGATCCTGAACTTAAAATTGAAACTTCATCCGCAATTCGTAATATCAGTCTTGCCCAAACGAAAGTGGAGCTGCCCACGCTGGAACTTGAACGGGAGCAGTTGACCGCCGGCTTGACCCTGGTCGACCTCTTCATCCTGACCGGCCTGAGCAAATCAAAAGGCCAAACCCGGCGTCTGATTGAACAGGGCGGCGCTTATTTAAATGAGCAACGCATCAATGCCGACCGCCAACTTGAGGTAGCTGATTTTAACCAGGATAAAATTATTATACGAGCCGGTAAAAAGAGATTTTACCAGGTGTTATTGAAATAGTAAACTAATGCAGCCGTTGTCAGTAACCCCATTAAGCAGCAGAAGTTAGAAGGAGCATCGCTTCGCCCACTTCGAGGGGGACACGGCTCAGCCCGCCACGGGCTGAAGCCCGGTCTGGAGGCTGCGCCCGAGCGAAGAGAGGAAGTGCTCTTGGGGCATCCGTCGCATCGAGATGGTTGGAAAAATTTCTTGGACAAAAAAAGCATCACCCCGGCTACCGGGATGATGCTTTTTTATTTTATTTGACTTACGGCAAAAAACGCCGGAGTAAAGCTTACTATCCGACTACCGGCGCAGCTTGCGCCTGGGATTTTTGCATATGGAGAGTGATCCGGGAGATCTTGCGATCTGCGGTTCTTTTATGCATGATTCCTTTGCTTGCGGCCCGACCAATCTCGGAAACTGTTTTCCGGTGGACTTCAACCAAATCAGTAGCTTCGGTCTTCTCGTCTACAGCGCTGTAAAATGATTTAAGTACTGTTTTTAATTGCGAATTAACCTGGCGATTGCGCAGGCGTTTTTTTTCACTCTGTTTGATTCTTTTAAGGGCTGATTTATGATTAGCCAAAACTTATCCTCCGATAATGCCACAGGTTAACTGCAGCTATTTCTTTTTTATTTATCTCTTCACCCTTAGAACAACCTCTTAGACAAAAACCGGTTTTCCCAAGGAGCGGTAGCAGGTACCAGAAAAGCGCTTTACTGTCAAGCTCTTTATCAAATACCGACCAGGAGGTTGTCAGAGAATAAAAATTTTCTCACAGACAGCCTCCTGGATCATAGATCTCTACTCGATGAATTTACTTAAGGGAAACTCGACAATGCTCTGGGCTCCGAGAGCCTTGAGCGCCGGGATAATATCCCGAACTACGGATTTACGCAGAACGACAAAGACGTCAACCCACTCTTTATCCATCAAATTGGATACCGTCGGCACCTTGGCCGGTGGCAGAAGTTTAATCGCTTCGTCAAGTTTATTCTGTTCAACATTAAACATGACGCCGACCCGGTTGCGGGATTCGAGGGCACTTTGCAAAAGCATGATGAGCCGCTCAACCTTATCTTTTTTCCAGCTATCTTCGGCAAGTTTGTGATTGGCTATGAGAACGGTTGTGGTTTCAAGCACCGTGTCGATAATTTCAAGGTTATTCGCCCTTAAAGAGGAACCGGTCTCGGTGATTTCGATAATCGCATCGGCAAGATGCGGAACTTTAACTTCAGTCGCCCCGTAAGAGTACTCGACCTTAGCCGAAACCCCATGTTCAGCCAAGTATTTCTTCGATAGATTAACCACCTCGGTCGCAATCGTCTTGCCTTCGAGGTCTTTCACCGAACGAATATCCCCGCCCGCTTTAGCGGCCAGCACCCAGCGCACTTTATTGAAGGTCACTTTGGCATATTGAAGCTCGGTCATTTCAACGACATCAGAACCATTTTCAACAACCCAATCATGCCCGGTGATGCCGATATCAAGAATCCCGCTCTCGACATAACGCGCCATCTCCTGAGCCCGAATCAGCATACATTCGATCTCGGGATCATCAATTGTCGGAAAATATGAGCGTGAACTGGTGGTTATCTTGTAACCGGCATTTTTAAAAAGGTCGATAGTCGCATCCTGTAACGAACCCTTGGGAATTCCAACACGTAATTTCATTTTTTAACGTCCTTTTTTCCGTAGACTTTTTCCGGATCGAAAACTTTTTCAGCTTTAATAATTTTTTCACTGCCGTCCGACTCAATCTTAGTATAGAAGCAGCTATTGTAACCAACATGACAAGCCGCCCCACCAATCTGCTCGACTTTCATAACCACGGCATCACGATCACAATCGATAAAAATTTCTTTGACTATCTGAACGTTACCCGACTCCTCACCTTTGCGCCAGAGCCGTTTACGGCTGCGGCTATAGTAGCAAGCCCGGCCGGTTTTCACGGTCTCTTCCCAAGCTTCAGGGTTCATAAAAGCAAGCATCAGAACTTCGTTGGTTTGGTAGTCCTGAGCTACAGCCGTGATCAGGCCGTCAAGTTTTGTAAAATCTAACGGTTTCATTATTTAACCTCATCGTTATCTTTGGGATGCAGGTAAGCATCTACCTTTTTGATGGCGCAAAACTCACCACACATTGTACAAACTTCTTCATCTGTCGGCATACTCTCTTCACGCCGAGCCCGAGCCCGTACCGGATCAATAGCCAGATCGATCTGGCCCTGCCAATCAAGCGTTTTACGTTTCTCCGCCATCTGCCGATCCCAATCCAGAGCTCCGGGCAACCCGCGAGCAATGTCACCGGCATGGGCGGCAATCAGACAAGCAATAACACCCTCTTTGACATCAGCAACATTGGGCAGGCAAAGATGCTCGGCCGGGGTCACATAACAGAGGAAATCAGCTCCGGCGGCAGCAGCGACGGCGCCGCCAATGGCTGAAGTAATATGATCATATCCCGGAGCAATATCGGTAACCAGTGGACCCAACACATAAAAAGGCGCTCCTTTACAGAGGCTCTTTTGCAGTTTAATGTTGGTTTCAACTTGGTTTAAGGGGACATGACCGGGCCCCTCAATCATCACTTGAACCCCGGCTTGCCAAGCCCGGTCGGTAAGTTCACCAAGATAGATGAGCTCTTGCAGTTGCGGCCGGTCGGTTGCATCAGCTAAGCATCCGGGCCGCAAGCCATCGCCCAGACTCAATGTTACATCGTATTTTAAAGCAATTTCCAGAAGACGATCATAGTGCTCGAAAAAAGGATTTTCCTGTTCATTATAGACCATCCATTCGACCATAAAAGCGCCACCCCGACTAACCACATCGGTTACCCGGCCACACTCTCTAAGACTCTCCAGAGTGCGCAGATTGACGCCGGAATGAATCGTCATAAAGTCAATTCCGAGCTGAGCTTGGCGTTCAATAACAGCAAACATCTCATCGACGGTGACGTCACCAAAGAAGCCATGTTTCTGCACGCCTTCCTGGGCCACGCGATAGATCGGCACCGTACCCAAAGGAACCGAGCAGTGCGCAAAGATGGCTCTCATAACCTGGTCAAGATCACCACCGGTACTTAAATCCATCATGGCATGAGCACCGCAATCGATCGCTGCTTTTAGCTTAAGCAGTTCATTATCGAGATCGGAAGCATCAGATGAGGTGCCGATATTAGCATTAATTTTTACTTTCAGCCCCTGGCCAATACCATAAGCCGTTAGGTTTTTATGATTTCGGTTGGCCGGTATGGCAATCGTTCCGGCCGCTACCCGAGCCAACAGGTCAGTCGCAGAAATTGTCTCCGTTGCAAGAACCTGTTCCATTTCAGGCGTAATATCGCCCCGACGAGCGGCAATCATCTGAGTCATAAAATCTGTTGTCCTCTGACTAAAAACCAATTAATGAGCGTATGCGGCCAACCATTTCAGCCGGACGGTCAGCCTTGAGAATCGCCCTGATTACAGCTACCGTAGCAACTTTGCTGCCTGCGACCTCTGCAATATTACTTTCATCAAGACCACCAATCGCCACCACCGGCAGTGATACGTGTTGCAAAACTTCAAGCAAACCGTCAATCCCGACTTCGGGGTCGGGATTGGCCTTGCTCGGGGTCTTAAAAATCGGGCCAAAACCAATATAATCAGCCCCTTCGGCCTCAGCTGCCAGAGCTTGCGACAATGAGTGGGTTGAACGACCAATCGGCATCTGAGAACCCACGAGACTTCGGGCGGCTGCAATCGGCAAATCATCCTGGCCCAGATGCAAGGCATCAGCCTCAACCAAAAGCGCAATATCGGGCCGATCATTGACCACAAAAGGGGTCTTATACTCCCGACAAAGTGCTCCCACCTCTCGCGCCTTTGCCAAAAAGGAGCTGTCACTACCCTGTTTCTGACGCCATTGCAAAAAATCAACCCCGGCCTCAAGCACCGCTCTAAGATCAGCGATCAGATCAGAACCGGAATAAAAATTTTCATCGGCAACCAAATAAAGGGCGGCAGCCTTTTTATCGGTTAAGCCAAACCAATCTCGAACCTTGGCCGCCCGTGAACCGATTACACCTCGCTCAAGTTCATAAAGATCAAAACGGAGAGCTTTAACCCCTTGGGAGAGTTGCGGTTCGTCTACCAGTTTGCTGCACTCTTCAATGACCCGGGCCGCCTCTTGCGCTCTTTTTAGATTAGCCAGAAGAATTGCCTGCCAATCAGTTCGTTCAGCCTCAGAATCGGTAAAAGTATGGCGACCGATATCGGTCGCCGCCCGCCGCTCTCCAAGGCAGGCAAGCGTCAGCTTTTCATCAATTAATCGTCGCAAACGGTGACGCATATCTTTGATCTGCAGGGCCAGACTATCGTCACAAACCAAGCGGCTGTAGTCTTCAACCACGCGCAGCCCCTCACGCAAACGATTAAAGTTTACATCAAGAACGCGATAAACGCGACTATCTCCGCTCATTATCAGTTTTCCCTTTCAAACTAGGAGGCTGTATCCTCAGCCACGACTGCTTGAGCACCCTCATTTAACAACAAGGCGGATTCAGCCGTTTCAGCTTCAGCAGCCACAGCATCTTTGATAAGCTGTTCATCCTCTTCACTCATCCGAACCTTAAGGTTACGATAACAACGCTGTCCGGAACCGGCTGGAATCAGACGGCCCATAATAACATTCTCTTTGAGCCCAATCAGGTTATCAACCTTACCGGCGACACTGGCCTGAGTCAGAACCTTGGTCGTCTCCTGGAAGGATGCGGCCGAAATAAAGCTATCGGTACTCAAAGAGGCCTTGGTTATCCCTAAGAAAAGAGGTTCACCAACCGCCGGCTGCAGACCTTCGGCCACAGCTTTGCGATTCTCCTCTTCAAAAGCATGTTTTTCGACCGTCTCATCGACCAGCATAACGGTTTCACCGGGATCAACCACCTTGATCCGCCGCAACATCTGACGGACAATGACCTCGATATGTTTATCATTGATGCCAACCCCCTGCAGACGATAGACCTCCTGGACTTCGTTGACAATATATTTGGCCAGCTCTTTAACCCCTAAGACCCTCAGGATATCATGCGGATCGATGGAGCCATCGACCAAGGGCTCACCGACAGCCACCATATCGCCTTCATGGACGATCAGGTATTTCCCTTTCGGAATCACGTGTTCAACCGGATCTCCGATCTCCGGAGTGACAATAACCTTCTGTTTGCCCTTTGTCATTTTACCCAAAGAGACAATCCCGTCAATCTCGGCAATAACCGAGATCTCTTTCGGCTTACGAGCCTCAAAGAGCTCCGCAACCCGGGGCAAACCACCGGTAATATCCTTGGTTTTCGTTGTATCCCGAGGTTTGGTCGCAACAATATCACCAGCCAGAACCTCCTCACCATCGGCCACCATAATATGGATTCCGGGGGAGAAATTATAACGCGCTTCACCACGATCGCCAACTTTCAGGGTTCGGTTTTTCTCATCTTTAATTGAGAGCCGGGGACGCAAATCAGCATTTCGGGTTTCGGTTACAACCCGCCGCGACATCCGGGTCTGCTGATCAACCTGCTCGGTTACGGTTACCCCTTCGATCAGGTCACCATACTTAACCTTACCACTGACCGCAGTCATGGTCGGGATGGAGAAGGGATCCCACTCGGACAAGAGCTGCCCGGGCTTAATTTCCATCCCCTCTTCGACGTGCAGGATAGCTCCGAAGACAACCTTGTGGCGCTCTTTAACATTACCACTCCGATCAACCACCGCAATCTCACCATTACGGTTCATAGCCACCAGTTTACCGTCTCGATTACGCACCGTATCAAGTTTTATAAACCGGATTTGACCACCCAGTTTGGCTTCAAGCGCGGATTGTTCAACCGCACTGCTGGCGGTGCCGCCGATATGGAATGTCCGCATCGTCAGCTGCGTACCTGGTTCACCAATTGACTGAGCCGCGATAACCCCGACCGACTCACCTATATTAACAACTCGCCCACGAGCTAAATCACGACCATAACAGTAGGCACAGATACCTTTTTTGGACTGACAGGTCAAAACCGAACGAATCCGTATTCGGTCGATACCGGAAACATCGATCTGTTCGGCCAGCTCCTCAGTTATCTCCTGATCGGCTTCAACAATAATCTCGCCGGTGATCGGCGAAACAATATCATCCTGGGCAACCCTTCCGAGAACCCGAGCCGCAACCGTTTCAATAATTTCACCACCCTCGGTCAACGGGGTCACAAAGATACCGTCCAAGGTGCCGCAATCAATTTCGCTGACTACCGCATCCTGAGCAACATCAACCAGACGCCGGGTCAAGTAACCTGAGTTCGCAGTTTTCAAGGCCGTATCGGCCAGACCTTTACGAGCTCCGTGAGTCGAAACAAAATACTGAAGAACGTTAAGCCCTTCACGGAAGTTGGCGATAATCGGATTTTCAATAATCTCGCCGGAAGGTTTAGCCATCAATCCGCGCATCCCGGCCAGCTGCCGGATCTGCTGTTGGCTGCCACGAGCCCCTGAATCGGCCATCATATAGACCGAGTTAAAGGATTTAACCTCTTGCAGCTCGCCTTCTTCATCTTCTACTATATCTTTACTGATAGTATCCATCATCGCGTTGGCCACCAGATCGGTGGTTTTCGACCAGATGTCAACCAATTTATTGTAACGCTCGCCGGAGGTAATTAGACCATTATTGATTTGGCGCTCGATTTCGAGAACCTTTTCGTTCGCATCACCAATCAAATCACTCTTACTCTTCGGAATCTCCAGATCATCAATCCCGATCGAGATGGCCGCCTGAGTTGCAACCTTATAGCCCAGATCCTTGATCCGATCGGCGAAGATGACTGATTTTTTATCACCGGCTTTCAGATATATCCTCTCGAAAAGAACCGAAATACTCTTCTTGGTTAAGGTTTCGTTATAAGAGGAGAACTCAATCTCACCCGGAACGATCTCGTGCAACAGAACGCGGCCGACCGTAGTTTCAGTCAATTGACCTTCCATCATCACTTTAATAACGGCCTGGAGATCCACAGCTCCGGCATCATAGGCCATACGCACCTCACCCGGAGTACTGTAGAGGGTTCCGGTTCCAGAGGCAAAAGGTCGATCTCTGGTCAACCAGTAGATCCCTAAAACGATATCCTGAGTCGGGATAATCACGGGACGCCCATTGGCAGGTGAGAGAATATTGTTGGTCGACATCATCAAAACCCGGGCTTCAGTCTGGGCTTCAACCGACAACGGCACATGTACGGCCATCTGGTCACCATCAAAGTCAGCATTATAAGCGCTGCAGACCAAGGGGTGTAAACGTATCGCTTTGCCTTCCGTCAAAACCGGTTCAAAAGCCTGAATCCCAAGTCGATGCAGGGTCGGAGCTCGATTGAGGAGAACCGGATGTTCGGTAATAACCTCTTCGAGAAGATCCCATACCTCGGAGCTCTCCAACTCCACCATCTTCTTGGCACTTTTGATCGTGGTCACATGGCCACGATCAAGTAACCGGTTATAGATAAAAGGTTTAAAGAGTTCGAGTGCCATCTTCTTGGGCAATCCGCACTGATGCAGACGCAACTCAGGACCGACAACAATTACTGAACGACCGGAGTAATCAACCCGTTTACCAAGCAGATTCTGACGAAAACGTCCCTGCTTCCCTTTCAACATGTCACTTAATGATTTCAAGGGGCGTTTATTGGCTCCACTGATCGCCCGACCCCGTCGACCATTGTCAAAGAGGGCGTCAACCGACTCCTGCAGCATCCTCTTTTCATTACAGATAATAATCCACGGAGCTTTAAGTTCAATCAATCGTTTGAGACGATTATTGCGGTTGATGACCCGACGATAGAGGTCGTTAAGATCAGAGGTCGCAAATCGACCACCATCAAGAGGTACCAAGGGGCGCAAATCGGGCGGCAGAATCGGAATCACATCCATGATCATCCACTCCGGCAAATTCCCTGATTTGCGAAAATCATCAATAATTTTAAGACGCTTGGCTATTTTCTTCTTTTTGGCCTCGGAGCCGGTCTCGATCATATCCTGACGTAACTTAACCCGCTCACCCTCAAGATCGATCTCCTGCAACATCTCCTTAACCGCTTCGGCCCCGATTCCACAGCGAATTTTATCAGCATATTTCTCATCAAGGAGCAAGAACTCATCTTCAGAAACAAGCTGGCCTTTGACGATCTCATCGGCATCTCCGGCATCAAGAACAACATAGTTCTCAAAGTAGAGAATCCGCTCTACATCCTTTAAGGTTTTATCCAGCAACAGAGCAATACGGCTCGGCAGACTTTTCAAAAACCAGATATGCGCGACTGGGGATGCGAGTTCAATATGACCCATACGCACCCGCCGAACCTTCGACTGGATAACTTCAACACCACATTTCTCACAGACTATGCCCCGGTGTTTCATGCGTTTATATTTACCGCAGTTACACTCGAAATCTTTTACAGGGCCAAATATTTTGGCACAGAAGAGACCATCCCGTTCCGGTTTAAACGTACGGTAATTGACGGTTTCAGGCTTTTTTACCTCACCAAATGACCAACTCCGAATTTTCTCCGGCGACGCCAGTTTAATCCGCAGGGAATTGAACTTCAAGGCATCTTTGGGTTTCTGAAAAAAACTTAAGACATCTCTCATGATTTATCCTCCTCCAACTCGACATCCAGACAGAGACTCTGGAGCTCTTTAATCAAGACATTGAAGGATTCAGGCAAGCCCGACTCCAAGGTCTGCTTACCTTTAACGATTGATTCATACATCCTCGTCCGCCCCGCAACGTCATCCGATTTAACCGTCAAGAACTCCTGCAGGGAGTAAGCGGCACCATAGGCTTCGAGGGCCCAGACCTCCATCTCTCCAAGACGCTGCCCACCAAACTGGGCTTTACCACCCAAAGGCTGCTGAGTCACCAAAGAGTAGGGCCCGATTGAACGCGCATGCATCTTGTCATCAACCAGATGATGAAGTTTAAGGATATACATGTAACCCACAGTTACAGGACGCTCAAAAGGCTCCCCGGTACGACCGTCATGCAAGATCACCTGACCACTACGCGGCAGGCCGGCGCTTTCCAGACAGTCCTTGATCCGCTGCTCGCCGGCACCATCAAACACTGGTGATGCCATCGGCACATAAGCCGACAATTTGACCGCCTGTTCACGAACTTCATCATCAGTTGCTGCCGCCAGCCAATCAAGAGAGCGTTGATCATGAGTAAAAACTTGATCAAGTTTTTCTCGCAAAGCATCGCTACCATACTCTTTTTCAATCATCTCTTCAATCTGACGCCCCAAACTCTGAGCGGCCCAGCCAAGATGAGTTTCGAGCACCTGGCCAACGTTCATGCGCGAAGGCACACCCAGAGGGTTAAGGACGATGTCCACGGTTGAGCCATCAGCCAAATAGGGCATATCCTCTTCCGGGACAATCCGCGAGAGCACCCCTTTGTTACCATGGCGGCCCGACATTTTGTCGCCAACCGACAATTTGCGCTTGATCGCAATATAGATTTTCACCATCTGATTGACGCCGGGCTGCAGTTCATCGCCCCGCCGCAGGGTTTCGATTTTCTCAACGACTGAAGCATCAACCCGCTCGATCTCACGATCCATGTAGTTTACCAGACGGCCGATCTGCTCCTCTACTTCTGAAGCCTCACGCAAGACCAGATTACTACACATCGTCAACGTAATTTTTGCTACATCTTCATCTTCAAGTTTGCTCCCGGCTTTCAGGACAACGGTTCCTTTTCCGCCCTTGAGGTCGGTTTCCAGGATCTGCCCGTCCAGCAATTTATGAACCTTGGCCGTCACACTGCGACGAATAAAATAGAGCTCCTCGTCCGCCTCGCGTTTAACCACCTGGATATCACGTTCCCGTTCATCAGAGCCCCCATCACCACCATAACCTTTACGAGAAAAGATTTTAGTGTTGATGACCACACCTTTTACTCCAGGCGACACCCTGAGCGAGGTATCTCTGACTTCACCGGCCTTCTCACCGAAAATAGCCCGTAAAAGTTTCTCTTCAGGGGAAAGCTGAGTCTCTCCCTTCGGCGTGATTTTACCAACCAGAATATCTCCGGGACTGACCTGAGCCCCGATATGAACAATACCATCCTGGTCAAGATGGGCAAGGCCCTCGTCACCAACGTTGGGAATGTCTCGGGTAATCTCTTCCGGTCCTAATTTGGTATCCCGGGCCACCACATCACAAACTTCGATATGGATAGAGGTAAATTTGTCATCCTTAATCAGTCGTTCATTGATCAAAATTGAATCTTCAAAGTTATAACCACCCCACGGCATGAAGGCGATCTTGACATTCTGGCCCAGAGCCAGTTCGCCAATATCCATCGAAGGCCCATCCGCAAGAATCTCCCCGGCTTGAACAAAAGTACCACTTTTGATCAAAGGAATATGGTTAAAACAGGTATTCTGATTTGAACGCATGAACTTCGCTAAAGGATAGCTGTCGATGCCAAATTCATCCTCATCATTTTCCGCTTCATGCCGAATAATAACCTTGCCCGAATCGACATACTCGACAAAGCCGCTTCTTTTAGCAACCACCGCAATACCGGAATCAAGCGCCACGCGCCCTTCCATGCCGGTTCCGACCATCGGCGCTTCCGTCCGTAATAAAGGAACGGCCTGGCGCTGCATATTTGAGCCCATCAAGGCCCGGTTGGCATCATCATGTTCAAGAAATGGAATCAGCGAGGCGGCGACACTAACCAGCTGCCGCGGCGAAACATCCATAAGATCAATATTGTCACGCTGCTCAAAGCTGTATTCACCAGCTTTGCGACAGGTCACCAATTCATTAGTAAAACCCCCGTCCGGATCAAGCGGGGCACTCGCCTGGGCGATAATTTTATCATCCTCGTCCATGGCGTAGAAATAGCGTACCTCATCAGTGACCACGCCATCACTTACCACCCGGTAAGGCGTTTCAATAAAACCGAATTCATTAACCCGGGCATAACTTGCCAGAGAGGCGATCAATCCGATATTGGGACCTTCAGGCGTTTCAATCGGACAAAGGCGGCCATAGTGAGTCAAATGAACGTCGCGAACCTCAAAACCAGCTCGCTCACGAGTCAAGCCCCCCGGTCCCAAAGCACTTAAACGACGCTTATGAGTAATCTCGGAGAGCGGGTTGGTCTGATCCATGAACTGAGAAAGCTGACTGCTGCCGAAAAACTCCTTAATCGCCGCACTAACCGGTTTGGAGTTAATCAAATCGTGCGGCATCGCCGTGTCGATCTCCTGCAGGCTCATCCGCTCACGAATTGATTTCTCCATCCGCACCAGACCGATTCGATACTGATTTTCAATGAGCTCGCCAACCGTCCGAACCCGGCGATTTCCGAGGTGATCGATATCATCAATAACCCCTTTATCGGTTCTCAAAGAGATCAGATATTTGACTATAGCGAGGATATCTTCAGCCGTCAAAGTCTTGCAATCGAGCGGCTGATCGGTTCCGAGCTTGTGATTTATTTTAAGCCGGCCCACACGAGAGAGGTCGTAACGCTCAGGATTAAAGAAAAGGTTCTGAAAAAGGGCGTCGGCAATATCAATCGTTGGCGGCTCACCAGGGCGCAAACGCCGATAGATTTCGAGTTTAGCTTTTTCAACCTCAAGCTCCTTCTCACTCTTCTCACCAAGAACAACAGATTCCCGCTCTTCTTCACTCAAGATAATTTTATCGACCAACAAGGTGTCGCGCAAATATGAGCCGACATTGATATTATCGATAAAGAGAATTTCTAATCTTTCGACGCCGCTGCCCTGTAGATCCTCAAGTTTTTCCGGCGTGATCTCCTCATTGCACTCAAGCAGAACCTCTCCGGTTTGCGGATCAACGACATCATGCGAAACATAGGAGTTGACCAACTCGTCATCCATCATCGGCAGAATTTTAAGTTCGGCCGCCTTCATACGACGTAAGGCCGTCTTGCTGATTTTACGACCCTTAAGCAACAGCACTTCACCACTTTCAGGATCTACAATATCTTCCCGAGCCTTAAAACTAGCAACTAAGTCCGTATTTTCATAATCTATCTCACGAGTGTAAGTACCATCCGGCAAACAATTAACCACAACACTGTCGTAAAAAAGATTTAACAACTCCTCTGTCGAATAACCTAGCGCTCGCAGGAGTACGGTCGCCGGTAATTTGCGGCGCCGGTCGATACGAACATGAATGAGATCCTTATTGTCAAATTCAAAATCGATCCAGGAACCGCGATAGGGTATCACCCGCGCGCTGTACAACGACATCCCGCTGACCGTGCTTTTCGATTTTTCCTGTGCAAAAAAGACACCGGGTGAACGATGAAGCTGACTGACGATAACCCTCTCGGTACCATTGATAATAAAGGTTCCCCTCTCACTCATCAATGGAATTTCACCGAAATAGACCTCCTGCTCCTTAATATCTCGTATCGAACGTTGCTCGCTGCCCTCTTCAATATCCCAGATAATCAGGCGAATACGAACCCGAATGGGTACCGCATAGGTCAGACCTTTGAGCATACATTCGCGGTCGTCATAACGTGGCGTACCGAAGTTATAGCTGACATATTCAATAGAAGAGGTACCGTAGAAGTCCTTGATTGGGAAAACACTCTTGAAAACACCCTGAAGACCAATATCTTCTCTATCCTCATGAGGAATTTCATCCTGAAGGAAACGCTTAAAAGAGTCGAGTTGCAGATCAAGCAGAAAAGGGACTTCTGCGACTTCTTTAATGGTCGCAAAATTACAGCGCAGACGAGGCAGGTTACGGCTATTCCGGACTACCATAGAACATTAACCTCTTTTTAAAAAATTAGTTAGTATTTGATGAACTAGTTGTAAGGGGATGGGAAGGGTTGGCGGCCACCAGGAATCTGTCCTAGTGAGCCGACTAAACTCTCTGGCACAAAAAACAACGTAAGGGATAGGGTCTTTTAACCCTATCCCTTACGTTTCAAAGCAGTTACAAACGCTTAACATTTATCATCTTCAAATTACTTAACCTCGGCAGTAGCTCCGGCTTCTTCAAGTTTTTTGACCAACTCTTGAGCTTCATCTTTACTGATGCCCTCTTTAATTGCTTTCGGGGCGCCTTCGACCTCAGCCTTGGCTTCTTTCAAACCAAGTCCGGTAATTTCACGAACCGTTTTGATAACCTGAATTTTCTTTTCGCCGAAAGAGACAAGCACAACATCAAACTCGGTCTGCTCAGCGGCAGCAGCTTCCCCACCGGCAGCCGGCATGGCCGCAACGGCCATCGGAGCGGCTGCGGATACGCCGAATTTTTCTTCGAGTTCCTTTACGAGCTCGGAAAGCTCAAGAACTGACATATTTTCAATAAACTGGATGACATCTTCTTTGGTAACTGACATAATCTAAAACTCCTTAATAAATCTGACTCTTAAAGTCTTTTTCAATAATTAGTATGTTTTCCCAACAAAACGTAACGTCGGCTAGGCTTCTTGATTTTGCTCTTTCTGCTCTTTTATCGCGTTTAATACCTGTACTGCCGAACGCGTAACCGCACTCAAAACATTGACAAATCCACCCGGTACTGCATTCATGGTGCCAAGCAGAGTTGCCCGCATAACATCTTTACTGGGTAATTCAGCCAATCGTTTAAGGGTATCATTGTCAAGATAATTGCCGTCAAGTACTCCACCCATAACTTCGAGGGCATCCTCTTTCTTGGCAAACTCGACTAATACTTTTGCCGCAGCCGCAGGATCTCCGTAAACCAGAGCTAAGGCACTGGGTCCCTTAAGATGATCTACCAGGGCTTCATTACCGGTTGCTTTAGCAGCAATCCGGGCCAGAGTATTCTTAACCACACGATACTCTGTCTCTTTTTCCCGTAACTGGGTTCTTAAGGCAGTAATCTTTTCGACATCTAATCCGCGATAATCGGTCAGAAAAGCAGCTTGCGCATCACTGAATTTCGCTGTCAGCCCATCAATCTGGGTCTGCTTTTCCGCTCTATTCACCTTTTTTCACCTCCTTGTTAAAAAAAATTGTCAAAAGGCAAATGAGCTCATACTAATATCAGACTTCCGGTAAAAACCAATAAGTCAGACGGCCTCGGCGGGATCTTATCTCCTGATAAATCAGGCTACCCACGGTCTTCAGCTCATAAATCCTAATGAATGACACCTTCCTAATAAACTCTTTTAAAAATTCTTAAGTTTATTATAGAGTATGTCAATAATTAACTTTGATAAAATGCAATTATATCTACAGACTGTTTATGTCTACCCTGATCCCCGGACCCATGGTCGAGGAAAGCGTAAACCCTCGCATATAGTTACCTTTGCTTGAAGCAGGCTTCAAACGATTTAAGGTCTCGATCAGCGTGGTAATATTTTCCTGCAACTTTTCGGCGGAAAATGAGATACGTCCAACCGGAGCATGGACAATGCCCGCCTTTTCAACCCTGAAATCAACCTTACCGGCTTTAATTTCTTTAACCGCGCGAGCCACTTCAAAGGTCACAGTCCCAACTTTAGGGTTCGGCATTAGACCTCGAGGTCCAAGAACACGACCAAGTTTACCAACCACGCCCATCATATCCGGAGTCGCTACGGCTTTGTCAAAATCGAGCCAGCCATCAGTAATCTTCTTAGCTAATTCATCTCCGCCAACAAAATCCGCTCCGGCATCACGAGCTTCAAGCTCTTTTTCACCCTTGGCGAAAACGACTACCCGAGCACTCTTGCCGGTACCATGAGGTAAAACCACCGCCCCGCGAACCATCTGATCCGCATGCCGGGGATCAACTCCCAAACGAACCGCAACATCAATACTCTCGTCAAATTTTTTCGATGCAAACGATTTCAGCAATTCCACCGCTTCAACTAAAGAATATTTCTTCTCAGAATCGACTTTGGCCCGATTAGCGAGATAATTCTTTCCACTTTTAGCCATTCTTCCCTCACAAGTTCTTACTCTACAACGATGCCCATACTCCGCGCAGTCCCGGCAATAATGAGACTGGCTGCATCAATATCGTTAGCGTTCAAATCAACCATCTTGAGCTCGGCAATTTCCTTAACCTGGGCTTGAGTCACAGTTCCAACTTTAGTTTTGTTTGGAACACCGGAACCTTTTTCAATTTTCGCAGCCTTCTTCAACAAGACCGCCGCAGGTGGTGTTTTAGTAATAAAACTAAAGCTACGATCAGCGTAGACCGATATGACTACGGGAATAATCATTCCCTGTTGACTATCAGTCTTGGCGTTAAAGGCCTTACAAAACTCCATGATATTAACGCCATGCTGTCCCAAGGCCGGGCCTACCGGTGGCGAGGGGTTAGCTTGTCCGGCCGGTATCTGCAGTTTGATCAGACCTACAATTTTTTTTGCCATCCTTAATTCTCCTGCAATCCCTGTCAAGCAAACAGTCATCTGCTGTCTGCCACCAGTGGATTATATTGTTATCTTTTCGAATTTTTGAAATAATATCAACTTATCTTTTCAAGTTGACCGTACTCAATTTCTATCGGCGTCGGCCGACCAAAAATACTAACGAGAACCCGAACCTTACCTTTTTCGAGATTGACTTCATCAACGGTACCGGTAAAATTGGCAAAAGGCCCTTCCAACACCCTAACGTTCTCGCCCTCATCAAACAGGACTTTAGGCTGGGGCCGCATCTCACCTTCAGCTATGCGATCAAGGAGACTGTTCGCTTCACTTTCGGAGATTGATCTGGTCGCTTCAACTCGCTCACCACCTCCAACAAAGCCGGTTACTTTAGCTGTACCTTTGACTAAATGCCAAGTCTCTTCGGTCATCTCCATTTTGACCAGGACATAACCGGGGAAAAACTTTCTTTGTGAAGTACGACGCTTACCCTTGACCATCTCCACGACCTGTTCGGTTGGAACCACGACCTCCTCGAACATATCTTCGAGCCCGTAACGTCTGATTCTCTCCTCCAAGGTCAATTTAACTCTGTTCTCGTAGCCGGAGTAAGCATGTATCACATACCATTTCATCGCCATAACTTACCCTGTCAACCCTCTCACTTTCATATTTTTATTGGTCGTCAACTTAAACCGAAAGAATCAACTTAACCAGTTTAGACAATCCCAGATCAACAATTCCGAGATAAAGAGAGATAACCAAAACCACAAGAAGTACAACCCAAGTGAGACCGATCGTAGCCTTACGTCCAGGCCATGTAACCTTCTTCATTTCACCTTTTGAGTCTTTAAGGTATTGACTCAATTCGGCAATATTCTCTTTTATAGCCGCCAAGATTCGGCCTCCCACATTTCACTGTTTATCATAAAATTTAATATTGCTGGCAGGCCAGGAGGGATTCGAACCCCCAACACCCGGATTTGGAGTCCGGTGCTCTAGCCATTAGAGCTACTGGCCTACAATCGTGCTTTTGTTGCAGTAAAAATCAAGTCCAAATAAAAGGAGCTATTTGGTCTCTTTATGAGGTGTATGGGTCTGACAAAAACGGCAATATTTCTTGAACTCCAGCTTGTCAGGGGTATTCTTTTTATTTTTCTTTGTTGTATAATTTCTTCTTTTACACTGCCCGCAAGCAAGTATCACTTTATCTCTCATAGCTATTTTACAACCTAGCCTTTCACATATCTGAAGAATTATCTATAAAACAGACCGAAGCCAGATCAGGATTTCTCTTCACCCCTCCCTGGCTTCGTCTAATAAACTATCTACTTAAACAGCGTATCGCTATTCAATAACTTCGCTGACAACGCCGGCACCAACTGTGCGGCCGCCTTCGCGAATTGCGAAACGTAACTCTTTTTCCATGGCAATCGGGGTAATCAATTCACCGACAACCGTGATATTATCGCCCGGCATTACCATCTCGACACCTTCCGGCAGTTCAACCGTACCCGTAACATCGGTTGTCCGGAAATAGAACTGAGGACGGTAACCTTTAAAGAACGGAGTGTGACGACCGCCCTCTTCTTTAGTCAGGATGTAGACCTCCGCTTTAAACTTGGTATGCGGAGTAATGCTGCCCGGGGCCGCCAAAACCTGGCCGCGAACAATCTCTTCACGCTTTTTACCGCGTAAAAGAATTCCGACATTATCACCGGCCTGCCCCTGATCGAGCAATTTGCGAAACATCTCAACTCCGGTGCAGACCGTCTTATCAGTATCGCGGATACCAACAATTTCGACCTCTTCACTAACCTTGATAATACCGCGCTCAATCCGACCGGTAGCAACCGTACCGCGCCCGGAGATACTGAAAACATCTTCAACCGGCATCAGGAAAGGTTTATCGACTTCACGTTCAGGAGTCGGAATATAGCTATCAACCGCATCCATCAGTTCGCCAATGCATTTCCACTCTTCACAATCGCCAGGGCCATCGCTCTCAAGAGCTTTCAAGGCGCTGCCGGTAATTATCGGAATATCATCTCCCGGGAAATCATAATCGGAGAGCAACTCACGAACTTCCATCTCAACCAGTTCGAGAAGTTCATCATCATCAACCATATCGGCTTTGTTTAAAAAGACAACGATATAAGGAACTCCGACCTGGCGGGCGAGCAGGATATGTTCACGGGTCTGCGGCATCGGGCCGTCAGCCGCACTGACCACCAGAATAGCACCATCCATCTGGGCCGCCCCGGTAATCATGTTTTTGACATAGTCAGCATGGCCCGGACAGTCAACATGAGCATAGTGACGATTCTCGGTTTCGTACTCAACATGAGCCGTGGCAATCGTAATTCCGCGCTCTCTCTCTTCCGGAGCTTTATCGATTTCATCAAAAGCGGTATAAGCAGCCTGACCTTTGAGAGCCAGAACCTTGGTAATGGCCGCTGTCAGAGTAGTTTTTCCGTGGTCAACATGGCCAATCGTGCCAACATTAACGTGAGGCTTGGTGCGCTCAAATTTTTCCTTTGCCATTTCCTTAATCTCCTCTCTTTGGTCTTATATTCTTATGTTGCTATGGATCTATCAAATCATCAAACTACCAGCAAACATCTTGATGGAGCCCACGATCGGGATTGAACCGATGACCTCTTCCTTACCAAGGAAGTGCTCCACCACTGAGCTACGTGGGCCTAATCCGCCTCGGCAGATATTCCAAATTATTTCGCACTTGGAATGGAGCGGGAAACGGGACTCGAACCCGCGACCCTCAGCTTGGAAGGCTGACGCTCTAGCCAACTGAGCTATTCCCGCCTAAAAAAGATGCGTTTATCTAAGCTTCGTAAATGGTGGAGAGGGGAGGATTTGAACCTCCGAAGGCTCTGCCGACAGATTTACAGTCTGTTCCCTTTGACCACTCGGGAACCTCTCCAGATACTCTTTTTTTCAAATACTCTTTATTTTCAGTGGAGCTGGCGATGGGACTCGAACCCGCAACCTGCTGATTACAAGTCAGCTGCTCTTCCAGTTGAGCTACGCCAGCATCAGGTTGCACCCCTCAAGAAAACAAGGCTGACCCGTTTATCATAACTATCACGACCGTGTCAATATTTTTTTCCCACATCTTGTAATTTTTGCAGAGCATCACCAGCCGCTCTCTGCTCTGCGTTTTTACGTGAAGGGCCACTACCGGATCCGAGAAGAGAACCGCATCCATTTCGCACTTCAATAAAAAAAAGAGGCTGATGATCAGCCCCCTGACGCGCTACCAACTCATAGACCGGAAGGGTGCCGCCCTCTTCCTGAAGCCTCTCCTGAAGCTGCGACTTATAGTCGACCCGCAAGGAATTCAGTTCCCGGCTCACCAGCTCCTTTACCAATCCTTGCAAAACTGCGGTTGCACCATCCAAATAGAGAGCTGCCAACAGGGCCTCGAAAGCATCCGCCAGTAATGAGGTTCGCTGACGACCTCCCGACTTTCCTTCTCCCCGCCCGAGGCGAAGAAAATTTCCTAATCCCAACTTTCCGGAAAAACGGGCCAGAGCTTCAGTATTAACGATTTGAGACCGCATCCGACTGAGCTCGCCTTCGGGTTTGGCTGGAAACTGAGCATAGAGAGTTTCACTAACCATCAACTCTAAAACAGCATCGCCGAGAAACTCAAGGCGTTCATTATCAAGCAGATCACCACCCCCGTCCTTATGGCGATTCTCATTGACATATGATTTATGGGTCAGGGTTTGCAGCAAGAGCTCGCGATCCTGGAACGTGTACCCCAGAATCTCTTCCAGCCCGTCGGTCAGAATTGTTGCAGAATTCAATACAAATGACCTAGGAGGCAAAAAACGGATTCGTGGCCTGTTCCCGGCCAACGGTCGTTGCAGGCCCATGTCCGGAATAGAGAACCACATCATCGCCCAAGGGAAAGATCTTCTCTCTGACCGATCTGATCAAAGTCTCGTAATCCCCGCCCGGGAAATCGGTTCTCCCGATTGAACCGGCAAAAATCAAATCCCCGACAAAAGCAACCTTTTCACCCGCCAGAGAGATTGAACCCAGTGAGTGGCCCGGAGTTGAAAGAACTTTCAACGTAACCGTCTCACCGATATTCACCAGATCTCCATCTTTGAGCAGGCGATCAACCGGCGGAGAATCTTCGGCTTGCATGCCCCACAAAAGCGCGCGACTGGAGATATTGGTAATCTCCTCGGCACCCGCTCCATGAGCTAGAATCTGCGCCCCGGTAGCTTCATGCAACCGCTTATTACCCCCCACATGATCAAAATGCTCATGTGTATTAATAATGTATGCCGCCTTGAGATCGGCCTTTTTCAGGCCCTCAATAATACGTTCAACATCATCACCGGGATCAATAACCGCCGCCACCCGGCTCTTCTCACAACCAACCAGATAACAATTTACCTGCAACGGTCCAACAACAATTGTTTCAATAATCATACTTGATTTCCTCGTAAATGAGACCGGCCCCCTTCTTAAGGATCTCGGCAAAATAATTCATGTCAATACCATTTAGAAGCGCCGGGATAATACATCAGCCCGAAAATTGCAAGGATAAAACAATTACAACAAACTTTCTCCAGACTATTTAAGTCCTAATCACATACTATTATCTCTATTTTGCAGCAGTACTGTCCGGCTAGCAACTTACTTTGCAAAAAAATCTAGGGATATCGGGTTGCAATGAGCAAACCGGACACTACTGATTTTGCAGAAACTATTCCTTAGAGTCCGTTATGAGGTGACTTGCCGGGATCAGGTCGTAGCGATCAATCCAGCGTTTCCAGATAAGGTAAACCGCCGGCAGGATTACCAGGGTTAGAATGGTCGAGCTAACCAGCCCGCCAACCATAGGCGCGGCAATGCGTTTCATAACCCGGGTTCCGGTTTCGGTTCCGAACATTATCGGTAAGAGGCCAAGGGTCGTGGTCGCCACGGTCATGAGCTTGGGGCGCACCCGATCTACGGCCCCCTCGATAATAGCCGACTTCAGATCGGCAATGGATTTCAGGCGGCCTTCGGATTTCCGGCGTTCGTAGGTGCCATCGAGATAGACGAGCATAACGATGCCGGTCTCGGCCGCAAGTCCGGCCAGCGCGATAAAGCCAACCGCCACCGCCACCGAAAGATTGTATTCGAAAAGCACCAGGAGCCAGATACCTCCAACCAGAGCAAACGGCAGAGTCAGCATGACGATCAGACTTTCGGTCAGGCTGCGAAAATGGATGTAGAGTAAAAGAAAGATAATCGCCAAAGTAAGGGGCACAACCACCAACAGGCGCCGGTTAGCCCGTTCCATATACTCAAATTGCCCGGACCAGACGATGGAAACTCCCGGCGGCAACTTGATCTGTTCGGCGACTACTTGTTGGGCTCGCTTAACATAGCCCCCGACATCGGAAGTCTTAAGATCGACATAAATCCAGGCTGTGCGGCGGGCATTTTCACTCTTGATCGCCGCCGCCCCCTTACTGATCGTAATGTCGGCGACCTGCACCAGCGGCACGGCGTGCCCCAGCGGCACGGCGTGCCCCAGCGGCGTCGGCACGGCGACCCGCTTTAAGGACTCCAGATCCGAACGTAACTCACGCGGATAGCGCAGATTAATCGGATAACGTTCCAGGCCCTCAACCGTAAAACTGACATTCATACCGCCAATAGCGCTTTTGATAACATCCTGAACATCGCCGACGGTCAGACCAAAACGGGCGGCATCACCTCGACGAATGTTCACATCGATGAAATTACCGCCCACCACCCGCTCGGCATAGGCCGACAAGGTATCCGGCAATTGACTAACCAGAGCTTCGATCTTTTCGCCGACAGCCGATAATTCGGCCAGATCCGGCCCCATGAGTTTAATCCCGACGGGGGTTTTGATACCGGTTGCCAGCATATCAATGCGGGTCTTGATGGGCATCGTCCAGGCATTGGTCAAACCGGGGAATTGAACCATGTTATCGAGCTCTTTAATAATATCCTCAATCACTTTACCTTTAGGCCAGGTGGCTTCGGGTTTGAGAATGATCGTGGTTTCGATCATCGATAGGGGAGCCGGGTCGGTAGCCGTTTCGGCGCGACCGATCTTCCCTAAAACATGCGCAACCTGGGGATGCGCAGCAATAATCTTGTCGGTCTGCTGTAATAGCTCCTTGGCTTTGGTAATCGAGATACCCGGAAGGGTGGTCGGCATATAGAGCAGATCGCCTTCGTTTAAGGGCGGCATAAATTCACTGCCCAGGTTCGAGAAGGGAAACCAGGTCGCCACGGTTATGGCTACAGCGATCAGAACGGTTGCCACCGGAAAACGCAAAACGGTGCGCACGACCGGGCGGTAAAGCCAGACAAAGAAACGGCTGAGCGGATTCCGCTTTTCACTGATCACCTTGCCCCGAACAAAGTAGTACATCAAGACCGGAACAATCGTGATGGCCAAAATCGCCGAGGCCCCCATCGCGAAGGTCTTGGTATAAGCCAAGGGCGTGAACAACCGCCCCTCCTGCTGTTGCAGCGTGAAAACGGGAAGGAAGCTTATGGTCACAATCAAAAGAGAAAAAAACAAGGCCGGCCCAACCTCATGTGAAGCTCGGATAACCACATCAAGCTGCGACAATCGGTGATCTCTCTCTTTATGTTTGTGGAGATTTTCGACCATCACCACTGAAGCATCGACCATAACCCCGATGGCGATGGCAATTCCACCCAAAGACATGATATTGGCATTCATACCGAGCAGACGCATGATAATGAAGCTAATTAAAATGCCGACCGGTAACGTGAAAATCGCAACCAAGGCCGAACGAAAGTGCAGAAGGAAGAGCATGATGACCAAGGCGACCACGATCAGCTCCTCAGTCAATTTGTTCTTCAACGTATCAATGGCCCGCAGGATCAGGTTTGAACGGTCGTAAGCTGTATGAATCTCCACACCTTCGGGCAAGCCCTCCTGCAACTCTTCCAGACGAACCTTGACCCGCTTAATAACTTCAAGGGCATTTTCTCCGAAGCGGACAATAATGATGCCCGCCACAGCTTCGCCCTCACCGTTCAGCTCGATTATACCGCGACGGATCTCCGGTCCGATCTGAATATTTGCAACTTGAGCCAGCATAATCGGCGTATGCGTATCACTATCAATGCCGACCGGAACAACCTCCAGGTCTTCAATCGAGGTTATATAACCTTTTCCCCGAACCATAAACTCGGTCTCGCCCATCTCCAACAGACGGCCTCCGACATCCATGTTCGAACGCTTAATCGCCATGTTGACGTGTTGCAGAGAGAGCCCGTAGGCCCTGAGTTTTTCCGGATCCACTGCCACTTGATACTGTTTAACATACCCCCCCGCACTGGCGACCTCCGCCACCCCGGAGAGCGCCATCAACTCATAGCGCAGATACCAGTCCTGAATTGAACGAAGTTGCTGCAGGTCATGCTGATCCGAAGCCAGAGCATACATATAGACCCAACCAACGCCGGTGGCGTCCGGCCCCAGTTGCGGAGTCACGCCCTGGGGCAACCGCCTCTGGACAAAGTTCAGATACTCCAAAACCCTTGATCGAGCCCAGTAGAGATCGGTTCCGTCCGCAAAAATGATATAGGTCATCGAAAAACCGAAAAACGAATAGCCGCGCACGGTCTTGGCGTAGGGCACCGACAACATCGCCGTAGTCAAGGGATAGGTGACCTGATCTTCAACTACTTGCGGGGATTGTCCCGGATATTCAGTAAAAATGATCACCTGGACATCGGAGAGATCGGGAATCGCATCCACCGGGGTATTCCACATGGCCCAAAGCCCCGCCGCAATCACAAATCCGGTGATAATAATCACGAAAAAACGATTGCGAACGCTGCTTTCGATGATCCACTTAATCATAGCTCGATCCCCTACTGTTTTTGTCTCCGGCCATGGTCATGGTCATGGCCGGTACCCGGCTTGGCCGGGTCGACCGGGTCGACCGGGGCTTTTGCCGGGCCCTTGACCTGAAGTCTTGCAGCCAGCAATTTCTGTACGGCTTCCTGCAACTGAGCCTCGGAATCCAACAAAAACTGGCCGGAAGTGACCACCATCTCATCTTGCGACAGACCTGAGAGCACTTCGGTCAGATGTCCATCGCCAACCAGCCCGGTGACAATCTCCCGGGCTTCGTACTTGCCGACTTCTCCGGCAATGAAGACGATCTGCCGTTCACCGGAGTGGATAATGGCCTCAGTAGGAACTTTTAAAACCCCCTCTTTTCTTTGCCCTTCGATATGCACCGTCGCGAACATACCCGGCTTTAATTCAACACCCGGATTATTGAATTCCAATCTCACTTTCAAAGTTCGGCTTTTCCGGTTCAAAGTCGGATAAATATACTCCACTTTGCCGACATATTGTTTGCCCCGCTGGAAAGAGAGCTCCATATTGGCGGGCTGACCCAGCTTAATCCAGGGCGCATCGAATTCATACACTTCAGCCGTCACCCAGATCTTTTTCAGATTGCCGATACGATAGAGATCCTGGCCGGCGTTGACTCGAGCCCCATCAACAATATTTTTTTGCAGGATGTATCCGCTACGCGGAGCCGTGACAACCAAACTCCGGTCGACATTTTGGCGGCTGACAATTTTCCTGAGTACGGATTCCGGAATATTCCAGAGGCGCAAACGCTCGGCCGCCGACTTGGTCAACTCGCCGACTGAACCACTCACGTTATAGGCCATCAGGTACTCTTTCTGAGCCGAAACCAACTCCGGAGAATAGATGGAGAAGAGCCGTTGCCCGCGTTTGACCTCCTGACCGGTCTCATCGGCATAGATGCGTTCAACCCAACCTGAAAAACGGAGATTGACAACCGAAATCTCACTCTCGGCCACATCGACCTCGCCAATTGTCCGAATGTGCCGGGAAATGGAGCCCCGCTCGACCGGCGCCACCCGAACCCCCATGTTTTGCACCATCACCGGGTCGACCGTAACCGTTCCCGCAATCTCCGCCTTTTGATCATCCTCATAGACGGGGATCAAATCCATACCCATTGGCGATTTCCCCGGTTTTTTTGAGATATAAGCCGGATCCATCGGTGCCACCCAATACTTGACTTTACGCGCACCCGCTTGCCCGACGAAGGTGAAGCCCACCAGGAGAAGCAAGGTAAGGCCAATAGTCATCAGTTTTTTCCATCTCTTTCTCGACATAGCGCTCCCCTTTTTCACTCCTGCTCAGGGATGTGATTCCCAGCCAGGGTTTCGACGATTGATCTCTGAATCCAGGTCTGTGATAGGGCGATAAGCCGAACCCGCTCAAAATCGAGTAACTGCAGCTCAACCTGGTACAATGAAGCAAAATCCGCACGATTGCTCTGATAGGCTGCCATCGTTGAATCCAGGGTTTTTCTGGTCTTTGGAATGAGTTCTTCCGAATAGGTTGCGGCTTTCTGATGGGCCCGTTCCCAAGCTGCCAGAGCGCTCTCCAAATCGGCCTTTATTTCATCCAGCAAGACGATTTCCTGTTCATTCATGGCCGCTGCTTCAGCTAGACGCATGGCCTTTTGCGCGGTAAAACTGCCGCTGTAGTTAAAAGGCAGCGGTACCGCAAGACCCAAACTCATCTGATCCGTCCCGTCGTCCATTCCCGCATGACGACGGATACGATACCCGGCCCAAACCGTAATATCCGGATAACGTTCGTAGGCTGCCGCAGCTGCGGCAACTCTTTTAGCCTCGGCCTTGGCTTTCCAACCTTTCAATGCCGGACGTCGGTTTATTGCAAGAGCGATCCATTCATTCAAAGCAAGAGATGATGGAGTCGAATCCGTCCGCTCCGGCGTCGCAATATTAGTGCCCGGAGACCGGTGCAGAACCGCGTTCAAAGCGGCTGATAATTCTCTTTCTCGGCAATCAAACTCCCCCAGATCGTCCTCTAATTTACTTTGCAGCACTTCAAGACGCATAAGATCGTGTTGCCCAGCTTTGCCGACCTGATATTTGATGCGAATGACCTCAACAAATTGTCTCACAAGTTCGATATGCTGCAGGTTTACTGACCGCAACTGACGCACCAAGGCCAAACCCCAATAAGTTCTTTTGACCAAACCGACAAGTTGATTGCGCTTTTCCGCCAAGGACCAACCGATAGCCTGCGCCTCGGCCCGAACCGTCGCCTCTCGGCGCTCGTTCTTGCCGCTCAGGGTAAAGGTTTGCTGCAATTTAAACTGGACACCGGTCATCGGTGAATCTCCCATACTCCAGGTATCGTAAGGAAAATTGCTGTACTCGACCGCGAAAACCGGATCCATCCACTTCTGAACCGCTTTGGCTTTATGTCGTAAAGCCTGAACCTGCAAGTCAATCGACTTTAATTCCGGATTAGCTTTCAGTGCCAGAGCGACCAATGGTTCAGGAGCAGATTCCTGGGCTATAGCCGAAGGCTTATCAAGACCAAAACTAAACAGCATACATATAACGACCATGATACCGACATTTACATGCTGCCCTCCAGGCTTTAGGCCTGCCTTATTCAATCGTTTCAAATCCCGTCTCCTTTTGCCGGTTGTCGAAAAGTCCACGCCCCCAACAAGAAGTCAAAACCCCACTCATAACCGACCAAACAACCCCTATTCTCAGAGCTACATAATAGTATACCAATCACCTCTGACTAAAGCAACTCGCCTTTACCTTTTTCGATCAAATGATCAATTATTTGTGAAAAAGAGTTTGGAAGGTTGCTATTTTCATTTCCATCTTCTATATTTGAGTGTATTAGTTTAGTATTATTTTATAGTTCAACCCGAACCCTACATAAAAGGAGATTTACCATGAAAAAGAATCTTATCGTCGGCTTCGTCATACTGCTGGTTACTCTATTTACGGTTCCTGTGGTTATGGCCGAAATGCCGGGCAGTGATGCGGATGCCCTCTGGAGCTATATCACCAAAGATTCACCTTATCAAAATTGGTCTTTTTGGCCCGATCATCTGGGCATGCAGGATGGCCGGGCTCCGCATGGCCCCAAACACAAGGTCTACGTCAACGATAAAGCCCTGGCTTCAACCGCACCTCCATTACAATACGGCTCGATTCAGGTAAAAGAGAACTTCAATATGGCCGGCGAACTCAAAGCCATAACCGTTATGTATAAAATTAAAGACTACAACCCTGGTGACGGAGACTGGTTCTGGGTCAAATATTCACCTGATGGAGAGGCTGCTATAGCCGGCAAACCGGCGGGCTGTATTGGCTGTCACGGTACTCGGGCGAAGAACGATTTTGTTCTGGTTCACGATTTTAAATAACCTGGGTTTGATAAATTGATTCAGGAGGTAATATGACCGTCGTACTGCTCTTTCATCCGATGAACCAAGCGCTTGCAACCTTGCTGGCAGGCTATGTTCTCTGGCTGGGCCAAAAACGCTTTCGCTCCCTGCATTGGCAGCAAAAAGTTGCTTTCAAATGGAAAGCCCACGTTAAGCTGGGGATTATCACACTGGGGTTATGGCTGGCCGGGCTGGTCGGCGGCATGGTCATGGTACGACTCTGGTGGCACGGTTTTCTGATTACCGGAGCCCATGGCAAACAAGCCCTGCTCATGCTTCCCTTGCTGCTCTTTGGTCTTTTCTCCGGCCTCTACATGGATCACCGCAAGAAAAAAAGGAAGCTCTTGCCTTTGCTCCATGGCACCAACAACCTTTTGCTGCTGATCCTGGCATTCTATCAGGCCTATACCGGATGGTGGGTTTACCGTGTCTATGTTCTTGGAGGTTAGAAGATTTACGATGAATAAATTTTTTCTACTTTTGCTGATCTTCTCATTTTGTGCTTTCTCCGTGCCGGTGCTGGCCGAAAGGCGTTATCAGAAACCGGATTCGGATGATATCAAAAAGATGCTGACGCCGCTGCAATTTCAGGTGACCCAGGAAGAAGCGACGGAAAGCCCCTTTGACAATCCGTATTGGGATAATAAAAAAGCCGGAATTTATGTTGATATTGTTTCGGGAGAACCGCTATTCAGTTCACTGGACAAATTCGAATCCGGCACCGGTTGGCCCAGCTTTACCCGGCCTCTTATTAAAGAACATATTACCTTAAAAAAGGATCGTGGCCTTTTCACGGCGAGAACCGAGGTTCGCAGTAAATACGGTGATTCTCATCTCGGCCATGTTTTTGATGATGGCCCGGCCCCGACCGGGCAACGCTATTGTATAAACTCAGCCTCATTGCGATTTATTCCGGTTGAGAAGCTGGAAAAGGAGGGCTACGGAGAATTTCTGAAACTTTTTGAGAATTAATCAAAACTGACAACAACCTCTTTCACAACAAGGCCACCTCTTCAAGGTGGCCTTGTTGTGTATGGAGCACCCCACTTACCCCTGATAAACTCGTTAAAAGCGGGATGGCTGTTAGAATAACTCCCTAACAACTCTGGATGGAATAAGGGGCATTTTTTTCATATACTCCCAAACAATCTCGGATAAACCTTTAATTTTCAAAGACTTACAATATTCTACATCTCCGGACGAGCCATATCAATGGATACAATGTACAAAAAATATATACATCCAGACGCAACAAAATGAATCATCTTCTCCCCCAGTTATCAAATAAAATCGTTTAAATCCAATCGGTTACCTATTCAAGTGAGATTTTTTTCACAAGTGGAACGGTTAATGCAAATCTGTAGATTGTATAAAGTATTTCGCAGATCGCATAAAGAATACAACGCAAATAAGCATTGAAGTTTTTTTGAAGCTGCACGGAGGTGAGAAAAATGAAAAACACATTACGTATCGTCACACTGATGGTCATGTTGCAAGCAAATTCGGTTTTTGCCGCAAACGGCGTTGAAAGTGGAGGAATCGGCCTCATCGGATGGCTTTTCATTGGATTTATGGCTGTTATTGTTGCCTGCCAGTTTATCCCCTCAATAATGATGTTCGGCTCCATGATGACGGGCCTTTTTAGAAAAACAAAAACCCATGAAGACGTTTTGAATAATGGAAAGGTCGACCACTCTTGATTGGCGGTCTACCAGGGCATTTTCTAAAAAGGGGGATAAACCATGCAGCTTCTTCTTATAGCTGACAGAGACGAGACAACTCGCAAACAGATCGCGGGATATCTCAACGGAAGCGAGTATCAGGTCATCGAGGCGGATTCCGTAGATGCTGTTCTTCGTAATGTCTTGAAAAAAGAGGCCAGCGTTATCCTCTTGGGAAGCGAGTTCGACGGGTTATCAGCAATGGAAATAATCCCCATTTTAAAGAGCTGTAACCAAAACTTAACCATTATCCTAATATCAAATGAGGAGTCTCTCCCCCTTATCCGCAGAGTCCGTAAAGAGGGAATCTTCTACCATGCCTTAAAACCGGTAAACAGCGATGACAAGGAGGAGATCAAACAGGTAGTTCAATGTGCATTTCATAATTCAACGGACAGAAGACTGTCCCCAAAAGGTTCTACCCTGGGAAACTCCAACGTGGAGATGCACTAGGGGGACGAAAAATAAAAGGAGAATTAATCATGAAAACAGCTATCACAACAATCTTTTTAGTTCTGGCGTCAATCAGTCCGGCATTTGCCGGGGATACGGTGGTTTACAAGAGCGGGATTCTGGTCTCTGTTTTTGTCGGAATTTGTGCGCTGATCGTTGTCGCCCAACTGGTTCCGGCCCTCATGCTGGTTCTGGGATTCATTAAAGCATCAGTTGGCTTGTCACACAAAAAAGAGGCCGTAGCGACTGAATCCACACCGAATGGAAATTAACCGCGGAAAAGGAGATCTTCAATGGGCAACCAAATAACTCATTTTTTCAATACCATTGGCGAACCGGTAGCGATCGGCACCCTGGTTGAGTACTACGATTATATCAAAGCTGTCGAATATCTCGTCTGTGTCGGGTTTTTGATCGCATTTCCATTTTTTTATAGGAAAGTTATCATGTACGATAAAGATGCTGATAACGGAAACAAATAGTATATCTGAACATTCGAGGAGGAACGAACGAATGAAAAGTAGAAAAAGATGGGCCCTGAAAGGGACGATCGTGGCGCTGTTTTTTCTCGCCGCACCAGCTTTTGGCGCTGGTGGCGAGCCCCCAGCATCCGTGCGCATAGACTCCCTGTCCCACCTTTACAATGGAGTTGATTTTGACCACGAACTGCATGTCGGCGTCGAGGAAGACTGTTCCGTCTGCCACCATCACGTGTTCGGCAATGGCGTTGCGGATACGCAATGCGCTAGATGCCATTCCGATAGTAAAGGAACATCCTCCGTGGCCTGCAGTGATTGCCACGTCAAAGAGCCGTTCACCGTAGAGCATTTGAGGGAGATGGAGGCTGATCCGAATCGATACCATGTCGATATAACCGGACTCAAAGGCGCCTATCACCTAAGGTGTTACAACTGCCATTTTGCAATGGAGGCACCTTCAGAATGTGCGGACTGTCATGAAAGGACTGACGCCGGCGATCGTTTTTACCGTTCCGGCAAGTATGCACCCACAGGTGGTGGAACTGGAGGCGGTCATGAATAGATTTTTCGAGAAAGAGATCATTTTTCAACAAGGAAAGGGGGATAGATCATTATGAGTGGTATAAGCCGGAGAAAATTTCTCAAATCGACCGTCATCGCTGGCGGCAGCGCTGCTGCGGCGATGTCCTCCACAAAAAGCGCCCATGCTATGAAGGAGTTCGAAGGTTACCCTGACAGTATGGGGGTCTTGGTAGATCTTACCCGCTGCATCGGCTGTCGTACCTGCGAAGCGGCATGTAATCAAGAACATGGCCTTCCGGAACCGGAAAAATCTTTTAGCGACTTCTCGGTTTTCGATGAGGTATTTCACGGAGGTAAACAGAAACGCAGAACCACTGAAAAAGCCTACACAGTGGTCAACCGCTACGATACAAAAGATCAGGGTGCACCGGTCTACCGGAAACTCCAGTGCTTCCATTGCAGTGAACCAGCCTGTTTGACCTCATGTTTTGTTAACGCTTACACGAAAACAAAAGAGGGCGCGGTCATCTACAACGCGGATGTCTGCGTTGGCTGCAGAATGTGTATGGTTGCCTGCCCCTTCAGTATGCCGGCATACACTTATGACAGTGCTTTACATCCTGAAATAATAAAATGTAACTTCTGCTACGATAACCGTCTAACTAAAGGGAAACCGCCAGCCTGTGTCGAGGCCTGCCCACAAGATGCTCTTACTTTCGGGCACCGGAAGACCCTTGTGAAAACCGCGCATGACCGGATTCGGTCGAACCCCAAAAAATATGTCGATCATGTCTACGGGGAAACCGAGGTCGGCGGTACTTCCTGGATGTATATATCCAGTGTTCCCTTCGATCAGGCGGGTTTCAACACTACCCTTCAACACCACCCGATCTTAGACAATACCAAAAGTTTCCTGGGCATCGTACCGATGGTCTTAGGCATCTGGCCAGCCATGTTTCTGGGATTTCATCTTCTGGCAAAAGGAGGAAAGGGAAAAACAGACGATAAGTCTAAAAATAGAGTGGAGGTTCAAGGAGAATGAAACATTTTATTGAAAAAGGCTTTAAGCCGGTTGACTCTCTAAACGATCCGACTGATGGACACCAGTGGAATATAATGCAAAAACTGTTGCTGGGATTATCTCCTAAAGAGTATTTCCAGCAACTTCGGCGTAATCCTTTCAACTGGTTCCTATTTATGATCTTTGCTGTAGGCCTGCCGGTTATTGTCTATAGGTATATCAATGGGCTGGGCTCGGTTATGCACGGCGGTTTCGATTACCCATGGGGCCTTTTCTTAGGCTTCGGTCTTTTCTGTATGGTGCCGCTCTCCGCCTCAGGATTTCTGCTCGGCACGACGGTGGAACTTTTCGGTCACAAAAAATTCAAACCAATTCTTAATCTGGCGCTGCTCAACGGCTTGCTCGGATATTTTTTTGCGGTTGTTTACCTGCTGGTAGATCTCGGCTGTCCCTGGCGGCTCTACTATCCCATGGTTGTCGCCTGGGGTACGGCGGCCGTTCTCTTTCTCGTCGGCTGGCATGTAGCGACCTACCTGACAGTGCAGATATTGGAAGTTTCCGAGACATTTTTTGAATGGATCAACTGGCCCACCGCGAAAAACTATATACATAGAGGAACCATCGGCTTGACCGTGGCGGGAATCATCCTTTCGACTCTCCACCAGGGGGCTCTGGGAACCCTCCTTACCTATGCGCCGGGGAAAGTGCACCCACTCTGGTACTCATCGGAGTTTATGTGGATATTCTACCTCTGCTCTGCAGTTTTTGCCGGTCTTTGTATGGTTATCGCAGTGAGTACCATTGTCAAAAAGACCATGGCCTGGCGTTGCAGCAGTGAGTTTCTGGATAATCTCGACTCGATTACCATCGGTCTCGCCAAAGGCGCCAGCATGGCTCTGGTAACCTATTTTGTGATCAAACTTATCGGATTGGTTCATGACAACCTGTGGTCCTATCTCCCCACCGGATGGGGTCAGTGGTACATGCTGGAAATCGGTTTGGGGGTAGTGCTTCCCATCATCCTTTTCTCCATCGCCATTAGAGGAAAAAACGTTGGTTTGATCAGATTTACCGCCTTTCTCACTATTGCCGGGTTGCTGATGAACCGGCTGAATACGGCTCTGATCAGTTTCAACTGGAACCTTTATCAGGAGATTCCCCATATATTGGAAACGATCATAAGCGTAACCATATTTGCCCTGTTCGTGGTGGTCTACCGCTTTCTTCTCTATCGGCTCCCGATTCTCTATTCGTGGAAGACCGTGCCGGCAAAAGAACTTGCATCCGTGCCCGTATCCAACCGGACTGAGCCTATCTCAGCCCATCCTGAGCAGCGCCAGTTCGCAAAAGTGGTGACGCCCTCATAAAAGATGTGTCGAAAAGGTCTAAAAGGTTGAAGAGGTCTAAGGGGTTAGCCTCTTCGACTTCTTAGACCTTTTTGAAACCTTCAACTTAAAAGCGATAAATATTGTAACAATTAAGGCTTGAAACCGGAAGACCGGAAAGGAGGGTCGGATATGTTCAACAACTTTGCTTCCAAAGCCATCGTCCCGGTGGCGCTTTCCCTGACTGGTTTTGTCATCATCTGCAGCCTTTTCCTGTACTCCTCCATTAAAGAGGGTTTTCTGAGGGACGCGGTACGTCAAGAGACCAGTCTTGCCGATACTGTCGTCAGTGCAACCCGCTACACCATGATGACTGATGACCGGGAAAGCCTGAACCATATTATTGGCAGCATCGGAGCTCAGCAAGGAATCGAGCATCTCCGTATCTTCAACAAGGAGGGGGTTATCATGTTCTCCTCTAACCCTGAAGAGTTAAGCCAGGTCGTAGACAAAACGACAGCCGGATGTATCGAGTGCCACAGCGGTTCCGAACCTGCGGTACGTCTGGGCTCCATGGAGCTGGCGAGGCGTTTTGTCAATGCCAAAAACCACAACGTGTTAGCCATCACCGCCCCGATATACAACGATGCCCACTGTTCTGCCGGCAACTGCCACTTTCACCCCACCCAGCAGAAAGTTCTCGGAACTCTGGACATCGGCCTGTCGACCGCTTCTCTGGACGGTAGCCTGCAGTCTCTGCGCTGGAAAATGGCAGTCTTCTGCGTAATGATTCTCATATTATCCGTAGGCGGAGTCAGTGCCCTCCTCAAACGAAACCTGCTGACGCCTATTGACCAGTTGATGGACTATGTGAAAAAGATTTCCGGGGGAAAAGTGGATAATGATTTCCCTAAAGGGGTTAGTGAAATTGAGACCCTTGGCCGGATCTATCTTGACATGGCCATGGAAAAACAACTTGCCGAAACAACATTGATAAAAATCAAGAAAGCTGATAATATGGACAAAGGAAAAGGTGAATAATTTGCTTTGATAATTTTGCTAGAGGCTCGAGACAACCTTCATGGAAATTATTGAGCCAAATTTGGGGGTTTGAGTGTTTTTACGGCGGAAACAGAAACAAAATCATCACTTAGATCCGAGCGAGGATGTGCCGAGCCCGGATCAGCGGCGCCGGAAAATTCAGGATCGAATCCGCGACCTCAAGAAACAGATACGCAACAGTAAATTGTGGATGGCCCTGTTTTTCCTGGTTAGCCTTGGTGCGACGGTCAACTTCCGATTCCTTCCCCCCATATCCGAAAACCTAAGACAGCTCCTAGGCATTTCTCCCTCTCCGACCCTGATCAGCATTGCCCTGATAGTCTACGCTTTTTCCGCCCTCATCCTCATCCTGGGCCGTATGAACACTGCATCCGTTCACTTTCGGGGTTGGTCACACATCGGCTATCTGTCGGCATTTTATCTGTTCTATTACTATAGCGGTGCACTTCGGGATAATTTTTGGCCAGTGTTTATCGCCGGTCTGACGATTCTCGGCCTTGAGAACTATCGAGTCTGGTCCGCCTGCAGTGAAGCCATCAGGAAAGAGAAAAAGATACTCGCGATATTGAAAAAGTGATTATAGATAAGGCGCAAAGGCGGCAGACACAAAGTTTTTTGGTTTTACTATGTGCCTGCCGCCTTTGCGCCTTATGCGCCTAAAAACAGAATCAGGAGGTCAGCTTGAAAGAAGAGAAGACTGAAGATGTCTCGAAATTCGCCCCCGGACTGAGGAAACTTCGCCGACGGCGTTGTTTTTTTTGGGGGGTACTTCTAATTTATATACCATCTATCTGGCTTTCGCTGCGGATAACCAATTCCGATCGCCAAACCGCCAAAGTTTTTGCAGTCTGGTTTCTGCTTGTTCTTATATCCAGTATTCTCACAACGGCGGGCAAGTGTCCGCGTTGTGGTAACCTTTTTCATCTTAATGGTTTTACACCTCTCTTTCTGCGCAGATGCCTCCATTGCGGATTACATATCACAGCTGACAAAAAACAAGCTAAGAAAAACATTAAATAAATCACAAATGTATCAAAACATGAAACAAGACCGCCGAAAAAATTTTTCCCTGAAAATAACCCTCCCCACCCTGCTTGCCATTTCTCTCTTTATCATCTCCTTGTTCATGATCATCATACCTCTAATGAAATGTGAATTAATGGAGGACAAAAGGGAGATGATCCGTGAACTCACAAATTCTGCATGGGGCATTCTCGAGACACAGCAGACAGAGGAGAAAGAAGGCCTGTTAACTAGAGAGGAAGCTCAAAAAAGAGCCATAAGAACAATCAGGAACCTGCGTTACGGCAAGGAGAAAAAAGATTATTTCTGGATAATTGATACAACTCCGATAACAATCATGCACCCCTATCGTGATGATTTAGAGGGCATAAATCTCTCGAACCACACTGATAAGCAGGGAAAAAAACTATTCAGAGAAATAGTGGAAACCGCCCAGAAACATGGGGAAGGATTTGTCGACTACCTGTGGCAGTGGAATGACGACCCGACCAAGATAGTCCCCAAAGTCTCCTACGTAAAAAGTTTTACTCCCTGGAATTGGATTGTCGGCACCGGAATCTATCTGGATGATGTGGAGAAAGATATAAGTGCTATGAGCAGCACGATAGTCAAGATGTCTTCCGCTATAACCCTTCTCATTCTTCTACTGCTCTTTCAAATCAACCTGGAGAGCCTGCAGATTGAGAGAAAACGTAAACAAGCGGAAGAAGAGCTTGAAAAATCTGAAACAAAGTACCGGACTCTGGTTGAAGCTTCCCCGGAAGGCGTTTTGATGTTCATTGAAGGAAATCCGGCCTACTGTAACAAAGCCATTCAGGAGATGCTCGGCTATGCCGAAGAACTTTCTGAAACTGATCTCGAAACTATTTTCAGTCAGGATGCAAAAGGCCGCCAATTTTACCAGGATATTCTCAAAAATCACAAAATGCACCCTAATTTTGAAGCCCGACTGCTCTCCGCCGACGGAAACCTGTTGGATACCCATATTTCAGTAGCAAGCATAACCCTTGAAAACCAAAAAGGGGTTATACTGACCCTGAAAGATATCAGAAAAAACAAAAAGATAGAGGAAGAATTAGGACTCAGCCGACAACGCTATCAGTCTCTTACCAACAACCTGCATATTGGAGTTTTCCTCATAGATACTTCCAAAAATGGTAATTTCATTGAAGTCAACCCGGCAACGGCCGAAATCTTCGGCTGCAAAAACCGGGAGCAACTTTTCAACACCCCCCTTTCACTGCTATTTACAGATCTTCAGGATTGGGAAGACCTCAAGGCTCAACTCAAAGAAAAAGGTTTTATAAAAAATCGCATTCTCCCCTTAAGAAGGCATGACGGAACCAACCCGATTATCTCAATTTCCATGGGAGAAATTTTGAATAATGATGGAGTTATTGAACATTTTGAAGGCATTGTTGAAGATATAACAGAAAGGGTAAAAGTAGAACAGGAGCGCGAAGATCTTATTATTGAGCTCCAAACCTCACTCCTCTTCATCAATCAACCCATCAAAAAATTTGCCACCCCTCCTCTGACCTGCAATATGCACTGCTCCATCCACAAAGCTGCCGAAATCATGAAAAGTCATCAACAAAGCGCAATTCTCATCCAGTCGGAAACCGGGGACGACCTTGGCATCATAACCGATTATGACATCTCCCATCGATTCGTCGTGGAAAACATGGCGCCGGAAACTCAAGTCCATCAAATAATGAGTTCCTCGATTATTTCAATACCGGATGACACCCTGATCTTCGAAGCCACCCGACTCACCCAGCAGGAATCTGTCAGACACCTGTTTACTCATGCTGCAGATGGTCGAATCAACGGTATCATTGACATTCGAGATCTCCTCCAATTCCACCAGTATTCATCTTCATTACTTATCCGGGAGATCCATGAAGCTGAGTCTGTCGCCACTCTTGCCAAGGCTCATAACCGGCTACCGAGACTAATCAAAACCTTGATCGACAGCGGGGCAAAGTCAGAAAACACGACCAAGCTGATCAGTAAGGTTTCCGACCTGATCAATGAAAAAATCATCACTTTTGCCATCGAGGAGCTCGGCCCTCCGCCGACGGACTTTTCATTTGTAGCCCTCGGCAGCGTCGGACGCTCGGAACAGACCCTGGTAACCGACCAGGACAATGCCATTATATATGATGACGTTGAAGATGATAAAAAGGAAGAAACGCACGCTTATTTCATCTCGCTGGGGGAAAAAGTTTGTAAAGATCTGGACCAGGCCGGCTATCGCCTGTGCGAAGGCGAGATAATGGCAATGAACCCAAAATGGTGCCAGCCCTTATCCTCCTGGAAAAATTACTTCCATCACTGGATAACTGAAGCTACACCGCAAAATCTACTGGAGATCAATATTTTCTTCGATTTCAGAAGCCTCTATGGAAACCGTCGATTTACCGAAAAGTTACGACAACATATTGACAATCTACTGCAAAAAAACCGACTTTTTTTCATCTATTTCGCCCAGAATGCCCTGCTCTATAAACCACCCATCAGTTTTTTCGGCAAGATCGTCGTCGGATCATCGGATAAAAAACCGGAAACTTTCAATATCAAAAATGCCATGAAGCTATTGTTAAACTTTGCCAGAATCTATTCCCTACAGTACAACATTGCCGAGACCAATACGCTTTTACGCATAAAAAAACTATATGAAATCGGGGCGATCAAAAGAAACACCTATGAAGAGACAACCGAGGTTTACAGCTACCTGATGCAGTTCCGCTTAAAACATCAAACAACCATGATTAACCGCAATTTGCCCCCGGATAATTTCATCAACCCCAAAAGCCTGACCGACATTGAGCAAACGATGCTGAAGAGGATCCTTTCCCACCTCTCTCAAATTCAGGCAAAAATTAGATTCCATTTCAAAGGAAGCGGCTAGGAGACTGTCCGAGAATGCCATTTCCCCCCAGCTCTTCGTTATTTTTTTTAAATAATGCTCGGAATATTAAGTATATGCCTGCGCTTATTTGAAAAAAATGCCTCGATCTGAGAAAAAATTTCTATTCTCGGACAGCTTCCTAGGAGGATCTTCAGAGGGGTAGATAAATAGTAAAAGCCGTTCCTCTTCCCGGCGTGCTCTCAACCTCAATATTGCCACCGTGGGACTGGATAATTCCGTAAGAGACCGAAAGCCCCAGGCCCGTACCATGGTGCCCCTTGGTACTAAAAAAAGGGTCGAAAAGTTTCTCTATATTTTCTTCCGGAATACCGCATCCGGTATCCTCAATCCGAACATAGATGTAATCTTTTGCTTCATTCACACCTGTCTTTATGATCAGTTTCCCGCCTTGCGGCATAGCTTGATTGGCGTTGACTATCATATTAATAAAAACCTGCCCAATCTGGGATGCGTCCATCAATGCTGCCGGGAGGTCAGGATCATACTCTTTGACTATCTCAGTCTCTTTAAAATCAGTATTGTATTCAATCAGGGCTATAGTTCGGTCAATGGCTTTGCTAACCTGATACATCGCCTTTTGCGGTTCCGAGGCTCTGGCAAAGTCCAGCAATTCCTTAACGATCTTGGAACAGCGCTGGGCCTCGTGAAGAACTGTTTCGCAATCCTCCACCAGAGTCTTGTCCAAACGTGGATCCCCGGAAATAAGAGAGGTGTGAATCATAATCCCGGTAAGCGGGTTATTGAGCTCGTGGGCGATCCCCGCAACGAGTTCTCCTAAGGATGCGAGTTTTTCCGAGCGTACCAGAACCGACTGCATCTCCTTTATCTCGCGCGTGCGCTCCTCCACCCGGCTCTCCAGCGTCGCCGCCCACCTCTCCTGCTCTTCCCGGTTTTTCTTTAACTTGCCGGTCATATCGTTGAACGCCTCAGCAAGTTCCCCCAATTCGTCTCCCGGCACTGAGTCGACAGGGCTCCAATCGCCCTTTCCGACTGCCCGGGTGTGTTCCAACAGCGTATGAACCGGTTGGATGATCAACTTTTTGGTGAGCAGGGTCAAACAGAGTGAGATGGAGAGAATCAGAAAAAGAATCTGAATAATGGTATTATTGCGATAATTGCTGATCATCGAGAGCATGGGATCGGCGGAAATGGTAATCTCCAGAAGACCCAGAAAATGCGTATCCTTGGAGTGGGCATGGCATGCACCCGTCCAGCATGTCTCCTCGTTATATATGGGCCTGGTCAGGCCGAGAACCTTTTTTCCGTTACTATCAATAAACATTCCACTTCGAGCCAGGGTGGAGGGGTCCTCCATACAGACTCGGCTTTTGCCCATGGGAAAGGGATCATCCAGGGTCATTCCATGATTATGACAAACCATACAGGCCGGAGCCTGCTCTTTGTCAAAGATGGAGCCGATTTCGCTTGTTTGGGTGGAGAAGGCCATCACCCCCTCCCGGTTGAGGATCCTGACACTCTCTATCCCCTTCCCTGCGCCCACCTCCCCGATTGTAACCTGAATCGCATCCCGGTCATTTTTCAACATCTGATGAAATACAGCTCTGAAAATAGTTTCACTCAGATGGTCGAGGTCTGATACAGCGCTCTTGAAGAAGGCGTGCCTGAGAATTGAGATATTAAAGTAACCAAAGAGGGCCGAGGTGAACAGGAGAATAATTCCCGTAATCAAAGAGATCTGAACGATCAATTTCAGACGCATGTCCGCTTTCCTCCTCTACCGCTACTCAAAATGATCTCTTACGGAAATACTGTGTTTTTTCAACATCGCCTGAAAATTGGGCCTCAACATCCCGACATCCCGGGCCGCCCGGGTGACAACCCAGTGGTTGCGCTCAAGGGCTTGAATAAGGAAGGCGCGTTCAACCGGCCCGACCGCTTTTTCCCGAACCTGTCGCTTGACCTCCTTCAGGCCTTCCGCACTCAGGGGAACGGACTCCGTTATAATTTCAGAAGGAGCATCGGAGATGAGCTGAATCTCAAGATCCTCGGGTTGGATAAGTTTATTGTGGGTAAGTACAACCGCCCTTTCAATAATATTTTCCAGTTCTCTGACGTTTCCGACAAATGGATGCCGTTCCAGAATGGACATAGCGGCCGGGGAGACGCCATGAATCTCTTTGCCGATCTCCTCGGAGAATTTTTTCAGGAAATGCTCAATAAAAAGAGGAAGATCCCCTTCTCGATCAATCAGGGGAGGCAGGTTAACCGGGATGATATTCAGCCGAAAGAAGAGATCCTGACGAAAAAGCCCTTCCTTGACCATCTCATTCAGATCTCTGTTGGTGGCGGTTATGAGTCGAATATCAACGGGAATGGGTTTGGTTCCCCCGATAGGAGTTATTTTAAACTCCTGGAGAACCCGTAATAGTTTGCCTTGAGTGGCCAGACTGAGGTTGGAAATCTCATCCAGAAAAAGAGTGCCTCCGTCAGCGACCTTGAACAGGCCCGTCTTGGTCTGTACGGCCCCGGTGAAAGAACCCTTGACATGCCCGAAGAGCTCACTTTCCAGAAGGTTTTCAACCAGAGAGGTGCAATCGACTGCGACAAAGGGCTTGTTGCAGCGCACGCTGTTTTTATGAATGGCCTTGGCCACCAGTTCTTTCCCGGTCCCGCTCTGACCGGTGATAAGAACCGTACTGTCGGTAGGAGCAACCTGCCTGATTCGGTCATAGACCTTCTGCATCGCTTCGCTCTCGCCGACAAAGATCTCGAAACCGTTCAAACTGGGTCCAACCACCGGATGGGTTCGCTGAAGCTGAACGGTTCGCTGTTCCAACGCCTTTTCGACCATCGCTATCACCTGCTCCGGGGTAAAAGGCTTGGAAATATAGTCAAATGCCCCATTTTTCATGGCCTCTACGGCAGTATCCACAGTAGAATACCCGGTAATCATGATGACCGGCACATCAGGTTGCAGGATTTTGATGGCTTTCAGAACCTCAATACCATCCATTCCCGGCATTTTAAGATCCGTGATGACGATGTTAAAGGGCGCTTTCTGAAGCTTCTCGATGGCCGCAAAACCACTTTCAGCTGACTCCGCCTGGTAGCCCCGACCCTCCATGACCCGGCAGAGCCCTTTCCTGATTACCGCTTCATCGTCAACTACAAGAACCTTTACTCCTGTCATCTCTCTACTCCTGGAATGGCATCACATCACGCACGTTATTTTTTTCACACTCGCAGTATAACTGATAAGTTAATTTTGTCAACTATATAAAATATAAATTCTCAACCATCTATCACCGGTCAAGCTACAGCCCAAAATAAGCAAGATTTATGCACTTGCTTTTTTGTCCGGCAGCCTATAAAGTAATACTCTATCTTGACGAGTGCAATTTCTCATAAGCGACTACCTGGGAGGCTGTCCGAGAATAGAAATTTTTTCTCAGATCGAGGCATGCGAAAAAAATTACCGCAGGCATATGATTAATGTTCCGAGGATAATTTTTTTCGCATAACGCTGAGCTGGGGAAAAAGAACATTCTCGGACAGCCTCCTGGCAAGAGAGTGATATTATGCATGACACCCAGGCGAAGACCAAGGTTTTACGTTACCGGTGGCTGATCTTTGCAATCCTGGCCCTGGCCTATTTCTTCGTCTACTTTCACCGCCTCTCCCTTTCGGTGGTGGCTGATGCCCTGGTTCGGGAGTTCGATACCTCAGCCAGTGTTATGGGGCTTTTGGGTTCGGTCTACTTCTATTGTTACGCCTGCATGCAACTGCCGGCCGGGCTGATGGCCGACTCTCTGGGGCCGCGCAAGACCGTAACCTTTTTCTTGCTGATTGCGGCCGCCGGCAGCCTGATCTTCGGCCTGGCGCAGAGTATCACGATGGCTTTTGTCGGCCGAGTACTGGTCGGTTTCGGGGTCTCAATGGTCTTTATCCCGACGATGAAGATCCTTTCGCAGTGGTTTCGGGCGCGTGAGTTCGCAATCATGGCGGGTATTCTCAATGCCGTCGGCGGCATCGGGGCCATGGCTGCGACATGGATTCTAGCCCTGATAACCGCCCGTTTCGACTGGCGGATAGCTTTTGAGATAATTGGTTGCTTAACCTTCATCCTGGTCGCTTTAGTCTGGCTATTGGTACGAGATCGGCCCGCCGACAAAGGTTGGCCCTCATTAATTGAAATCGATTACGGCAGCCGGGAAACAGTCGCAACCCCAAAAATGATCGGCCTCTGGGAAGGAGCGCGTCGAGTTGCTACTGAAAAATATTTCTGGCCGGTAGCAATCTGGTTTTTCTTGGATTGCGGTATATTCTTCGGCTTCGGTGCCCTCTGGGGCGGCCCCTACCTGATGGATGTCTATGGTATGAGCCGGGCTGAAGCCGGTTCGATCTTAAGCATGATCGCCTGGGGAATGATTGTCGGCAGCCCTCTGCTGGGCTATCTCTCCGAAAAAGTCCTGCACAGTCGCAAAAAGGTAATAATCTTTTGTACGGCCATCCTTACGGCAGAAATGGTAGTGCTGGCGCTTTTTCCCGCCAGCCTGCCGACGCCGGCCCTCTACTTGGTCTTCTTTATCTTTTCGTTTTCCGCTTCAGCAATCGTCGCAATCGGTTTCACCACCACCAAAGAGCTTTTTCCGGTAGCTATCGCCGGAACCTCGGTGGGTACCGTCAACCTCTTTCCGTTCCTCGGCGGTGCGGCCTTCATGCCTTTACTCGGCAAAATACTTGATGCCTACCCCAAAACTGCAGCCGGACACTATGCCCCTCAAGCCTATTCGCAGCTTTTGTATCTACTCTGCGGAGCGGCCGGGCTCGCCCTGCTCTGCTCCTTTTTAATGAAGGAGACCTGCCACCGCCCACCTGAGAAGGTTACCCTCAAGTAATCAAAGAGAGCATATTAGTACGGCTAACGATACCAACAACCTTACGTTCTTCATTGATTACCGGCAGGATATTAACTTTTTGGGTAATCATCAATTCGGCGATCTCTTCGGTCGGAGTCGTGCCCGCAACGGCCAAACAATCCTGACTATAGAGATCAGCAACGGTACTGGCGGTCAACTTTTTCAAATCCTTATCCATCTTAAAAGGATTTTCGAAAAAAACCACTGCATCAAGCAACGTCACAAACGTCGGAATATGAAGGGGTTTCTCCGTAAACAGAAGATCGGTCTCAGTCACAATCCCCAACAATAGACCATTGTCATCCACCACCGGAACGCCGCTGATATGTTTACTGGTCAACAGCCGGGCCAACTCCTTGATGCCGGTATTCGGCGTTACCGTAATCACCGGCGTCGTCATAATGTCCTGAGCTTTCTTCATAAGCTTACTCCTTAGATTTACTACATTCATCTCTTCGGAGGTTGTGACTAGCCTCTCCATGTACGTCACCCACGCAAAGCCCCCCCATTTTCTGCATTATGTTTACATTATAACCCAAACTATCCGATATGGCAATTCGCTAACACTTTAACCCAAACAAATCCACTCAAATCAGTTGTCCGCAATCTGGCACTAAAGATGCTTGAGTCAGACAAAGAAGAGCATACCCCCCCGATATACCCTGAAGAGCTTCGCCGACGCTACAGCAAAGGTATTCAGCAGATCCCCCTGACCATAGAAAGTCTCCAAACCCCGATCGTGGCCATGGTCAACGGAGCCGCTATCGGAGCAGGCTGTGATCTGGCCTGCATGTGTGACATTCGCATCGGTTGTCAACACTCTCGTTTCGGTGAAACTTTTGCCAAACTCGCCCTGGTACCCGGCGACGGCGGTGCCTTTTTTCTCCAAAGGGTTGTAGGCTACGCCAAAGCGATGGAGCTCTCCCTCACCGGCAGGATAGTTGAACCGGAAGAAGCTCTAAAACTTGGCCTTTTAAACCAATTGGTAGATCAGGATCAATTGAGCTCTGAAACCGAAAAAATGGTTAACGCCATCACCTCAAACAGCCCCGTGGCCGTAGCCATGATAAAAAAAGCGATCCGCAATGCCCGGACAGCCGAAATCACCGGACATCTTGATCTGGTGGCCGCCTTCCAGGGAATCACCCAACGCACTGACGACCACGCCGAAGGAGTCCGCGCCCTCAAGGAAAAAAGGCAACCAAATTTCAAGGGCAACTAGGAGGTTGTCCTTGAATTGAACTTTTTCATTTTTTCCCCAACAACAGTGGCTTTATCGCAATGGGCCCCTTCTTTCGGATTACATTCGATAAGAATGCTCATCACTTTACCGGCAATATGATCACATTCAGCATCTTCTAATCTCACTAAAACATCAGACATTATTTTGCTGAATTCCACACATTTTGCGTAATCAGAAACGGCGCGTTGATGCAAAGCAGACGCATTTTCCAAGTCTATCTTGATATCGTCAGGAATTTGTTGACCAAAAATTAACTTCACTGATATTTCCTCTACCTACCTATTTCAATCGAGTCTATCCCTGATGCTGTGCTCAGTCACTAAATCAAGAGCGTCCCCATTATTACACATTAATTACACATTTTAAAACTCTCGCAAAATTCATCTCGGCAATTGTCCGAAAAGAGGCAAGAGAACAAAGCAAACACCACGAGGAACCAACATCAGCAACTGCAACAGAAATGACTGTTTGACAGCAGCCAACAGAGATAAGGGCTTTTGTCGTGACGGTCGTCGATGACTAACAATGGGCTGTCTCAAATCATAGCCAGCAAAGGGATCGGCTATAAAATCCGAATGACAACAGACAGTTGACCTGATCAAGAGGTGGACGCCGATTACGCCCGGCAAAGATAAAATCCTCTTTCTGAGCAACAATCATATGGTCAAACTAATCGAAATAATCCCTCGCCGTCCGCCCCTCAATCCCACGAATACTGTCCAGCTCATCTTCCCTCAACAAGCCGCTTGGCATAATGAGAAAACAGCTTACAGGCCTTCTCCAGATGAATCAGGGCGCACTGGCGTGGACAATACATGTAGTGCTGTAGGGCGAAAAGCATGATGAAATCGGATTCGAGGTACAAGTTTTCTCCACAATCTCTATTTTTCACTTTTTTATTTTCTTACTTGCCAACCGTATCTGCTTTTCCGGTGCACCCAAATAATTATCGTTCGATACAACCTTACGCCCCGACTCTTTTTCCAGTTTCTCCCGCGCATCCCCGGCGATCCGACCGCCCTTGTTAGCGGCACGGCGGTTTTCACTAAAACCTTGAGCATCTTGAATGCGCGTGATTTCCGTGGTTGCCGCTTCACCGAGCATAGAAAAGATCAATTCCAGATCACCCATATGGTCACGCAGATTTTCGCGCTCAAGCTGTTTAAGGTTTTTGTATTCGGATGGTGTCAGACCGAAAGACGCTTTGGATATTTCAGCGGTCAAAAGATCATATTCCCGGCTACCGCCAACATCACGTTTTTTCCATTCATCCACCAGTTCTGCACTAATGACAATCCCACGCATCCGCTTTTCGATCCAACCATCGGAATAACCTTTAGCCCGATAAAGAGCTCGGCTACGTTTAGTTGCCAGTTCCGGGTTTTCGATCTCCTGCATCCGCTCACAACCGACCTTGG